>DACJ01000104.1 GCA_002494765.1 Euryarchaeota archaeon UBA186
GGATGTAGATGAGCTGGGGAGTATGGAGGAATCAGCCCTAAGGGAGACTGGAAACATACTAACTGGCACCTTCATAGGGGCCCTCTCTCGTTTCTTGAATATTGAGATAATGGAGAGGCCGCCTCTCATAAGATTAGATACTGTCCAGACGCTATTTAATGAGATATTGGGCGAGCAAAAAGTCGATGAAAGGATCTGGATCTCAACCATAAAGTTCGCGGTTGAAGGAGAGTGCTCCAAAAGCTACATTCTCTTTATCCCTTTCTCCGACTTCGAGAGATATGCTGTGAAGAGGTTATTCTAAGAAACTATCTCTTTTAGCACATCTTTTACCGATTCGTCATCAAAGGGCTTGGTTATATAATTTTCTTCACCGCCAGCAGTTATAATTTCATCCATTATTCTGCTCTGGGTCCCCACAGCGGTGACTGGGAGGATCTTTATGAAGGGATATCTCTCCTTTATCCTTCTAGTGGCTTCAATCCCTCCCATGCCCGGCATCACTATGTCCATGGTGATGACGTCTGGTTTTATCTTACCGCAGAGATCGATCGCCTCTTCCCCACTGGCCGCCTCCCCCACGACCTCCCATCCCATCGATTCTACTATACGAGCTAAGATCTGTCTCATGAATGCGCTATCTTCCACTATCAGGATCTTGGGCGGCATATCTATAAAATTATAGTGTATGCGTACTTAAGTCTTGCTGATTTTTTTCAGGGAGCATCAAAAATCACTCAAACCTGGAGGCAGATACCTATTCACTTTAATAACGGTAAGAATCCAGCTCGACCAGACAATCGTCGCAGAAATGTTTGTAGTCGTTTAGATAGTGATCATAATCATTTCCAGTAGCGGCCCATGACAGCCGCCAGTACATAACACAGCTGGAATTAGAGCAGTGTTTCCCGTGCTCCGGAGCAAGCTTCTGGTATCCCTCCAGTCCTGGCCTCCGGGCAAGGCCTAGAAGATGGCCAAACTCGTGCAGAAGGACAGTGGTCTCCACGTTCTCTCTAGCCACTTCTTTTCCCTTTCTCCAGAGTACTCCGAAATGGATGCTATCTAATCCGAAATGGATATCATCTAATCCGAAATGGATACTATCTAGAGATTCGGGGAATACACATATCGAATCGGCGCTGAAAACCATCCCCGGGATCTCTCCTTTTTCTTCTGCCATCTTTCCATCCAGATAGAGCACGTAGAGGTAAACCGTGTCGGACATTATGGGAAAGAGATCATTTTTATTGTCCCTGAACTTCTCCCCTATACGCACGATCGTGGTTAGCGCCTCTTCTATCTGGCTCTCATTGCTCACGTCATAGGCGCCTTTCCAGTCGGGATAGGTGAAGCTCCTGGGGTCTTCTATTCTCACATCTTTCCCCGTGATCTTTTCTACTTCCCCGCCGAATTGTTCCAGGGCCCCTTTAATGGGTTCAACTCCGTCCATAAAGTCCACCTCTATCACCAACTCCTCGCCCTCAGATAGAAATACGGAACCGTAGATCCCCGGAACACCCCAATAGGACGTCCTCCCCATGCAGCCCGACAGAGCTAGAGTTACAAGAAGAAGCGATACTAGTAGAGCTGTTCTTTTCGGTATCACTACGTCGCTATAGTAGGCCTATATTAAAAGTTTGTCGCGTTAAGTTATCAGCCCAATCCACTCATACCACTCGCACTCGCTGTAAGTAACCCATTCCTCTCCGTCACCCCCCGGATAACACCTTGTACCATCTACTATGAAGAGCACTTCCCCGTCGCCGTACTCTGGGAGGATTGGAAATGCCGGGTCCCATTTATATTTCATCCTTATGTAGTCAGGATAGCTATTTGAACACCTCACGACGGCAAATGCATGATCCAGCAGCCCATCTCCGTTCGTATCAGCGGATAGGATGGACGTATCATACCCCAGACCCTCCTGCAGGAGACAGGCAGTGAGCGTCGCGCATCCGTCGCAGTCATCCGCACTCCTGCTAAGGAGGTTGTCTGGGGAATGAATAGCCTCGAAAGGGCTGTCGACCTCATAATCGAAATTTTCACTAAGCCAGTAGAAAAAGGATTCTATGGAGTAGATGCCTTCAAAATGGTTCGCAAACTCCACGACGGCGTCATAACCCTTCTTGGGAAATTTTTCCCCTCCGAGGTTTATTCCGTCGATTATCTTCATCGTGGATCTGGCTTTGCTTTCCTTTACCCCCAACTTACAATATATATCAGCTACATATTCGCCAAATCCCTCAAGCTCGAGATCGAAGTTTATCATTCCGCTCTCTGAGAGGTTGTAGAATCGAGAAGCATAAAGGTTCCTGGGCCCTCTCATCTCCATCCTGACGGATATGTCCTGGACGCTCTCATCGTCTTCGGCTTCATTCACAAGCCTTACCGGGAGCTTTACCCTAATCCTCTCTGGAGGCGTAAGCGTTTTGATCTTCAACTCCTCTGAAGGGAATATCCATGCTTCCCTCACCATTATCTCTTCAGTAACGATGCTTTCGGATGGTGATCCATCTATATTCTCCAATGTGTTTTCCCTTCCCCAAAAGGCTTTGAAATCGCTCACTCCCTTGAAACTTCCACCGTTGACCTCTCCAAGATACCAATCTACTCCCCCACTCCGTAGCCCATCCCTTATCAATGGTATACTGGGCAATATAGCGGAGATTAGCAACAGCGCGACGGCGAAGTTTAAGCCCTTTTTGGGTAATATTTTCCCACGATACTTTGACCCTTCCTTGGGTAACATTTTCCCACTATTCTTCCGTATGCGTTTGTTCTATATATAAGTTTCGATACATTTTTCTTGTTTTCACGGAGTCTTTATATACTGGGCTTGGGGATGGTAATGAATTGTCACTCCTGGAGATGGACTTACCGTGCTCGAAAAAAGCATCATCGCCAGCAGGCCAGAAATAATCACCATTGAAGCTGTTTTCCCCATCTTTTTTATTTCTTTCATACATGCTCCCCGACCCTATATAAGGATCATGGCATTTATATGGGTGTCACAGTATAAGGTATTTTTTACCCCTCCATGCCCTAGATTTGCATTCAAGATCCGATTACAGGACTATCCCAGGAATGATAAGACGACTTCATGAAAGGGCATTTTTAGGATCAGCGAGGGGGATATATAGTCAATGAGTATAGCCAGCATCAGACCAATTAGGATAAGAGGCCTCGCTAAAAGACTCCCAGCAAACTCTGCGTATGGAATAAAAGGGTCTCCCAGGATACTGGCAACTGCGGGCAAGGTTAGCTCTATTGCAGTGCCGGCTATGGCTAATTTGCCTGCCATCCTGATCAGAAATGCTTTTAGATCATTTTCTGGAGTAGCTGCAGGAGCCGTTGAGGGAATCTGCTTTTCCATACAATCATCGGAGCTGATTTCAACGATCAGATCAGTTTCAGGCGAAACATAGACCACGTTTCCACCAACGATGGTTATTTCTACAGTAGTATTCGCTATGTCATAGGGCGAGATGTTTAGTATATCCTGTGAAAGAACGACGATGTCTGCAAGTTTGCCAGGTTCTATAGATCCTTTAATATCTTCTTCAAATGAGTTATATGCTGATCCAACCGTGTAAGCATATAGCGCTTCCTCTACGGTGAGGCGCTGCTCTGGGAACCAACCGCCAGGTGGAGTACCGTCGAGCTCCTGTCTAGTTACAATGCGCTGGATTCCAATAAATGGATCTATAGTTTCAACCATAAAGTCTGAGCCGGCTGCTAGGGTTATCCCAGCGTCCAAAAGCGTCCTCCATGGATAACTCCACCTTATTCTCTCCGGCCCTATACGCCTCTCAACATAGACCATATCGGATGTGGCGAAGCTGCATTGGATGGATGCTATCACGCCGTTTTCGACCATCCTCTCGATCAAATCTGGACCAAGTATCTGACAATGCTCTAAAGTTGGACGTGCATCCTCCAGTGGGTACTGTTCCTGAGCATATTCATAGGCGTTAAGCGTGAGCTCGGCCCCTTTATCGCCGATAGCATGAGTGGCTATTTTTAACCTTATGAGCCTTAAGTACCCACATGTTGGCTGTTTCCTGAGACATAAGCACCATGCCATTCCACCCCGGCATATCGCTGTAAGGCTCTCTCAACGCTGCCGTGTAGCATCCGAGCATGCCATCCGATAAAAGCTTGAGGCCCAAAAGCCTGACCCATTCGTCGCCATAGCCAGTTTTCATGCCACGTGCTAAGGTCTCATCCAATATTTGTTTCGTGACATAGTAGTTTATCCTAGTTTTTAACTTCCCTTCGTCCCTCGCCTTCTCAAAAGCTTCGATCATCGCGAAGTTAGTTACGGCAAGCTCCGCCTCCGAGGTTATACCCATCTCCGCCATCTCATTGCTCGCGAACTCTACGCCTTTTGTCAGGAAATCTATGGGATTCTCCACGAGGGAGAGCCATGCAAGCAACATTGGCATAAACATAGCTGCAACAGCTATTGGGCACTTCTCCCAGACAGCATAGCAGATCGTGCAGATCCAGTAGAAAAAGACTTTCTCTACTTTGGCCATTAGACCGGAAGACATCGCTGGCTCGAAGAGGTTGATGCCCATGTTGCCAAGCAAATACGTAAACATCCCTACCAGCATCCCATGGCAGTGGGCATCATTAAATCCCGGTATTGCCCTTTTACCTTTAAGGTCCACTACCTCTGTTTCTCGGCCAATTAGGCCCTTTATATCTTCGGTTGTACCGACTGCGATGATGTGTTCTCCCTTGATCGCTATCGCCTCAGCCCCTGGGCAATCTGGATCCGCCGTCCATATCTTTCCGTTTAAGAGGACCAGATCCGCCTTGTTTTCTTCGCTCCCGGATGTGGCGATGGAGCTCAGAGGTATGATTATAAGCACAAAAACCGTAAATGCAACCAGAAATTTCTTCCGCATTTATTCACTTCCTCCCGCTAAGCGGGCTTTTACCGGAGCATTTTAACCTCATTTTCTTACTCCACATTCAATAGTGTGCGGCGACTGCATAAAGTCTTGGTGGATTCTGGATGTGTTTGCGATGGCAATCTCAACCAGCTCAGGGCTATTATTAACAAATTTTAAATGGTATTACTACTATAGATGGAGAATGTCAAATAAACTGAAGATTTTGCTAGTTACGGTTATGTTATTCGAGTTGATATTAAGCGCCAATACGATGGGCTTTTCCGAAATGCAGGATCAGGACCTTCTCGATGGCTCATATGCCTACGAGCAGGATGGTTGGCTTATCGTTCATCTGGAGGGGTCACCATACCAGATAGGCTACCAGAACGGCTACCTTACAGCTGAAAAAGCAAATTATTGGCTTCTCAGTTATCTAGGGGGTCAGGAGGATCGACAAATTGCTCGGGAAATAGCCCAGGAATTCGTATGGGACAAAATCCCCGCGGAATACCGGAAACAGCTTGAGGGAATTGAGGCCAGCTTACAGGCAAGGGGCTATGACTGGGATATATGGGATGTGGTTGCATGCAATCAATGGGCCGATCAGGATGCCTTTCAAAGCAGTCAAAAAGAGCCGGAGGAGCCCGAGGGCTGTAGCGCATTCATCGCCACTGGCGACGCCACCACCACCGGAGAGATTGTTATAGGGCATAATACCTGGTATCCCTATGAAAAGGATTTCATGTACAACGTCATATACGACGTCAGGCCAGAAAATGGGTACGGTTACAGGTACCAGTCAGCTGGAGGCTCCATATGGAGCGGACAGGAATGGTACATGAACGAAGCGGGACTGGTGATAACTCTAACTTCGATCGGCTGGCAGCCCATGGATCCCGAGGGCAATTTGCATTTTACGACCCGGCTACATGCCATTCAGTATTGTGACGGTATTGATGGATGGATTGAGACGGTAACGGAAAAAAATAACGGGGGCGGTCAAGCCGAATGTTTGATCGGCGATACCAAGACGGGAGAAATCGCCTCTTTACAGTTGCTCACCACCGACTGGGAGTTTCACCGCACCTTCAATGGTTTCTTTGGGTCGTCGAACTACCTATGGAGCGAATCCCTGAGGGAATTGACAGGCGCGGGAGATCCTGATCCAGCCAATAGAGGGTATGCCAGATATATACGATGGGGACAACTTGAGGACGAGTATTATGGTAAGATAGATGTCGAAGTAGGGAAGCTCATGCTGTCCGATCATTATGATACCTATCTTGGGATAGAGGCTCCAAGCAGTAGAACCATATGTGGGCACGGCGAGGCCGAAACGGTTACTGGGGCCACCACAAGTGGGGCCTACGATTGTAAGGTCACATCCAGTACCCTTGCACTTGATGGGATGAGCACGTGGGCCCGCTGGGGCCATCCATGCGGCACGCCCTTCGATGCAGATGCTTTTCTGGAGGCTAACCCGGAATGGGCCCAGGAGCATGGAGAACAGGCAGTGGAATTTTTGCATTTATACAAGCAACCCAATCCATGGACATTTATCGAGAAGTCTGCTGCGGGGAGGGACTGATAATTAAGAGAGGCTTCTTACCTGCCGATCGTTCAGGAAATATTTTCCCTCCTCGCAGATGGTGGCAAAATTACAAAATCTACATTTTCTTTCGTCCGGCAAAGCGGGAAAAGGTCCGTTCATGGATCTTTCTAGAACGTCATCATGCATTCTGAACATTCTGTCTTTTGCATCTTGGAGCATTTTTTCCGTTAAATCTTTTTTGACGTTCTTTGACATGTCTTGTAGAAATATCGCATATAATCTCATTTTTGGCCTGCTGCCCTTAGCTATGCGTTTTATCGCATAATAGGCATATGTAGTCAATTGCAGATCTAGGAATGATTCGTTTAAAACTCCCTTGCCCGTTTTCCAATCCGCAAGGTGCCATACGCCTTTCTCATCTATCCCAAGAAAATCAGGGGCTGAATAGAAATTTCTTCTTTCTATTTCGTATTTATCTATCCTGTCAACTAATCTTATATCCATGTCTTTCACAAAGGGATATATCTCAGTTATAAAATTTTCAATTTCTTTTTTACCAGCCTCGATATGCTCTTCGAAATAGTCATCAGCTATACCAACTCCATTGTATAATTCGGTCACTCTCTCTTCTCCTTTTTCAAAGGTTTCTCTCATTTCCCGCTCAAAGCGCGCTTTGAGACTTTCGATCTCCGATGATATCTCTTTATCGAGTACTTTTCTTAAAATGTCTGATATGTGTATACCATGAATTAGTGGAACTGCCTGAAGATCTCTAAGTATCTGGAAATTATCTCTTTCTTTCCAGTCTATTCTCCAGGAATGGATATACCGGTAATAATAGGCTTTAGGACACGTATCCATTAAGTTTTGTCTACTTACAGACCATCCAAAGTAGCTCATCCATTTCTTTTTTGCATGATCAGGCAAAGTGTTTATCCCCGACATTTAATCATCTCATTACTTGGGTAGTTAATTTTGCTTTGAAGTGTTTTTGGTTTGCACCTTTATGAGCATGAAATCTCATGAGCTGCTTAACTACGACCCTCCAATACCAGATCGTAATTATAAAATAGTCCTAATGCATTAAGATATCTAGCTGTAGAAGCCAAAGAGGCGAAACGTGAGAACAAAAAAGATATTTACAGCCTCGATGGGCGTTGCCCTGCTGGCAATGATTTTTTTGCCAGTTGTGCAGGTTCAGGAGGTAGAATTTAAAGAGATGTCAATACCTTATGAAGATCTCGTCGCCTCCGATGATTACACAGCTGAGACGGTTACCTTTATCGCCGATGACGGCGTTAAACTGACCGGGCATGTGCTCGTACCGTGCGGTCCAGCACCGGAAGGCGGCTTCCCAGTCGTTGTGTTCATCCATTCCTGGATGTTTAATCAGATTCAATACATCGGCAAAGAGGCCGAATTTGCCCAGGCGGGATACATCACCTGTGCTTACGACACCCGTGGCTGGGGTTTGGCTGGAGGTAAGATCGGAACCGCAGGTCCTCTTGAGATGCAAGACCTCTCTTTAGTAATTGACTGGCTGATCGAGAATACTCCCGCCGATCCAGGTAGCATAGGCGTTATCGGCATTTCTTATGGAGGTGGGCATTCGCTGCTTTCACCGGCGTTCGACGACCGCGTCAAGACAGTCGTCGGGATGAGCGGCTGGAGTGATCTCACTCAGGCGCTCTTACCTAACGGAAGTCCGAAGACGATATGGTCCACGATCTTAGTCCTCTCGGCTACGGTATTGGGACGTGTTGACCCTGAGCAGTGGGAATGGCTGCTGTCGGGTCTGTTATATACGCCCGACACCAAAGGGGCCTATAATAGCCTACCACTGTCAGATTTTTTTACGCCAGATTGGGAAGAGACCTATAGCGACCTGTGGGATAGATCCCCAATGAAATATATCGATGAAATCAACGAGAGCGGCACGCCGATCTTCATCATCAACGGCCTCAACGACGATTTACTTTCTTCTGGCCAGATGGTCCGCTTCTTTGAAAAGCTGGAAGTGCCCAAAAAAATGATACTCGCTAACGGCGTTCACGCTTCGGCGGAGTCGTCTGGTCTGCTATCCGCGCCCAACGAACTGTGGGATGACGCGATGAGCTGGTTTGACTACTGGTTACGCAGCGATAACAACGGCATCATGGAGCCGGCGGTGAAGATCTACCAGAACTGGGATAACACGATGGGCGAGTTCACGCAGTGGCCAGTTGCTACGGACGAGATGACGTTGTATCTCCACAAGGGCGGCGCATTAATGGAGACCGCACCGGCGGAGAGTCAGGCATCGAGTGCAATCCAGAATGCTCTAATAGCTCCAGCTACCTCGGGCATAGCCCATATATCGCCGATGATCTATTCTAATAGGGAGATCGCGGTGCCTGGTGCGCCTAACTCATTAATCAAGTCTTCGGACGCCGCGGTTAGCTTCGAAACTGAGGTGCTTTCGAACGCTATGACGATCCTGGGTACGCCTGATATAAACCTGTGGGTTAATCCATCAAGAAAGGAGTTCCAGGTTAATTTGTTCTTTTATGATGTCGACGAGCGCGACAACTCGAAACTGATTAGCCATGCGACCTATTCGGAAATGGATGCAAATCCCTCAAAGGAACAACTCGTATGTATTGACTGTGATATCATATGTCATCAGCTTGGCAAGGGACATAAGCTTCGCGTCGTCATCAGCACATCAGATGTAATGTACGCGTTGCCCTTGCTGATGGATTTCAGAGCGGATATATTACATGATGTGCAATATCGATCGAGCATTACACTGCCGCTTATCGATGCCGCTGAGAGCGATACGGCGGAAAATGGGGCAGGGGTCGGTGGTGCAGGTTTTGGCAGAATAATAAGGATAAGGGCTGACGAGCCGCTGATGGGCAATACGCTCAATCTGGTTTCGGCAGTTATCCCCTTAAAACTGGTTTCGGTAATGGTGGCATTATTTGCGTATCTGCTCGCTTTCATCATTCTGGCAATACCTTTACTGGCTATGCTACCGTTTATCTTGGGGCCTGTGCTAGCCTTAGTATGGCTTATCTTTCAACCTGTTTTGGCCCTTATACTTCGAAGGTTACGTTGATATGAGCGACCCCTCTCGCAAGTACTCCTCCCCTAAATGGGATTGCACGATTTCTTAGAGTCATAGCGCAGATCAGTCCCCCCTCTACTCCGGGCATCCAAACCGATAGGACCCCTATCGTTTGGGGCGATTTAAACCTCCAGTTCGATGCGGGGGGAGGGATTTGAACCCTCGGAGGCCTTCGCCACAGGATCTTAAGTCCTGCCCCTTTGGCCAGACTCGGGTACCCCCGCTAAGAAGTCTTTAATCCTGTTAACTCCTCCCTCTATGTTCTCCATAGAAGTGGCATATGATAAGCGCAGATGCCCCTCCCCCTGCTCACCAAAGGAGCTTCCCGCCAAAGTGGCCACCTTCTTCTCTTCAAGGAGTTTGGAGGCAAGATCAAAACTCTTCATCCCGAATGAGCTGAAATCGGGGAATACATAGAATGCACCTTTAGGAGTTGGGCAATCTACCCCACCTATACTGTTCAGCCTCTTAACGATCAGATTTCTTCTTTCTTTGAATCCCGCAACCATCTTTTTGGCCTCATCCTGTGGGCCTTTAAAAGCTTCTACCCCAGCCCATTGAGTGAAGGCGGGAACGCATGTCACGGCATTTCCCATTATTAGACCCATGCGTTTTATCACCTCTTTTGGTCCCACACCGAAGCCTAAACGCCAGCCGGTCATCGCATAGGCTTTAGAGAAACCATCCAGGAGAATGGATCTCTCATCGCAGCCATCAGAGCAGGGGGTGTAGTGTTCCCCTTCATATATCAACCTGCAGTATATCTCGTCAGACAGCAGATAGAGACCGCTATCCTCACAGATTTGAGCTATTCCCTTTACCTTATCCTTCTCCAGTACGGAACCACATGGATTATTAGGAGAGTTAACCACGATCATCTTCGTTTTCGAGGTGATTTTCTCGTTAATTTCCTCGAGAGATGGAGAAAAATTTTCACCTCTCAAGGGAAAGGGGACGATCTTGGCCCCGACATATCTCAAAATGGTTAGATAGGGCGGATAAGCAGGATCGCTTACCAGCACTTCATCCCCCTGTTCTATAATAGTCATTATGGAGCTGAACATCACTCCTTTAGCCCCAGAAGTTACCAGTATCTGTTTTTCATCTGGCCTGAATCCCCTGCTTTCCTCGATGTAATCCGCTATCACTTCTTTTAGCTCAGGGATACCGGTCTGGGGGGTATAATGCGTATAACCCCTGTCCAACATCTCTTTGGCCTTTTCGCGTATGTTAACTGGAGTGTCGAAATCGGGTTCGCCCACCTCCATGTGTATCATTCCGCTGGTCATTCGATCGAGCTCTTTAGCCCTGTTCCTTAAAATGACCATCGTATCTCCGGTCAGACAGTCCGTTCTATGAGATAACTCCTTCATGCTCTAACATCTAACTATAATATTTAAAGTTTGTATATCCTGACTGCGACCTGGGATAGTTAACCCTAGATTATGGCGAAAAATAGTGCTCTATCCAAGCATTTAGCATTCTAATTTTTTGTCGTCTAGCCATAATGACGATGAGCACAAAACGTTATCATCTTTTTACTTTTATAGCCGTATTTATACCCGGCATCTTACCTGAGTATGGCGAGAGGAGGCGATGATGAAAAGATGTGAAGTAATAGAGCCCAACGAGGTAAAAAGAGAAAAAAGCGAAGCTGCAGATAGCAACCTGCAAATAAAAGCCCATTTTTCAGCTTGTAACTGGTTCAACGCTAACGGCGCACACCTTGAACTCGGGTATTTTGGCGATTGGGTCTAGAGCATCGATGGTCAATATGTTGGCGGCGGCATCCTTGAAGTGAAATGTCATGAAGACGACTCCCCTGGGCGATCTATCTGTTATACGTACCTTTGCTGTGACCTCTCCTCTCCGTGACCTGACCTTAGCCATATCCCCATCTGACAGACCCAAAGAGCTGGCATCTTCGGAGTTAACTTCGACCAGGCCCTCTGGGTAAATCCTCTCTATTCCCCTGACTCTATGAGTCATCGTCCCAGTGTGGAAGTGGTATAATACTCTACCAGTAGACAGAATAAACGGATATTCTTCATCGGGCAGCTCCACTGGTGGTCGGTACGGCGTTGGATGGAATTTGCCCTTCCCTCTCGTGAATCTATCTTTATGGAGGTATTTAGTACCTGGGTGATTTTTATCAGGGCAGGGCCATTGTAAACCTTTCCCCTCCAACCTTGGATAGATGATCCCTCCGTAGATAGGGCTCAAAGCGGCGATCTCATCCATTATTTCAGACGGATGTCTATACTTCATCGGATACCTCATTCTAGTTGCGACATCGCAGATTATCTCCCAATCCGCCCTTGCCTCCCCGGGCGGATTCAGTGCTTTGCGGACTCTCTGGACTCTCCTCTCCGTATTGGTAAAGGCTCCATCCTTCTCGGCGAAACATGTTGCAGGGAGCACCAGGTCAGCCAGTTTTGCGGTCTCTGAAAGGAAGATATCCTGGACCACTAGAAAATCCAACTGTTCTAACGCCTTTTTCGTCCTTGTCGAGTCGGGGTCGGTAAGAACGGAGTTCTCGCCCATTATGTACATCCCCTTTATTTTCCCGTCTTCGATTCCGTGCATCATCTCGACCACGGTCAAACCCTTTTTACCTGGAAGAGAGACGCCCCAGGCATTCTCGAATTTTTCCCGTAATTTTGCGTCCTCGACGTTCTGGTATCCCGGAAAAACGTTGGGAAGAGCTCCTAGATCACAGGCACCCTGGACGTTGTTCTGTCCCCTTAATGGATTAACGCCCGTCGATTCTCTTCCGACATTGCCGGTGATCATTGCGAGATTTGCGAGCGAGAGCACATTGTCGGTTCCGGTGGTATGCTGAGTAATGCCCATGGCGTAAACGATTGAAGATCTATTCGCTTTCGCATAGAGTTCAGCGGCCTTTTCGATCTGTTCGGCTGGGACACCGGTGATCTTCTCTACTTTCTCGGGAGGATAATCTTTGAGCGCTTCTTTAAGGGATCCAAAGCCCTCTGTTCTTTTGTCTATGAATTTTACATCTTCCAACCCCTTGTTCAGTATAATCCACATCATCCCATTGAACAGAGCGACGTCCGTGCCGGGATCCTGGCGAAGCCAGAGTTCTGCATAGTCCACTAACTCTATTTTTCTCGGATCCGCTACGATCAGCTTTGCTCCATTTTTCACCGCCTTTTTGATCTGCAAAGCGATGACGGGGTGTGCCTCAGATGTGTTTGACCCGGTGATCAAGATGCAGTCAGCCCTGCTTAGCTCCTCCATCGAGTTCGTCATGGCTCCTGAGCCAAATGCTCTTGCGAGGCCAGCGACCGTTGAGGCGTGACAGAGCCTGGCGCAGTGATCCACATTGTTCGTGCCTACCACAGCTCTCATGAACTTCTGGAAAAGGTAGTTCTCCTCATTTGTACATTTGGCGGAGGAAAGACCAGCTATAGCGTCTGGGCCGTGTTCTTCTTTTATCTTGTTCAGTCTAGAGGCCACTATATCCAAAGCCTCATTCCACGATATCTCTTTGAACTCCCCGTTCTCTTTGATCAGCGGTGTAGTAAGCCTATCTGGAGAATTAACGAACTCGAGACCATATCTACCTTTGATACATAGCCATCCGTTATTGGCGGGCGCATCTTGAGGGGAAGTGACCCTGACCACTTTGCCGTCCTTTATTTCAAGGTGCAACTCACAGCCAACTCCGCAGTATGGGCAGGTGGTAACTGTCTTTTCAAATTCCCATTCTCTCCCCTTTCCTATCCTCTCTTTCTCGCTCAAAGCTCCAACGGGGCAGACGGAGAGGCAGTTGCCACAGAACACGCAGTCCGTCTCTTCAAATGGCTCATCCACAGGAGTGGAAGTTATAGTTTTGTAACCTTTTTGAACGAAGTTAAGAACCTCGCACTGCTGAATCTCGTTGCAAACGTCTACGCAAAGTCCACATGAGATACATTTATTTTCGTCCAGGGTGAAGAAGGGATGGTCTATTTCAGGGTATTTTACTCTCTCCCCCTCGAATATCTGTCTGGCATCGTAAATTGTCGAGTACTCCCTTAGCTTGCATTCATACAGCTTCATGCAACCACAGGACATGCATCGATCCGCCTCCTTTTCCACCTCTTCTTGGGCGAGGCTTATCTCCACCTCATCGAAGTCTCCTATTCTCTCCTCAACATTTCTGAGTTTCTTCTCGACTCTTGGAATTCTCTCTCTATCTTTATAATCCTCTTCAGTCACTTTTCTCCAGTGGGTATATGGCTCAAGATCGAAGAGCACATCGTACAGATCCTCGTCATTTAATACGTCATCGACGTGCTTTGAAGGCTCCAAGAGCACATTTTTTGCAAGCTCAAGCTTGCCTTTCAGATAGAGGTCGATCATTATCGCGGCTCTTCTTCCCGAAGCGATCGATTCGATGACCGTAGAAGGCCCTAAAACACAATCACCTCCTGCAAAAACGCCGGGTATAGAAGTTTCTAGAGTCACATCATCGACTATCGTTTTACCTCTTTCCACGCCGACGTTGAACTTCTTGAGGGGCTCTTCATCACAACGTTGCCCTATGGCAAGGATGACGTTATCCGCCTCCCAGAAGAAGTTCGAACCTTCGATGGGTACCGGCCTTCTTCTCCCGCTCTCATCAGGTTCGCCGAGCTCCATTTTGATTAACTCGACCTTTTCCAGTTTATTATCGCCATGGAATTTGACGGGGTTGACCAACAAATTTATCTTGACCCCTTCCTCTTCTGCCTCATCCACCTCCTCTTCGTTGGCTGGCATTTCTTTCCTGGAGCGCCTATACGCCAGCGTAACGTCCGATCCAAGCCTCAAAGCGGTTCTCGCGACGTCGATGGCCGTATTTCCCCCTCCGACGACGATCACTTTTTTACCCAGTTCCACTTTCTCCCCTTTGTTTCTCCTTCTTAGAAACTCGATCCCGTGCATCACTCCTTTTAAGTTTTCACCCTCTACCCTCATCCCGATGCTCTTCCACGCCCCGATTCCCAGGAATGTAGCATTGTAATCCCTCTGACATTCGTCTAGGGTAATATCGCTACCAAGAGCCCGATTGGTTTTGACCTCTATGCCTGTATCGGTTACAGTCGCGATGTCCCTATCCAACACATCTCTCGACAATCTGTATTCAGGAATACCATAACGCGTCATTCCCCCGAGTTTCCCCATCGCCTCAAATATCGTCACTCCATATCCCTTTGTTCTGAGGTAATAGGCACATGATAGCCCAGCCGGTCCACCCCCGACGATCGCAATTTTCCTACCCTTTGAATTTGGAACGTCTGGCATCCAGGGGTCTTTTAGATCCTGATCAGCAGCGAACCTCTTGATCATCCTTATCGACAAAGCGCCCTCCACAAGATTTCTCCTGCAGTTCTCCTCACAGAAGGCTGGGCAGACCCTCCCCAAAACAGCTGGCAGGATGTACCTCTCCTTCATCACCTTTACGGCTTCGTGATATCTGCCCGCCTTTGTCAATGCGATATAAGTCTCTACATCACTATGAGAAGGACATTTATCTCTGCAGGGCCCTATGCAATCTCCATAGTGGTCCGACAGAATGTGCTCCAGGGCCATCCTTCTCGTCTCCGCTACGTCTTTGTTTAGGGTCTGGACTCTCATTCCGTCTTGTGGCTTTAAATTACATGATGTCGTCAAATCGCCATCGGCCTGGACGATACAGAGTTTACAGATGGAATGCGGCTCGAGTCTTTCATCATAGCATAAGTGTGGTAGCTCTATTCCAGCTTTTCTTGCGGCCTGAAAGATCGTCTCTCGCCCGTCAACATCCATTTCTTTTCCATCAACGAAAATCTTCACCATGATGATTCCCACTTTAATTCATACTCAGACGAGATCTCAAAACTGCCATGTTGGGAGGAGAAGGAAGCATAGCCCCACATCGTTAGACACCGCCCCCTGACGACAATCGAAATCTCATCCAAATTCATGCTAGATCTCTCACTTTTCGCAGATCTCGGAGAGTGCCAATGTTTTATAAGTATATGAAATTTGCTCATGGGATTATTTGTATTTGCCAAAAAGCGCTGGTTATCTGATGAAATTTGGCAAAGGTATCCAGATGATCCTCCTCTCCTTCTTTTTTAATGTTATAGGAAGTATGTAACTTCAGGGGGAGAGGATTAGAAAGGAGAGGGGTAGTTTGCAAAGGTATCCAGATGACTCCCCCTCTCCTTCTTTTTTAATTACTCCCACTCCATCGTTGCTGGTGGTTTATTGGAGATGTCATATACGACCCTATTAACCTCGTTTATTTCGTTTGTTATCCTCGTGGATATTTTTTCCAGCACCTCATATGAAACCTTAGCGAAATTCGCGGTCATCGCGTCTTTCGATTCCAGTATTCTGACCACCACGGGATACTTATAACTGCGCGCATCACCCTGTACGCCCACGCTCTTTATCGGCAATAAAACGGCGAAGGCCATCCAGACCTTATTATACAGCCCCGCTTTACTGAGCTCATCCTCGATTATGTGGCTAGCTTTTCTCACTATCTTTACCCTTTCCGGCGTTACTTCTCCCACCACCCTGACCGCTAGCCCAGGGCCCGGGAATACATGTCTATTAATGATCTCATCGGGCAAACCTAGATTTTTGGCTATTTTTCTAACTTCGTCCTTGTACAGATCTTTTAATGGTTCACAGATCTCCAGATTTATGTCCTCAGGCAATCCGCCAACATTATGGTGAGATTTTATTACGGAAGAGTGCTCTGTAATGCCGCTTTCAATGCGGTCTGAGTATATAGTCCCCTGGATCAGGACCTTAGCGCCTTCTTCTTGCGCTATCTCCTCAAAAACGTCGATGAAGAGCTTCCCGATGATCTTCCTCTTTTCCTCAGGGTCGGCAACCCCTTTTAAAGCTTTGAAAAACCTGCTCTCCGCTTTTACTATCTTGAGGTTGATATTCTCATACTCAGAGAACATCCCTTCGATCAGTTTCGTCTCTCCCTCTCGCATCAAACCCGTGTCCACGTAGATCGCGGTCAATTTACCGATAGCTCTGCTCATCAACACAGCAGCGGTGGATGAGTCCACGCCTCCCGACAATCCGATTACCGCTTTTTTCTCCCCGATCTCATCTTTGATCTCTGTGATAATGCGATCTATGATGTTTGAGGTATTCCATTCTTGTTTGGTCTCACAGATCCCAAAAACGAAATTCTCGAGGATTTTTTCCCCGTTTTCTGTATGCGTTACTTCGGGATGGAATTGAACGCCGTATATTTTTTTCTCGCTATTCTCGAAAGCGGCGATCGGTGTTCCCGGGGTAGATGCAGTGACGGTATAATTAGGTAATTTTTTTACCGTGTCGTTATGGTTCATCCAGACTTTAAATCTGGTTAAACCACTTAGCAATCTGCCCTCATTCACCGTTAAATCGGTTATCCCATACTCGCCCGTTTCACCCTGGGTTACATCACCCCCTTTTAGGTAAGCTATAAGCTGGTGGCCGTAGCAGATGCCTAAAACTGGAATTCCAAGATTTAGAATCTCACGATCGCATTTTGGGGATTTGACATCATAAACGGATGCGGCGCCCCCTGAGAGGATCAATCCCTTTATTTCCGGGTCCATGAGCTCTCTTTTGGTACTAGGGAGCAACACCTCGGAGTAGACCCCCAAATCTCTAATCCTCCTCGAGATCAGGTGAGAATACTGACCTCCGAAATCCAACACGACGACCCTATCCACCGTGGATAACCCGTATTTCTCTACTTATACCTTTCTATTAGCCAAAAGTCATTGTATTATCACAGGACATGC
>DACJ01000075.1:0-5509 GCA_002494765.1 Euryarchaeota archaeon UBA186
CTCATTATGGTTGCTATAGAGGGGCTGGCTTAAGACTACAAATGGTTCTATGGGGATGGTATACCTCTTGATCGTCGTGTTAATAACGGTGTTGATATGGGCCATGTGGCCAATAGCGGGTCTGTGGAGATCATATAGGCCAGTATGGAGATTATGGCCCGACTAAAAGTAGGCCCTCAAGACGTACTGTTGAACCATGCGATGGGAGTTGAAGAAGGATCCGTTTAGGGCGATAGTATGCCTCATGATCCTTATCCAGTTATCTCTATCCTCGTAGAACATCGGGAGGATTGCCCTCTCCAGTTTGTCGTACATGTCGTTCGCGTCTTTGGTATCTTCAGAATGGGAGACCTCGCCAATCGACCAGCCCGTAATGTTCTCGATATTCCCCTCCAGCCACCATCCATCCAACACGCTCAGACTTGGGACCCCGTTCAGGGCGGATTTCATCCCGCTGGTACCGGATGCCTCGTTGGGGATCTGGGGAGTATTCACCCAAAGATCGGAACCGGATGTTATGAGCTTAGCTAGATTCAGGTCGTAGTTCTCCAGGAAGACCGCCTTTACTTCTGGGTAAAGATCATTGATGGATTTAAATACGTTCTTTATCTCCCCCTTTCCTTCATTATCTTTTGGATGCGCTTTGCCCGCGAGGACTATCTGTATCTTCATTCTCCTTAACCGTTCGATGTCCGTAAACAGAAGGTAGGGTCGCTTATACCTGGTAAACCTGCGGGCGAAACCTATGGTGAAGACATCGTAGTCCATTCCTGTGTTCTTGCTCCGGTTCACGAAGTCTATGAGCTCTTTTTTCGCCTTCATATGTGCTTGAAAGATCTCTTTCGAAGGTAAAGAGACCGCATACCTAAGCGAGAAAGGATTGTTTCTCCAGTCGGGCATGTGCGCATCATAGAGTTCCCTAAATGGTTTAGAGGCCCAGAAAACGTGGTGCACGCCGTTTGTTATGGAATCTATCTGATAACCTGGAAACATATCGCGCGAGATCTCTCCGTGTCTCTTTGCGACGCCATTCACGTAGTGGCTGTTCTCAAGAGCCAATGCCGTCATGTTTAGTTCATCTTGGCAGAGTTTATCAATTTCTTCCTCATTCAAATAGCCTCTAAGAACCTCCTCTACCAGGTTTTTGGGAAATCTGTCGTGCCCCGCAGGGACGGGGGTATGGGTGGTAAATACGAATCGTTTATTCACCTCAGAGAGGTCGTTCAACTCCTTAAAAACCTCAATAATGGATAAGGCGGCATGTCCCTCGTTTATGTGATATCTCGTGGGTTTGTAGCCCATGGCTTTTAGAATCTTGACCCCCCCTATCCCCAGAATGGCCTCCTGGGATAGTCTATATCTATCGTCGCCCCCATACAGATAGGAGGTTAGTTCTCTATCACCAGGGTCGTTCTCCTCCAGATCGGTGTCCAGTAAGAAAATCGGTACCTCGTGATTCACGCCCTTGACGATGTATTTCCACGGTTGTACCGCAACTTCCCTGCTATTCAGAGGTAGTGATATCTTTACGGGCAATAGATCCATAATGTCTATGGGCCAATTCGTGGGCTCCTCCATCTGGTTTCCTTCCGAATCCAGCTTTTGGAAGAAGTACCCCTTCCTGCTGAGGAGGGTTAGACCCATGATCGGTACGTGCAAATCGGCGCATGAACGCAGGTTATCGCCGGCCAAAACTCCTAAGCCACCGCTGTAGGTGGGAATTCTGGGATCGATCGCCACCTCCATGCTGAAATAGGCAACTTGTTCTTCCATGATCGTTAAGGGATTCTCTTTAAATATTTTTCATCTTAGCTCTACGATTAGGGCAAACTTTCGAGGGGATTCTTCTTGATCATGTAGGTAACCAGCGCTTTAGCTACCAGTTTGCCCTCTGTGGTTTTGGCGTCGGCCTCCCCAACGGCTATTCTCGAACCTTTGTGGATTATTTTCCCCTCTCCTCGAATAGGCTCATTTACAGGATGAAGGTAGTTGATCTTCATCTCGATCGTCGTAACTCTATCGCCTGGCTCGCAAAGAGATAGCAAAGCAATAGCGACTGAAGAGTCCAGGAGGGAAGCGATAGCTCCGCCATGCACCGCGCCGTAAAATTGTGTAAGCCCATTTTTGAAGTTCATATCGATGCGAGCCCAGCCATCCTTCAGATCGATGACCTCCATCCCTAGAAGGTGGTAGTAGGGGGATGAATTTGCTCTCTTTTTCACCTCATCGGTATAAAGGCTCATGGGGTTAAATGGGTTTTGTTATTAAACCTTTTAAACGTAAGGGGTAAAACCCTCAGAACCGCTCCTCATCCGTTGTGGTCACTAGTCCTCACGCTAGGAGATACGAAAAAATTAATATGCTACAGACCGATAAGTATACAGAGTAAAATAATAGGAGGTATGATATGTGGACATTTGTGTCGCCTAAAATAGTGTTTGGTGAGAGTGCATTGCTTCACCTGGGCCAGGTGAAAGGAAAAAAAGCGTTTATAGTGACCGATAAAACGATGGTGGATCTGGGGTACGTGAAGCTCATTCAGGACAATTTAGAAAAGGCTGGTATAGGATCCATGGTTTTTGATAAAGTGGAGCCAGAGCCATCGTTTGAAACCGTGATGAAAGGAAAAGAAATCCTTGCAAAGAACGACTGCGATATTATCATAGGGTTAGGTGGCGGCTCTCCAATGGATGCCGCGAAGGCGATCCGCGTCATCTACGAGATGCCTGAGGTGAGGGTTGAAGATATTGCTCCAATGATGGATATTACTGTAGGGAAAATCAAATTGATTTTGATCCCAACGACCAGCGGCACGGGCTCTGAGGTGACCACGGCTATTGTCCTGACCGATAAAGCCGGAGGAAGAAAGGCCCCAACTGTCCATCCCGATGTTGGCGCCGATCTCGCAATCGTCGATCCTTCGCTTATTATGGAACTTCCAAAATCGCTCATCGCCGACACGGGCATGGATGCACTG
Source organism: Euryarchaeota archaeon UBA186 (assembly GCA_002494765.1). Taxonomy (GTDB): domain Archaea; phylum Thermoplasmatota; class UBA186; order UBA186; family UBA186; genus UBA186. The sequence continues at coordinate 2,978 of DACJ01000075.1, forward strand.
AGCCACTCGATTGATGCGTATATTTCCGATTGGAAAAATGAGTTTTCTGACGGCCTAGCTATAAAAGCGCTGGAAATGATATTCAAGTATCTGCCGCGTTCCTATAAAGATCCCGCTGACAGGGAAGCAAAGGAGAAGATGCACGTCGCGGCTTCGTTAGCTGGATTGTCGTTTGGAAACGCTCAGGCTGGGCTTTCTCATACAATTGGCCACTCTCTCGGAGCGGTCTTCCATATACCGCACGGAAGGGCGTGTGGCATCAGCTTGCCTTATACGATCCAGTTCGAAGCAAAAGAGGTTGGTGAGTTCGTCGAAGAGTTGGCTAAATACGTCGGGATAAAAAAGGAGGGAAAAGAGGCGATCGACGAGTTCATTGAAAAGATATTCAGATTGATGGATGAGATCGATATGCCCCATTCCTTGAAAGATGTCGGCATAGAAAGAGAAAACTTTGAGGCCAACTTGGAGAAACTCCTGGAAAATGAAGCTATGGATAGTACTTTTGGGACTATAAAGAGATTGCCGACGGATGAAGAGCTTCAAGCCCTTTCCAGATGCATATATGAGGGGAAGGCCGTGGACTTCTAGGTGGAGGTGTAAAGATGTATGGCTATATGGGAAAGATCCTGGATGTCGATCTCTCCTCGGGGTCCATAAAAGATGTACCTCTAGACGAGAAGGATGGCAAGCTCTTTGTCGGAGGGAGCGGGCTCGCCTGCAAGATAATGCTCGATGAGTTGGGAGCTGACATCGGGCGTATAGACCCACTATCCCCTGAAAACATGCTCATATTTATGACCGGTCCACTCACCGGGACGCGCGTTCTCAGTTCAGGGCGTTTTGAGGTGTGCGCTAAGTCACCTCTAACAGGCGGCTGGGGCGAAGCGAACTGTGGTGGAAAATTCGGCCCATATCTTAAATTTGCAGGGTATGATGGCATCATCATTCGCGGCAAATCGGATGCGCCCGTCTATTTAGACGTTAATGACGGAACAGCGAGTTTGAAGAGCGCTGATCACCTGTGGGGTAAGGGAACTTATGAAACCCAGGAAATTTTGAGAGAGGATATTGCCGATAAGAGGATGTCCGCGGCGGTCATCGGCCCTGCGGGCGAGAGACTCTCCCCCATTTCATGCGTGATCAGCGATCGAGGCAGAGCGGCCGGCCGAGGTGGTATGGGTGCAGTCATGGGCTCGAAAAATTTGAAAGCTATCGTCGCTCGCGGAAAGCAGAGGATAGAGGTAAAGAATAAAGAAGATCTATCCAAAGTCGTCGAGGAAGCCTCAGAAAAGATGTTTGGAGAGACCGCTATACAGATGTACAAGGCACTTGGAACATCAGGTTACATGGAAACTTCCGAAGCGTATGGCGATAATACGGTTAAATACTATACAGAAAGCGTTTTTGATAAGTTGGATGAAGTCAGCGGCACCAAAATGAATGAGACGGTTCTCAAAAAGTCACATGGGTGCTATGGCTGCCGCGTCGGGTGCGGTAGAATAATCGAAACCGAAGAGCTGGGAGAAGTTGACGGGCCGGAATATGAAACTTTGGAAATGTTCGGATTGCAATGCTTGAACAGCGATATAGACTCCATCTATAAAGCGAATTATCTCTGCAATGATGGAGGGATTGATACCATATCGCTTGGCTCTACAATCGCTTTTGCTATGTATCTGTGGGATAAAGGGGTGATCTCGAAGGAGGATACTGATGGAATCGACCTAAGCTGGGGCAATTCGCAATCGATAATAGAGATGGTTGAAAAGGCTATTAAGAAGGAGGGCTTCGGAGATGTTCTAGCTATGGGGTCAAGAGCTATGGGTAAGAAATATGGTAAAGAGGAATGGGCAGCGACCGTCAAAGGCGTGGAGGTACCCGCGCATGACCCACGAGGATATTCTGCCCTCGCATGTGGCTATGCTACAAGCAATCGTGGGGCCGTTCATGTGCCTGATCAGTTATATGTGGTAGAGATGGGAACTCAGATAGAAGAATATGGTATAATTTCCCCAGATCGATTCCAAAATGAGGAAAAAGGTACCATAGTTGCCAAAACCCAAAATTATCTCGGCCTATTCGATGCGGGAACGACTTGTTGCTTTACTTTGATACGCCCGACAAATCTAGCTCCAATGTTCAACTATGTAACAGGCTTTGACTATAACGTAGACAGTCTCCTGGTGACGGGTGAGCGCGTATTCAATGCGAAGAGGGTCTTCAACAATCTTTGCGGCATCGGTAGAAAGGACGATCGCTTGCCCGAGATTTTATTACAGCCCATCGTGGAAGGAGGAACGGAGGGAAACGTTCCGGACGTAGAAAAGCAGCTTAAGGAGTATTACGAGTATAGAAACTGGGATCCAGAAACCGGCAAACCCAAAAAAGAGAAACTCGACGAATTAGGCTTGAATAAGTACGTCCCTTTGATCTGGTAGGCGATAAACCAACTGCAAAAAAGGTTTAGAGGGGCTATATGCCCCCATCTTTCATCGCTAGACCACTTGCGCCGGGTTTATTACCATAGCCATC
>DACJ01000075.1:5550-7169 GCA_002494765.1 Euryarchaeota archaeon UBA186
ATAGCTCGGTGTTATCCAACTTGTGGGGCAGTTCTGTTATTTCCATGGCTGACATAGTACCATTCTCAGTTATGATCTCAAAGGCCCAGAGTTCGGATGTTCTCATTCCTTTTACTTCCGCGGTGATCTTTATCTCGTTTTCCCCATCGGGTATTGTAAGAAGCATCTCATCGGCTACAAAGCCGCGCGCGTCCACGATCATGTAGGGTACGTCTCCCATGCGATTTATCCCAGTTATGGTCATGCTATCGGCACCCATGCCGTTCATCTCTATAGTGAAGGGTGTGGTGCCATCTCCAAATATTAAATCTGAATCCGATTTCATATTGAACCCTTTGAGCTGTATGTTCGTGGACTTCATCCATTCCCCAACGATCGTGACATCCTCGAGGACCACCCGTCTGCCCAACATACCCAACACCATCTCTATGAGGTCCCCCACGATCATCTTTAGAGCATTAATGGTAGTGAGTTTCATATCGGCGATATCTATGTGGCTCTCATCGAAGCTGACCAAAACGTTTTCACCATTTGGGTATGGAACTTTTATCGTACCATTTACCATCACCACGTTCTTTGCCGGAATAGCCATCTCCATGGAAAGCAACGCTCTGAGGTCCAACATCCCGAGCAGCAAATCCATAAGGTCGATATTCATCTCCATCTTCTTTGCACGTATCGTGAACGAGTTGTCCAGTATGTGCTCACCTGGGATATATATCCTGTTGGAACGCGTGTTCCCTATGGTCATGGGGATCATCTGGAGTGAAGCGGCATCTTTATCCTGGATGGTCATATCATCGAATTCTATGCTCTTCACCTCCTGGTAGACCACATGCATCTTTACGTCCGTCATCTCCACCGGGTCGACCATGAGGCTGAATATGAAGGGTGGGCTCTCATCACCATACCACGCCGTGGCTGAAGAGACGCGCAAAGCCTCACCGGTACCTCTGATGTATGTACAGTACATATCCAGACCGTCTATCGTCGCGTGTGGAGAGGAGACCGTTTTATCCCCATAATACACGGTAAAATTCCACATCTCCGCTTTTACAGCCGCAATGCGTGTTGTCCTCATCCCTCTGCAATCCTTTGGCCCCTCTATCTTGTAGTTTTCCATTATTACCTTTTCCACCTCCATATCGAACTCCCCTTCTCCCAGATCGGGCTCTGCAGCCACGAAGAGAACCGGCCACATCATCCAGAAGGTGAAGGCCAGCAATATTACGATCACTGGAATTATAACTGCCAGAGTACCGGTAACTACCCTGACGGTCCTCGATAAGTCCCTGGCAACCATCGGCATCGTTATGAGTCCGGTAAGCCCGAGAAGTACCGTTGTAATCAAGACGACCAGGAAAAGAACCAGCGAAAGCAACGTCGGTAAGTACCAGTACCACGCGAAGAGAGCTATCATCACTACGAAGAGGGCTGGAAAGATTATTTTTTTCTTGTTCCAAACGCCCAGAAAGCCCACCGCAAATCCCATAGTGAAAGATTCCCATCTCCCTATTGTCTCGTTACCCATCCATACGCACCTCCTTTTTCACGCTCTTTTCTATACTCCATTATATTTTTAATTTCTCATATATGCCACTCATTATCTTTATATTTTT
>DACJ01000044.1:0-15721 GCA_002494765.1 Euryarchaeota archaeon UBA186
CTCCCACTTTCCTGTCATTTCTTATGATCGCGTAGACCTCCTCGAACTTGATCGCCATTGATCTATTAGAGTTGTTATCGAAGATCACTAGGGTGGGAGGATCGCCCTCAGCCGAGAGGGTATACTGCAGATTTACACCTTCCCATGACCAGGTTACTACATTATCCTCTCCTCGAGCCAGAGATAGAGGTGCTAATACTCCTGCCCCTATCATAAGAAGCGATATCGCCATGGCTCCCATCCCTCTGCGTATCATGATATATGAATAGTTCTATGCTATATAAATTATTCTATATTCTGATTATAACTTTTTTTAGATTAACTCCGATTAAGGTTAAAAGTGCTCTATGGGAAAAAAAAGATATATCACAAAGAGTTAGTGTTCTATGCGCGTTGTTACCGAGACCGGACTCCGAGAAATGCGGTCAGTTGCATTTACCGAGGACTGTGTGATAGAGCTCATTGATCAGAGAAGCTTACCATGGTACCTCTCAACGTTTAGATGCTACGATTCAGAAGACACTGCCTTCGCGATAAAAGAGATGGTCGTGAGGGGAGCACCTGCGATAGGAGCTACAGCGGCCTATGGTCTAGCACAAGCGTGGGTAAATGGTGAGGATCTCGATGAGGCTGAATCCAGGTTAAGAGCTGCAAGGCCCACAGCAAAGGACCCGTTCACCGCAATAGACTACACGAAGATGGGCGATGACCTCATCGAAAGGTCAAAAGAGTACGTGGAATCCGTGGTAAAAGAATGCAGGGAGATAGGGAAGCATGGCAGCGAGCTCATAGAGGACGGCGATAGAATATTAACTCACTGCAACGCAGGCGCGTTAGCTACGGTGGATTGGGGCACCGCTCTGGCTCCGTTAAGGGTCGCAAAACGTGATGGGAAAGAAATCTTCGCATGGGTCGACGAGACTAGACCAAAAATGCAGGGAGCTCTAACCTCCTGGGAATTAGAGAATGAGGAAATCGCCCATCGCGTGATAGTCGACAACGCCGCGGGCTTTTTCATGGAGAGGAAAGAAGTAGATCTGGTTATAGTGGGTGCTGACAGAGTTACCAGAAATGGTGATGTCATCAACAAGATAGGAACTTACGAAAAGGCCCTATTAGCAAAGGAAAACGAAATTCCCTTCTACGTCGCCTTTCCTTCTTCAACCCTGGATAACACATTAGAGAGAGGAGAGGAGGTTGAGATAGAGGAGAGGAACGGTAATGAGATAAAAGAAGCGGGAATCGAGGATTTAAAGATGCCACTTTACCCGGGGTATGTGAAGGTGAAAAACCCCGCCTTTGATGTCACTCCACGCAAATTAATAACCGGTTACATAACTGAAGAGGGGTTAAAGAATAGGCTTTGACTTTGGGAAATATTCGACGGTTAACCAGTAATTAACAATAACAAGAAAGTGCCGCGGGCGCGCCTCGAACGCGCGACCTCGGGATCTTCAGTCCCGCGCTCTCCCAACTGAGCTACCGCGGCTACCGCGTAGATAGATGACTAGAATAAAGATTTTTTGGCTGCAGTTTTATCGGTTTGCTCAGATGCTTTCTAGCTCTTACCGGTACCTCATAAAACCCCGTTTTGGGTCTTTGCCTCTTAAATCTAACAGCGAGCTCCTCACCCGCTTTATGACCGCACCTACATTTGTACCCTCTCCCGTTTCCCATCGACTTCATTTTCCTACCGCATTGAGGACAGGCCGGATTCACCTTTTCATAAATTGGAACGAGATCCAAAAGTTCGATCTTTTCCAGGTTTATCGTATCTTTCTTGACTCCCCCAAACGCCCTTACCCTATCCCCCCCAGTCAGATCGGAGAGAACGTTCCTGAACTTCTTAGTGGGCTCGAAAGCAGCGCATGTCATGCCTCCCGTCTCGTCTGTTATCTCTAAGAAGAGGTGCCCCCCTCTATCTCTCCTCGGTTCTGAGGAAATAACTCCCTCTATCATCACGGACTCACCCCCCCTCACGTCATCTATTCTCTTTCCCTGGAGATGGTCATCTGTTCCCTGGTTGGACTCGAATATGATCCAACCATCTTCCTCTTCTGCTTTTACGACCCTCTTAGCCTCTTTTAGCACGCGAGGGTTAAGCCCTCTTATCCCATAGAGCAGCGGGCACGGGGAGTTTGGAGCGATTCTCTGACTCCCGTTTTCGAGGTCAAACGAATCAAAAGTCTCAGAAAATTCAAGTTCTATCTTTTTTACCGATTTCTCGTTTATAACCCTCTTGCTCCCCCACCTTTCCGGTTTTCTGTAGGCTATCAGCTCGAAGGTCTTATCGACGGAAGGCCACGATACCGCAGCTAACCCACCTATCAAGCCCCTTCCCTCTTTTATCGTATGAGCCCCCATACTTTCAATCACCTCTACAGCTTCATCTTTACTGACAAGCCCCCTCACGCATTTCCAGTAGAACCACTCGGGGCCCTTCCTCTGAGATATCACACAACCTGGGTCGGAACCTTCGATGCTAAGATCTTCGATCACTCTTCTAGTGATATCTGCGATCTTTTTCACGTCTCCCTGATCAGCCTCCCCGTTACTTTCCTTCGCATGGATGGGAAGCCCTCGATAACGCCCTATGACTTCCCCAACACCGTTTCCTTTTGAGGTGCGAAGCGCTAGGGCACCATTTCCTCTCGTCTTCCACGGCACATTGGGGTTGAGCCTCACCAGCGATGGCCTGGATATCAAATACCCCGATCTCAGAAGCCTCTCAACAATCTTGAACATGACATAGGTCGTGCAACCCTCTTCTAACGAATCGGTGTCATCTATACCTATCCAGACCATCAAACCTCCAATTTAAAATACCAGCCCAACGGCGAGGCAAAAGGACCTCTTTCGAGGCCCTGGAGAGGGGCTAATCTATCCTATGTATCTCAAATCATCTTTAGAGGATTCCGCGGAAAACTCAGCCATATCGGCTATCTTCGTGGCAAAGTCCTCCACCTCTTCAGCTTTTTTCTCTAGCTCCGAATAGTCTATATCCGCTCCGATTAATCCGGCCAACACCCGGAGGACCTTCTCCGCGCTCTTGGGGTCCACGAAGTAACCGCTGGTTTCCCCCATCAAACACAGGCCTTCTATCCCCCTCTCTCTTCCCAGACCAAGTAAGAGTCCACTAGCCCCCCAAATGCCTCCTCCTGGCTCACCGTCTACGAACACAACTCCGTGCTTCTTTGCTCTTTCCACCATACGGTCACTTGTAGCTGCCCCTATCACCCTGGGTTCGTCAACCAGGCGGTTAAGGGCATAGCCACCTAGAGTATAAATCACCTCAACATCGAACTCTTTAGCTATGTCCAAAAACTTGTCGACCATCTCATATTGTCCTTCAGGAGAAGATGCCTGTGCATCCCCAAGCAACATAATGATGTCCCTATCGTCATGCTTCGCATAGTAGAGTTCATTGCTCACAAGTCTGACCACTCCTCTCCCCTCCACGATCACCTGAGAGGGGAGATGCCTTGAGTATATGGTCGCCAACTTCTTCGCCTTCAGCTGATCTCTCAGATGTTCTGCCGCTAAATATCCGATGTTCCCCACTCCCGGCAAGCCTTCTATGAATATGGAGTTCTTAAGTTTGGGCTTTTCCACATACTTAACCGTCACATTATCCATTTAATCTTCCTCTCTATCATTTAGCCGCAACTTTCGAGGGTTCCTTAGTAACTCCTCCCTCTCCCCCCTCCTTTTTTATTCCTTCTATGGCCCTTTCCATTGCGATCTCGAGCTCCCTTTGAGCTATCTTATAGTCAGGGGCCTTAACCCTTATCATATAATCGGGCGCCCCAAGGTATCTTACCTCTATATCCACGTCATCATAACGGGTTTTTATGCTCTCGGATAGAGCGCGCTTTATTCTCTCTACCCCGTCAGAGGCGTTAGAATTTATCTTGACTTCGCTAGACATCCAGACAAATGGAATCTCCACGTTTTCGTTAGCGACGTCGAGGAAGACCTGATATGCATACTCAGGTATATCGATCTCTGAGGGGTCTATCACAGCCTGTTCGAAGGCTGCATATATCGTCCCATACTCGGCTATTAGGTTATAGCCGAAATCCTCCATCAATTCATCAGGGCTCTTTCCTACCCTCTTGGCGACCGCCTCCATGAGTTTACACGCCCTGTTCTCCTCTTTCCACTCCTTTATCTTATCCCTCCTACGATGTTCGTTTACATCCTTCAGGGAGAGATCAATATGGCCCTTGCTCTCATCTACGCCGAGCACTTTAAAAACCGTTCTTTGGCCGTCTCTCACATAATCCCCTATGTGCTTGACCCATCCGGAGGCCACTTCTGAAATATGGACGAACCCCTCTTTTCCTGGGTACTCATCCAACATGACAAATGCCCCAAAATTCTTGACCTTCTTCACGGTCCCGACCACGAACTCATTTGCTTCCGGGTATCCCCCTACCTTCACTCAAGAACCTCCAGAACCTCGCCCTGGATATTGCCTTTCCCCCCGGAAGGATATGCGAGCGTTCTTCCGCAAACGAGGCAATCTACTCTGGTCGAAGGCTTTTCGAATATAACCTGCGTCTTTCCGCAGTCAGGGCATTTCACCCTAAAAAATTTTGATCTATGGTTTGACTTCATTTAAGCCCCCTTGAAAGAGAACCTTTTTGCCCTAAAACAGGACCTATAATGGCTCTTTCCACATTCGGTGCAGGTGTATAATAGATTTATTCTCCGGGTAGGCTTCTCTCTTCCCTCTGGCTTTGGCCGTGGGAATCCCCTATATCCTCTTGTAACCTTTCTAAATCTCCTCTGCCCCTGTTTGAACTCAGAGGCCTTCTTCTTCTTCACTACTGCAAGCTTTTGGGTCGTGTGTTTATTGCAGAATGGACAGTGAGCCACTATCTCTTTAGGAAATTCCATCGGGAGCTTAAAAGATAGCTGATATTTAAGATTTCGCCTTTCCGAATATTGTTTTATCATAGTGGATTATATGAGCGATCGACGGAAATTTTTTGTGAAAATGTGATCTCGGTCAAGGCAATTTTTTGTCGAGAATCCCAAAAGCTTTTTTTCCCGATACAAATTACCAAGAATGTTTGATGTTCAAGCATTTATCGAAAATAAGGTCAATGAGCTAAGAGAAGAGGTGAATGGAAGCAGCGCGATCGTAGCTCTCTCCGGCGGAGTGGATAGTACGACCTCTGCCGCCTTAGCGAATAGGGCGATCGCCGACAGGCTGAAGGCGGTTTTCATAGATGATGGCCTGATGAGAGAGGGCGAACCTGAATCCGTATTTGAGATGTGCGAGAAGCTAGACATTGATCTCGAGATCATTGACGCTAAAAATGATTTCTTCCAGGCTTTAAGAGGGGTTATAGATCCGGAAGAGAAGAGGAAAAGGTTCAGGAGCGAGTTCTACGGAATTTTTCAAAGGATGGTAAAGGATAGCGAATGCGATTATCTGATACAGGGTACCATAGCGGCGGATATCGTCGAGACCAAGAAGGGGATAAAGACTCAACACAACGTTTTGGAACAGATCGGCGAGGGATTTGAGGGCATGAAAATCATAGAACCGCTAAAAGAGCTGTATAAGAATGATGTGAGGGTAGTGGCTAAAGAGCTGGGATTGCCCCAAGAGGTGTACGAGAGGATGCCTTTCCCAGGTCCCGGTCTATCGATAAGAGTTTTGGGAGAGGTGACGCCTGAAAAGGTGGCCAAAGTGAGAGGAGCCACCAGGATAGTAGAAGAGGAGGTAGCGGCGATGAAACCGTTTCAAGCTTTTGCCGTGCTCATGAGCGACAGGGCAACAGGGTTGGTAGATGGGAACAGGCTATATGGCGATATCATATCAGTGAGGATAGTCGAATCAAAAGATGCGATGACCGCCTCTGTCCCCTGGATCCCTTATGAGATCTTGGATAGAATAAGAAAAAGGATGACCGACGAGGTGGGATCGGTTAAGGTGCTGTTCGACCTGACGCCCAAGCCACCAAGCACTATTGAGTATGAATGAGGTGGAGATCTGGCATAGCTCTGGGATGAGACGAGAGGTGCTGGAGAGGGTAGGAAGTGCTCTGGAAAGAATCTCGCTGAAGGTAGTAGACATGAAAGAGAGAACTCTACCTTCGTACGCTTTTGATTCCTCGAGGGGACAGTTCGATGCATCCGCTTTGCTCGTTGAAGCTCAAAACCCGGGCTTGTTTCTATGGATAGTTGACAAAGACATCTACGTCGAGGGGATGAACTTCGTCTTCGGCCTAGCGGACCGTCTCCAGGGGGCGATTCTTTCCGTCTACAGACTGCCCTCTCAAGAGATAATCGAAAAAGAAGCAATTCACGAGATGGGGCACGTACTGGGTTTAAGGCACTGTGATAATTATTGCGTGATGAGGTTCTCAAATTCATTGAGAGAGGTTATGGAGAAGCCAAGCTGCTTCTGCGAAAAGTGCAGGCATCTAATCCACAATAAGCTATAATTAAAACAAAAGATCTATCTCTTCCTTCCCTTTACCTTTAGATGGTCTCTAAAGCTATAATAGGGTGCCAATGGGGCGATGAGGGCAAAGGGAAGATAGTCGATTTACTAGCAAAGGATTCTGATTTGATCGTCAGGTTTCAGGGCGGCGCCAATGCCGGACACACCGTGGTCGTTAACGGGAAAGAGCATATATCCCATCAGGTTCCCTCCGGGCTTCTATATGAGGATAAGATAGGGTTGATAGGTGATGGGTGCGTAATAGATCTCGACGCTTTGAGAAAGGAGTTGGATCAAATAGGTAAGGGTTCAAAAATTTTCATAGGGGACAGGGCTAATCTAGTCCTACCGCACCACAAACGGATGGATGAGTTACAGGAGGAAACCAGAAAAAAGGGGATAGGTACTACCAGAAGAGGTATAGGTCCCTGTTATAGCCATAAAGCCGGGAGGATGGGATTGAGAATATGCGATCTAGACGACAAAAATATTGGGGATAGAATAGATGAGATCTACCCATTCGTGAAGGATTTCACCACCAGGGAATCTCTTCTGGATTACTGTATGGACAGGAAGAATCTCGTAGAAGGTAGAACAGTCTCCACACCCAATTTCCTCATGGAAAATAGAGGTTTAGACATCCTTTTCGAGGGTGCTCAAGGAACCATGTTGGATGTGAATTATGGCACCTATCCCTTTACCACTTCCTCCAACACGACCGTGGGAGCCATATGCACGGGGTGCGGCGTTCCTCCATCCTTTATAGATGAGGTGATAGGGATAACTAAGGCCTACACCACAAGGGTCGGAGAGGGCCCACTCCCGACAGAGCTAAGAGACGAGATGGGCGACCATCTGAGGGAGAAGGGAGGCGAGTACGGGGCCACCACAGGTAGACCTAGACGATGTGGATGGCTTGACCTGGTGGTGGTGAAGCACAGCCTGGCGATAAATGGTTTTTCTTCTCTGGTATTAACGAAACTTGACGTTTTGTCGGGATTAAAGGAGATAAAAGTATGCACTAGATATGATTGCCAGGGAGAAGAGATCGAATCATTTCCGGCTAACCTATCTCTTCTGGACGAGTGTTCTCCCGTCTACGAACGTTTCAGGGGATGGGATCAAAAACTGGAATATAAATTGCCCAAAGAGGCTCGGGATTACATCGATTACATAGAGAGTTGTCTGGGTGTCGATGTGAGTATGGTTTCAGTCGGCAAAGGGAGAGGAGAGATCATTACGAATGAATCTTGGTCCTAATCATAATTAGATTCTGAGCAAAAAGAAAAAAGAAATAAATAGGATTTTATCTCGACATCGACTCAGGGTGAACGACGCTCACTACCTCTCCAGTCCTGGCATCTATCAGGACGCTGATCCATGGATCTCTCATGTTCTCAGGGGTCCACCAACCTACTTCCCAATACTTTCCAGTATTGAATTCTCCATATTCTGCTTCACAATAGGCATCTTCGTTTTCTTCTGTCAGCTTTTTTACCTCTGGAACCTCCTTGCTTATATTGATGGCCTCTTGCTCCGAGATCATCTCTTGACCGATCATGTCCTCCCTTACATAGATGACGAATTCAAAGATCATATTCTGGATGAACAGCTGGGGCGGTGTGCTGTGTATAACTCCTTTGAGAGCATATACCGTTAAACCGTCAACCTCGCCGAACTCCATGACCGCCGAACCCTCGGGCAATATGCCCCATGTCTGCACATATACGACGCCGTTAAATTTGAACTCCAGTGGCGGGATTGGCCCGACTAATGGGAGTATCCTTACCTCATATTCTTCCTCATCGACCTCACCAACTGGCTCTCCATTTTTAAATTCGTAGTATGTGAATGTGACCTCAGTGATGCCGGGTTTAAGGGCTTTGAACTCAAATATCTTTATCGTTATCCCCAGGATCTCGTCTTCGGGTGGGCGATAGCTCTCCCCCAGGAATTCTAAGCATTCGGCATCGTACCCGGTTAATCTCCAGTCATAGAATGGGTGTATTGCTTCCACTATCTCTATCTCGAATGTCTCACCCTCATGTACCACTATTTCCGTTTCATTCTCAACCAGGCCGCTGCCAGATGACAGAGGCATGGCAAGAACCGTTATAGCGGCTATTGCAAGCCCTATATTCCATCTCTTGTCCAATTTTATCATGGACCTAAATTGTAGATCTCATTCTTATACCCTACGAAGATGTCTGGTTTCCACCTATCAGATATTTTTAGAGGATCGGCAGGTATTTCTCGACCTCCCACTGGGTCAGCCTGGATTTGTAGTCATCCCATTCCATCTCTTTGAAGTGAAGGAAGTGTTTGAAGATGTGGTCTCCAAGCACATCTCTGACCAATTCACTGCGCTTCATCTCCCTCAAAGCTTCTCCCAGATTCTCCGGGAGGGGTTCAATTCCGAATTCGGCCCTTTCATCTTTTGACATGGCGTATATGTCCTTTTCAACTGGCCCAGGCGGTTCTATTTTTTTCTCGATGCCATCCATTCCGGCCTTTAACAGAACGGCGAATTGGAGGTATGGATTGCCCGCAGGATCCGGACTTCTTACCTCAAACCTTGTCTTTTCTTCCCTGCCGGTTGGGACCCTTATCCACGCGCTTCTATTGAGATTTGCCCATGAAATGTAGGTAGGCGCCTCATAACCAGGCACCAATCTCTTATATGAATTCGCCCAGGAGGATAACACCCCCGAAACCTCCCTTGCATGGGCCATTAGCCCGCCCAGGAAGTTGAGCCCCAACTCACTAAGCCCCCATTCACAGTCTGGATCGTCGAATACGTTGCCTTTCTCGTCAAAGAGAGAGAGGTGAACGTGCATTCCGCTTCCATTAACCCCATACAAGGGCTTGGGCATGAACGTGGCGTATAGGCCATGCTCCAAAGCTATGGTCTTAGTAGTCTGGATCAGGGTTGAAACTCTATCCGCCGTAGTTAGAGCGTCAGAATAGACGAAATCGATCTCATGCTGGCTAGGGGCGACCTCATGGTGGCTCGCCTCGACCTCAAATCCAACAGCTTCTAGATTCTCTACTATCTCCCGCCTCACCTTCTCCCCGCGGTCAAGGGGTAAGAGATCGAAGTAGCCACCATAATCCTCCAACTCCGTTGTGGGCCTGTTATTATTCATCTTAAAGAGGAAGAATTCACATTCTGGGCCCACGTTCATAGTATAATCTCTATGTCGTTCTATCAGTCTTTCCAGAACGTATCTCGGATCTCCCGGGAATCTGTCCCCATTTGGATAATGAATACTGCACATGAACCTGGCTGTCCTGGCCTCCAACCATGGTAGCATCTGGAATGTGGAGAGTATGGGGAGAGCTCTCATGTCGCTCTCCTCTATTGTAGCATATCCCACTATGGAGGAGGCGTCGAAGGTTATGCCCTCTTCCATCGATTTTTCGAATCTAGACAAGGGGATGGAAACGGACTTTACCATGCCGAGGATATCCATGAACACCAATTGAACGAACTTAACTCCATCTTTTTCAAATTCTTTTTTTATATCTTCCAATTCTTCAGTCATCAGCTCTCCTCCTTTTTTAGAGGCACTACCAGTACGGGCACCTTCGATCGTCTTACCACCTTATCCGCCACACTTCCTAACAAGAAATAGCTTAATCCAGTCTTTCCCATTGTGCCCACGACCACCAGATCAAAATTCTCCGATAACCTGAGTATCTCGTGCGCTGGGGACCCAGTAGCGACCTCGGTCTTAACTTCAGTCCCCTTCTCCCTTCCCACTCTCCGCGCATCTTCCAGAACCCTTTGTGCCAAGCTTTGTAAGGTCTCGTATAGGGGGTACGTGGCCACATCCTCTGAGAGAGTCGCTAATGAAGAATTATCCACTATCGAGAGAGCTGTGACCTCCCCCCTCAGCTTTTTGGCTAGATAAAGAGCTACATCTAGGGCCTTTCTGGAGTTTTCGGAACCATCTATCGCCACCAGAATTCTGTTGATTAAAGCTCTCTGAGGCATCTATCGGTAGATGCAAGGGGGATATTAATTATTCTCTTTTTTCGCATCGATTCGATCATCCAATTTTTCTCTGCAGTCCTCTGAGAGCTTCGAACGTTCCCACGTCTATGTGGGTGCCCAATAATTCCTTGAAGATCACCTGTTTTCCCTCAGAAATCATGAGTTCTATGGCATCGGTCAGCTGGTATTCTCCCTTTTTACCTGGCTTTGACTTCTCTATCATTTCGAATATGATGGGCTCAAACACGTAAATGCCCGCTATACCCAAATCACTCCTGGACGTTTCAGGTTTCTCCACTGCTTTTACGACTCTGTTCCCCTCAACTTCCACTATGCCGAATTTTGAAGGGTCCTTTACCCTGCAGACCCCTATAGTGCAGTCGCTCTTCTCCTTTTCATGATATTCAACGATCTCTCTAGCAAAACTCTTTGGTTCCAGATAATTGTCTCCTAGTATCACCAGGAAAGGCTCGTCGACCGCTATTTTTGCCTGCTCTATAGCTTTTGCCAGCCCTCGTGGCCCATCCTGAACCACGTAAGTTATATCGACGCCCAACCTGCTCCCGGAACCCAGGTAGTCCAATATAGCATGCTTTCTCCATCCCACTACTATGACGATATCTTTTACCCCCGCTTGAACCATTGCCTCTACAGCATGCTCGATTACGGCCTTGTCGCCTACTGGCAAAAGCTCCTTTGGAAATGCCAGGGTGAAAGGCCTCAACCTCTCTCCGATCCCAGCTGCTGGTATAACTCCTTTTTTTACCGACATGAAATCACCAGTTTAAGCCCTCAAATTTCTCGAAGCCCATATAGGGCCTTCCGAATATTATGGGCACATCTCCCCTTATGAGCGCGTTTACTCCTTTCCAGGGCGTAGTCACCAGGCAACCATCCGCCCCTTTCAGTGGATTCTCCGAATACTCAATAGAATCCCCATACCTATTTTTAAAGGCTTCGACGTTGGATTCGAAGAGATCATATATCTTAACTCTAGCTCCTCTATCCAGGAGCTCATCTATTACGGGAAAGGATCTGCTTCCCCTCACATCCTCTACCCCTTCTTTGAATCCCAGACCTAGCAGTGCGATAAGCTTCCCTTTCAGGTTCCCGATGCGGGTCTCCAGCAGCTCTACAAGCCTTTTGGCCTGCCCCTCGTTCACCTCGTAGACGCTTTTGAGCAACTTCGGATCGTATCCCACCCGTTCGCATGACTTGATTAGTGCGTAGAGATCCTTTGGCAAACATGAACCCCCAAAACCTATTCCAGGTTCCATGTAGCTGGGGGAGAAGCGCTGATCCATGCCCACTCCTTTCAAGACTTTTTCAGTACTGGCCCCCAAGAGTTTAGCTATATTAGCGATCTCGTTAACGAACGATAATTTGGTGGCTAGAGCTGCGTTTGAAGCGTACTTTATCAGCTCGGCGGTTACCCAATCCGTTCGGAGAAAGGGGCCATCATAAAGCTTTTGTATCCTGTCTCCGAGCTCGGGATTTTCGCTCCCTATCACCACTCTGCTGGGGTTAAAGGAATCTTTGAGTGCTTTGCCCTCCTGTAGAAACTCGGGATTAACCACCAATCTATCGGAATTTGTTCGGGGGGCCACCACGTTTTTCGTGGTTCCCGGGGTTACCGTGCTCCTTATGACCACTACACCTCCATCGTTTCTTTCCCTCAACTCGTTGCAGACCTGTATGAGACAAGATAAATCTATGCCATCCTCGTTTGAGGGCGTGGGGACGCATATGAAGTAAACGCTGGCATTTGACGGTATGGAAGAAGATGCTTTGAATCTAACTAAAAATTCGATCTCCGATACCGGCGACTCCCCACGATTGATCATTTCACACTTCCCTTCATCCGTATCAACGCCTACTACCTCCTGTCCTCTGGAGGCGAAGTAGACGGCGGTGCTCAACCCCACGAATCCAAGGCCGATCACGCATATCTTCTCATTTTCGTCTATTTTCGTCATTATACTACCTCGGTATGAGTCCGATAGGGACCCACTCATACGAGACCTGGTTCCCCACGGTCACTAAGTAATATCTCGGATTGTAACTTCCCTCTTTCCACCAGCTACCAGATATGTTTTCAATAGTAACGTAATCCCCATATAACACTATATCACCCGTATTCACTATGAACTCGCCCATATCTTCGATCTCCTCCAGGATCCATTCAAAGGTAGCTATCGGATCGAAATCCAGGTGGAAGTTTTCCGCATCTCCCGCGCCGCATAGGTGTAAATCAGATATCTGCACGAAAGTGAATGCGTTTGAATATGCCGAACCATTTTCGGATACAGCTTCCCCCGCAAAACCGAAGATTAGACCCGGGAGGATGAAGAAGGCTGAGATTAGCATTCTAATTTTGAACGTTTTTGAATTCATTCAACCCCCAATTTTTTCTCACTTAAAAACATCTCCCTTGAGCGTTATCGCTTCCTCGACATTTCGCCTAGTATCGCTCTAATCCCTCTGACCCTTTTCCCCACAGCCATGAGACATCTAATTGGATTTTACCGTTTATCTATCTTAGGAAAAAAAGAGGGGGTGAAGAACTATCGTGATCTTATTATTTGGGATATTTTCTCCCACACCTAAACCCCAAATAGAGGGGGGGTATTTAATGCTTTCTGCTTTTTGCCGCATATGCTGATGCAATTTCTAAATTTCCTTCAAAAATCCCGAACCCAGATTTACCTGCCCCAAAGAATTTTCTGTCTTCTCTTTATCTCCTTTATCTTTTCCAGAACCTCCTTCTCATCAAAGGTCAGGTCCTCTTTCTCCAGAGCTCTAGCCTCTTCTTCAGACAGGTTCACATAGAGCACATCATCGATCTTTATCTGTCTCCCCACAGTGGGGCCTTCGATTGAGGCTGCAATTTCCATTCCTTGAAACGCTTCGTCCAACCTCTTGCCGCTATCTTCTATTGACCTTACCTTCCCGATTATTCTCCCGTCTTCCCTTAACAGACTAACTCCCGACTTTAATCTCCCAGATAGGATTCTGACTCCAACTATCGCGGGATCTTTCATTCGAAAAACAAAGCCTGGAAGCAGTTTAATAGCTGCGGGATAGACCATCTTCTTTCTCTTTTCCTCCTCCACCATTCTCTTCATTTCTTCGCTCCACTTCTCAAAATCCTCAATTAATGAGTATATCACATCCCCAGTAAAGATCCTCACCTTTTCTTTGACTTTCTGGTTTAGGAACTCTTCGGCATCGCTTAAAATTCCAACCCCAAAACCAAAAATTGCCCTTTCGAGAGGATCTTTCATGGTGGAGGCCAGGAGGACGTCGTCTTTCGTGATCTCCCTGACTGCAGCTCTAGCTACTTTAACTCCTAGACCCTTCAATTCATTCGCTAATGCCTCTATCGAACCCAGGGTGTCAGCTTTTAGTATTACGCCCTCCTCGTCGATCTTGATTTCCAGCTCTATCTCTCTCTCAAAACTTCGCTTTATCTCCTCCTCTTCTCCCTCTATCAGCACCCTTAGCGGAGATCCAGGCACTACATCGCCTATATCGGGTACTACCAATCTCACACCAGCGGCAGCTCTTACTGAATCAACTCCTATAAGAGGCCCTCTCGCCCTGGCCTTGAAAATGCCCCTTACTTTTTTCCTGTTCACCCCATTTACCCCCATCAAAAGTATTTCATCCCCCTTCTTCAGGTTCCCATTATAGAGAATCACGTCAAGTGTATCACCAAGACCCTCCTCCTCCCTCTTCTCCATTACCACTCCTTCCCCCTTCTCTTCTATCGTCAGCCTCTGTTCGAGGTATCTCTGAGCTAAACCAGCTAGAATCATTATCAAGTCGGATATCCCCTCCCCAGTTTTGGCGCTTGTTGGTACAATCCCTACACTCTTGGTGAAATCCGTGATTCGGTCGTACCTGTCCCCATCGAAACCTCTCTCCGAGAGCTGGTATATTAGAGAGTAGAGCGTCTCATCCAGCTTCTCAACCGCATTTTTACTCTGCTCTTCTAGGGATTTAACGAAAGGCCTATCCACACTCCTATACCCTGGAATTCTATCGATCTTGTTAGCTGAGACGACGAACGGGGTTTTTGACCTTTTTATGATCTCTAGCGACTCGTAGGTCTGAGGTTTGAACCCCTCCCTAACGTCTACGACCAGAACGGCTAGATCAGCTATTGTGCCCCCCCTTTTTCTGAGAGAGGAAAATGCTCTGTGACCAGGTGTGTCGATAAAGAGAAGCCCGGGGATCTCAAATTTGGCCCTTTTAGATATCGCGCTAGAGATCTTTAAAATGGTGTCCAGATCGATCTCAGTCGCGCCTATATGTTGCGTTATAAGTCCCGGCTCCTTTTTGGCAAGAGATGTGCCTCTAATCCTATCCAGAATGGTGGTCTTGCCATGATCTACGTGCCCCAAAACACACACTATGGGTTGCCTGAGCGCGGTCATGAGAAAATTATTTTGATTTCCCTTTGAGCTGACGCTTCTGAGTCAGAGGCATGGACCAGATTTTCATCTATCTCGTTAGCTAGATCTCCCCTTATAGTCCCCGGGTCCGCCTCCACCGGATTTGTGCTTCCGACCAGGCTTCTGACAATTCCAATAGAGCTCCTTCCGGCGATTCTTAGCGCGACCACTGGTCCGAAGGTTATATAGTCAATCAGACCTCCAAAAAAACTCTTTCCCCTGTGCACGCTGTAGAGTTCCTCTGCCCTCTCATTCGATAGCCTGAGCATCACTATGTCCATTATGGTCAGGTTCTTCTTCTCTAAACGCCCTATGATCTCTCCGATGAGCTTTCTTCTCACCCCATCGGGCTTTATTATGAGCAGGGTTTCCTCTTCTAACTCTTTCTGGTCCATCTAGAGCTCTTTGGGTTTCTTCCAAGGACGATCGAATTTTTGTAACACTTAGATGAGCAGAAGAAGTAAACGGTACCATCACTCATCACGAACATTTTCCCCGTACCGGGCTCAATATCTATTCTGCAAAATGAGCACTTCCTAGTTTCTACCATCCCTATCTTGTCTCCAGTCTTTTGGCCTCCCTAGCTGTCTCGTACAGCATCAGGATATCGCCCAGTTGAACTGGGCCCTTAACGTTTCTCGTAATGATCCTTCCCTTGTCGTTGCCTTCCAGCACCCTGACGTGAACCTGAGTTATCTCTCCCGTCATGCCCGTTTTATGCACCACGTCGATGACCTCTGCTGGGTATGCTTCCTGAGCCATCTAGCTTTCCTCTTTACCCTTCTTCTCAGCCTCTTTTGGCTTCTC
>DACJ01000044.1:15863-26542 GCA_002494765.1 Euryarchaeota archaeon UBA186
CTCTTTTGGCTTCTCAGCCTCTTTCTTGGTCGGTTTCTTCTTTTGGGGCTCTCTCCTAACTGGCTCCTTTTTCTCCGTCTTGCCCTTCCAGCGTTCTATCTTTAAAATTACGTCGCTCGCCTCCCCGACATCCTCAATAGAGATCGCAGAAGTTGGCACAGAGAGGCCAGCTGCACTACCAAGTTCCCCTTTACTTGGAACATATGAGTAAAGTATGGATTTTTCATCACACAGGGCTGGAATGTGGACCAATAGCTCAGCTGGCATCACATCCTCTGCCATGATTACGAACCTCGCGCTAGATCTCTCAATCGCTTTGGTAACTTCGTTTGTTCCCTTCTTAAGTTTGCCTGTGTCTCTCACTTTCTCCACCAGCAGATACATCAGCTCCGCCTCCTCCTTGCCAACCTCGAATTTCACATACGCAGCTTTAGCCATGGTATACCTCCATCAAAGTCATAGGTGGATCAACTATCCACCATACCTTTTTAACCTTTTCCTTTATCCTACATTATTCAACGAAAATTCCTCTGGTCATTCTTCTTTCGTTATCTTCCATATCTATAGTTTTCTATCGTATTACGAATTACGTGTTAAGGGGGGAGGTGTAGAGGTAGGAACTTTCCTTCTAGCGCTTTTTTTTTCATAGGGGAAGAAGAGCTTAACTAATGTTTTTTAGAAGAGGTATATAGTCGCACAAAGATATATATACCAAATCTCCATATAGGTATATTCACAAACAAAAGAGTTGATATAAATGACTAAGAAAAGAGAATATAGAAGCGAGATGGAAGACCTATTCGAGGATTGGTTCGAGAGGTTTCTGCCCCGAAGATCAGGCAGGGGCCTGGGAATGGACCTTGACATATTCGATGAATTCGAGAAGAGCTTCGGGAGGACAGAGAGGTGGATTAACCGCCTGGTTAAAGACGCCAGCACTGGTAAGCTCCCTTCGCCTGAAGAGGGCGGACCCTATGTCTATGGTTGGACGTTCAGGATCGGGCTTGATGGCAAACCTGAGTTCCAGGAGTTCGGTAACATGAAGGGTTCACCACCAGGTGCACCAAAAGAGATGATCGGAAGCAGAGAACCCCTGGTGGATGTCAACGAGACCGACGAGGCAGTGAATATTACTGCTGAAGTACCTGGAGTATCTAAAGATGACATAAACCTCGAAATCACAGAGGATTCATTGGTCATCAACGTGGACAGCAAGGAGAGAAAGTACTACAAGGGGATCGCGCTACCAGCCGGCGTTCATCGAGACTCAGCGAGTGCAAGCTACAAGAACGGCGTACTCGAAGTTAAGCTCGAGAGGAGCAGGCCCGAGAAGGCCGGTAAGAAGTTACAGATCAAGTAATCAACCTTTTAGCTTTTAATCTGGGGAGTTGAAAATGGCAGACGAGTATCTTAAAGTAGCTGAAGCAAGAGCTAGAGATTCAGGAAGGGGCATAGCCAGGGTCGATCCTGCCGTCGCCGAGAAAATGGGTTTGACGGCGGGAGACGTGATACAGATTGAAGGGAAAAAGCGAACCGCGACCCTATACTGGCCCGGCTACCCCGATGATCGGAGCTCTGGAATAATCAGGATAGATGGCGCTACCAGGAGGAATGCAGGTGCGGGCATTGACGATAAGGTAAGCATAACGAGGACTGAACCAAAAGAGGCGGAGCGCGTAACAGCCGCTCCGACGGAAGAGTTGAGGATCATAGGTGGAGAAAGATATCTGCCTCGCATCCTGGAAGGAAGAGTCGTAAGCAAGGGAGATGTGATAGAGCTCAACATAATGGGGCGAAAGGTGGATCTGATCGTAACGAGCTTTTTGCCCCGCGCAGACGTCGTAATAATCCAGAGAAACACGGAGATGAGCGTAAGCGAACAACCCGCTCCTGAGGATAAAGAATACAAAGTGCCCAGGATAACATATGAGGATATCGGCGGTTTGGAGGGGCAAATAAAGCAGGTTAGGGAAATGATAGAGCTTCCTCTGAAGCACCCTGAACTGTTCGAGAGGATAGGAATTGAGGCGCCAAAAGGGGTACTGCTTCACGGCCCCCCTGGGACTGGGAAGACACTAATCGCTAAAGCCGTAGCTAGCGAAAGCGATGCCAACTTCTTCACCTTAAGTGGACCGGAGATAATGAGCAAGTACTACGGCCAGAGCGAGGAGAATCTGAGGCAGATATTCAACGAAGCGACTGAAAATGCTCCTTCGATAATCTTTATAGACGAGCTCGATTCCATAGCTCCAAAAAGAGAGGAAACCCGTGGAGATGTGGAAAGGAGGGTCGTAGCTCAACTGCTCGCCCTGATGGACGGTTTGAAAGAAAGGGGCAAGGTAGTGGTAATCGGTGCGACCAATAGAGTCAACGACCTGGATCCAGCGCTCAGAAGACCTGGGAGATTTGACAGAGAGCTTGAGATAGGCATACCGGACGGGGTGGGTAGAAGAGAGATACTGACTATCCACACGAGAGGAATGCCGCTTGCTCAGGACGTGAATCTAGATAAGATAGCGAAGATGACTCATGGCTATTCTGGCGCGGACCTGGCTGCACTCTGTAAAGAGAGCGCTATGAGGGCCTTAAGAAAGATTTTGCTCAAGGTCGATTTAGATGTTGAGTCCATACCCGCTGAGATTCTGGACAAGATAGAGATTACAGAGAGGGAGTTCTATAGTGCGTTTAAAGCCATGAGTCCCTCGGCGTTAAGGGAGGTGGTTATAGAGAGCCCGAACGTACGATGGGATGACATAGGTGGATTGGATGAAGCGAAACAAAGTTTAAGGGAAAGCGTCGAGTGGCCTCTGAAGTATGCGGATGTGTTCCAATACATGGACGCCAAACCTTCGAAGGGCGTTCTACTCTTCGGTCCACCCGGAACCGGTAAGACGCTCCTCGCCAAGGCGGTCGCTACCGAAAGCGAGGCGAACTTCATAAGCGTGAAGGGGCCAGAGTTTCTTTCAAAATGGGTCGGGGAGAGCGAAAAAGCAGTTAGGGAGACGTTCAGGAAGGCCAGACAGGCCGCACCATGTGTGATCTTCTTCGACGAGATCGATGCCATAACCCCCAGAAGAGGAGAAAGCTTCGGGGATTCCCATGTAACGGAGAGAGTCATAAGCCAGATACTGACCGAATTGGATGGACTCGAAGAACTCAGAGACGTTACGGTCCTAGCTGCCTCGAATCGTCCCGACATAATTGACCCCGCGTTGTTGAGGCCCGGAAGGTTCGACAGGCTGGTTCAGATACCTACGCCAGATTTAGAGGCCAGAAAGGAGATCTTTAAGATCCACACGCAAAAGACGCATCTATCCAAGGACGTGGATCTAGATGAGCTGGCCGAGAGGACAGGGGGTTATACCGGAGCGGATATAGCTTCGATTTGCAATGAAGCGGTCATGTTTGCTATACGAGAATACGTATCCCGGACCGGAGAGGCAGATAAAGAAGAGCTAAAGAATCTAAAACTGGAAAAGAAGCACTTCGAGGAAGCGCTCAAAAAGGTCAGGCCAATATCCAGAGGAGAACTTCTGAACTACGCACAGATTTCCGAGAGATTTGGGGGGTCGTTCTGACCCTTTTTTTCGTCTTTTGTCGCATCAAGTTGATGAATTCCTCATCTCCTGGACTATCTCTTTTGCCCTGTCAACCCTGACGTTTCCCTCATCGACCAGGATTTTTGAGACTATATCGATTTCTTCACCTTCTGCTCCGGCCATTACGGCGATATTTCTCGCGTGAAGCGCCATATGTCCTTTCTGAATTCCTTCTGAAGCCAGAGCTCTAAGGGCCGCGAGATTCTGTGCTAGCCCGAGAGAAGCCATCACCTGGGCAAGCTCCTGCGAGCTTTCAACTTTCAGGATCTTCAAAGAAAGCTTCGCCACCGGATGGCTCGAAGTAGCCCCCCCAATCGTTCCACAGGCCATGGGCAATTCTATGCTCCCGACGAGGTCCCCGTTCTCATTTACCTCATAGTGGGTTAGAGAATGGTAACCATCCAGGGAAGCGAAGGAGTGCGCGCCGGATTCAATGGCTCTAAAGTCATTGCCGGTCGCTATTGCCAGAGCATCTATTCCGTTCATTATGCCCTTGTTATGCGTCGCACACCTGTACGGATCGGCGTCAGCGAATTTGTAAGCTTTATATATCCCCTCTACCACCTCATCACCGCCTAGTAGATCTTTATCAAAGACAGCTCGGGCTCTAGCCAATCTATGGGTAGCGAGGTTTGACAGTATCCTCAGCGTAACTTTACCCCCGCCCAACTTCTCTACCATAGGTGCAACCGCCTCGCACATTGTGTTTACGGCGTTTGCGCCCATCGCATCCTTAACGTTAACCAGTAGATGCACGATCACCATCGCCTCGCTTTTTATTTCGACTATCTTAACCTCAAGATCTACAGCGCCACCGCCCAACTTCACAAGCAGAGGATCCTGATCATTCGCCTTTTCTATGATGTCTCCCTTGGCCTCTAAAATCTTTATTCTCGACATTGATGGATCCTCTACGTCAGTGAGCTGGATCTGTCCTATCATAACCGGATCGTCGCTCGTCGCATGGAATCCTCCCTTTTTCCTCGCTATCCTCGCGGAGTTGCTCGCCGCTGCAACTACAGAGGGTTCTTCAAGGACCATTGGTATGAGGTAGTTCCTTCCATTTATCAAAAAGTTGGTCGCTATTCCCAATGGAAGGGGGAAGAGGGTTATGACATTCTCTATCATCCTATCACCACTTTCCAACGAGAGTCCTGCACCCAGATCCTCGTCGCTCAGATCCGCGAACTCCTTCAGCAATTCCCTTCTTTCCTGAATGCCCAGCTTGTAGAAACCTGAGATATTAGAACTTTTTTTCACGAGCCCACAATAACTCAAAAGGTAAAAATCTTTTTACATTTGCCCTCCACCGATTCTTTCCGTTTTAATTGGCTTCATGCAAAACGTAAAACTAAAAACTTATAATCCATAAACAATTCGTCCATCATGCCCTCCGCAATCGAAACCGAGAATCTCACGAAAAAATTTAATTCGTTGGCCGCCGTCAACAAACTCAATTTAAGGGTGGGAGAGAACGACATCTTCGGCTTTTTGGGTCCAAATGGTGCGGGCAAAACCACGACCATAAGGATGATGATGGGATTCATAAAGCCTACCGGGGGTAACGTAAAGATATTCGGCGAGCCTTTAGAGAATGGAAAGGAGGCCAGAATGAAAATAGGATTTCTCCCGGAGCAGTACCAGCTGTATGAAGTTATGAGCGGGTATGAGAACCTGGATTTCTTCGCCAGGTTGTACGGCATAAAAGACAGAGGGGAGAGGATAAAGGATCTGTTCTCGCTGGTAGGATTGGAGGGAGAGGAGGAAAAAAGAGTAAGAAACTATTCTCATGGGATGAAGCAGCGGTTGGGCATAGCTCAGGCGGTCATCAACGATCCAAAGCTTCTGATACTCGATGAGCCCACGATGGGTTTGGATCCCAGGGGCTCGAGGGACATAAGGGACCTGCTGAAATCGCTTGGGAAAAGGAAAGTCACGATTTTTCTGTCTTCCCACCTTTTGTATGAGGTTCAGGAGATCTGCAATAGAGTCGGCATCATAAACAAGGGACGATTACTGGAGGTCGACACCATAACCAATCTTAAGAAGATGGTGGGGGGAGTAGGCAGCATACTCGAGGTCGAGCTGTTGAAGGTAAACGACAAGATGGTCGGGGAGCTAAAGAAGATGGGGGGAGTAACGTCCGTTAAAGCGGAGGGAAATGTTTTGAAGATCGGCGTAGAGAGCTTTGATCTAGCCCCTGAAATCAATAGCAAGATAGTTTCTATGGGGGGTAGGGTGAAGAGAATGAGTGAAGTCTCTCCTGACCTGGAGGAAATATTCTTGAAGATTACGGAGGGGGGATAAATGGCAGCGCCTGGGTTTTTTGACCAGACGTGGCAGATCGCCAGAAAGGAGATAAAAGAGCACTCGAGGAGCAGGAGATTTTTGTTGTTTCTGTTACTCTTCGGAGGAGCTAATCTCATCGCTACGGTTCTGATGAGCAGCGGCGTCCTCGGCCTCAACTATCCGCCAAGCGACATGCTTGCTATCGATTATTTAATCGCTTCTACGTTCATCTGGATCATACCAATCGCTTTTGCTTATGATGCCATTTCTAGAGAAAGAGCCAACAGGAGCTTGGACATCGTCCTTTCAAAACCAGTCACGCGGATCGAGCTGGTGCTTGGCAAGTTTCTCGGAGCCCTTCTGATCCTCGTTATCATCATTGGATCCGTACATCTGGCGGGGTTTGTCATATCCATTGGATTTTCGGGGAGTGTCCCAAATCCCTCGATGTTTGGCGCCTTCGGATCTTATCTGGGCGTGATCTTTCTCGGCATGATCTGCTACCTATCTCTTGCCATACTTTTTTCGGTTATAGCCCGCAGCAGTTCCACTTCTTTGATAGTGACGATAATATTATCCATGTTTGTCCTCAGCATACCGGCTATGATCTCTATGATCTACTGGATGATGAACGTGGGAGAGGAGCTGAGTTCAGCTACCGCCCCATGGTGGTTGAAAGTCGCCTATGCGGTCAATCCCGGGAACTGCATGGCTATAGTCTACGAGATGCTGCCACCATCGTGGGTTATCGATTCCTTGACAAGTTCGGGCCCAATGGTGCTGAACATCTGGCAGTCCATTTTTGCGATGTTCATATTCGTCGCCGTCTGTCTATCGCTTTCTCTAGCCATATTCCAGCACAAGGATCTCCAGTGAAAAGCTTTATTCTTATGATCTAATAGGGATAGATGCTCGCCCTCAAAGAGCTCGCCCAATTCCTCGATTCCCTGGAAGAGCTGGGGTCAAACAAGAGGAAGATAGAGCTCGCAGCGGACTTCCTCAATAGTTTGTCCTTAGACGATCTCACCTCGACTTTGAACCTCTTGACCGATAATGCGGCGAGTGGAATAGGAGGCAAAACCCTTTTGATGGCTACCTCAGAGCTTGTAGACGAGAATAAATTCGCGAGCGCCCTAAGGTCGACTGGGGATGTCGGCGAGGCGATCGCCCTGTCCCTTAAACCCAGGGCCATTCAGGCATCGCTAACGAAAGAACCCCTATACGTGGGAGAGGTAGTAGAGATCTTGAGGGTAACTTCCAGGAGATCATCACGGGACGAGAAGACGGAGCTATTGAAGAAGGCTATCAGCAGATGTTCGGCACTTGAAGCCAAATATCTGGCCAAGATCATAATAAGGGACTTCAGGATAGGCTTTTCCGACGGTCTGTTGTTAAACGCCCTGGCTCTTGCTCTCAATTCGGACGTGGGTAAGATGAGAAGGATGTCCGCCTTTTCTCAGATATATGAGCTTCCGGAGATAGCAGGAAAACCGGAAGCGGGAGTGCCCGGGATCTTCAGACCCTTTAAACCGATGCTAGCTCAGCGGGCATCCAGCTCAGACGAAATCATAAAGAGGCATGGCAAAAGCTCTCTTGAGAGGAAAATAGACGGGTTCAGGGCTATGATACACAAATCCAGCTCTACGGTAAAGATCTATAGCAGAAGATTACAGGATGTCACCGAAAAGCTCCCCGATGTGGTGAAGATAGTGGAGAATTTCGATGGAGACTTTATAGTGGATTGTGAGATAGCTGGCTTTAAAAATGGGAGGATTATGCCATTTCAGAGGATAATGAGAAGGTTCAGGAAGTATGACATAGGGGCCATGGCGAGAGAGATCTCTTTGAGGCCCTTCATCTTCGACGTGCTTCACCTGGATGGGAAGTCCTTCATAGATGCTGGTTACGAGTATAGGAGAAGTATATTGGAGGAAAAGTTCGCTTATTTGACCGTAGAAAGAAGAGTAGCGGAGAGTCCGGAAGAGGTGGGATCTTTTTTTAAAGATTCCGTGAATAGGGGATATGAGGGAGTGGTCGCCAAAGACCTGAACTCCACCTACTTGCCCGGCGAAAGGTCCGCCTCGTGGTTGAAACTGAAGAGGGCCCCAGAGGCTCTAGATCTGGTGATAATCGAGGCTCAGTGGGGCTATGGAAGGAGACACAATTACCTCTCGAACTACACTTTAGGGGTCAGGGGTAGAAATGAACTAACCCCTATCGGCAAGACCTACAAAGGTTTAACGGACAAGGAGATGGAGAAACTCACCGAGAAGCTCCTGGGACTCAAGTTGAAGGAGGAGAATAGAAAGGTAATTGTCAGGCCAGAGATAGTGGTGGAGGTCATATACGACGATATACAAAGGAGCCCAAGGTATAGATGCAGCTACGCTTTAAGGCAGACGAGGATAAGGGGTATAAGGTGGGATAAGAGCGCGGATGAGGCGGATGACCTTAAAAAAGTCCAGATGATTTATAAAAAGATGCATGGGTAGTATGAGAGATCATTTGTTCCTGCTCGAGCAGTTGAGATTTACGCATCCACTCAGCTTTCTTCTCTTTAGAGTTCTCTCTATGACCGGAGCACCGCAGACCTCACACTTGCCTATAACCCTCAAAAAACCTCTCTGAGGCAGGGGATAAGTTATCGTGCATTTGGGGTAGTTGCTGCATCCCAGGAACCTCTTCCCATTCTTCGATCTTCTTACCATTAGCTCACCACCGCACGTGCACTCTCCGAAAACCTCACTACGCTTTAGAGCTTCTATAACCGCTCTTCCAAGATTTTTTCTATCGATTGACCCAACCACATCGCTCAACATCTTTCTTGAGCTCTCAACCACTCCTTCAAAATTTTTCTCCCCATTAGCTATTAGATTCATTTCCCTTTCAAGCTCCGTGGTCATGCTCTCCCTGGTTATTATCGGAACGCTCTCCGAGAGGGCCGTGATGAGTCCAATTCCCAGCTCGGTGGGTATGGGCGGCTCTCCGGAGACGTATCCTCTCAAATAGAGTTTATCTATTATCTCGGGTCTAGTGGACTTGGTCCCCAAAACTCGCTTCTCCATCTCCCTTATGAGCGCGCCCTGAGTGAAAAGGGCGGGAGGCTTCGTCTCTTTCTCCTTCATCTCGAACTCTTTTGCTCGTATCATTTCACCTTCTTTAATGAAAGGTAGGCGCTGGTATCTCCATGGTATGTAGGGATAAACTTTTCTCCATCCCTCCTCGAGGATGTTTCTTCCCATCCCTTCAAGGATAATTCCATTTATGTCCACCTCAAGCTTAACCTCTTCGTACCTCGCCGGTCGGGAAAGTGTAGCCATGAACCTCCTCGATATCAGCTCATATATCTTAGCATCCCACCCCTTTAACCCACGAGCTAGATCTACTGGATGGATAGGTGGGTGATCATGGGAGAACTTGCCCCTTGATGGTGGATTTTTCTCCTTGATAATTTCCTCGGCCTCAGGGAAGAGAGGAGATATCTTTTCCAATATTTTGGTCAGGGAAATGGAACTCTGATAGACCTGGTTATCGGTCCTTGGATAGGATATAGAACCTCTAATATACAGGCCTTCGGCTATCGACATAGCTCTTCTCGGGGTTATACCAATGCTCGACGCAGCCTGTAGAAATGAGGTGGTGTTAAAGGGCTTTGGTTTGGCCTCTTTTTTGATCGACTGCGAGCTATGGTTTATTTTCCCCTCCTTCTGATCTTTTATTTTTGAGTAGAGGAGGTCCGCTTCTTCCTTCCCCATCTTTTCGCTCGAGATCTGAAATTCCTCTTTTCCGTATTCGAGCTTTGCTGTAACTATATAGTATTTTTTCGGCTTGAAGTTTTTATGCTCCCCGTATCTTTGAACTATAATAGCCAGTGTAGGGGTTTGCACCCTTCCTACGGACAGGAAGTTACTGCCGTACCTGTAACTGGATAGAGAGACGATCCTCGTGAGGGTAGCGCCCCATAGGAGATCAACTATCTCCCTGGCTTCGGCCGATTTCGCCAGATTAAGATCTAGTTGTCTTGGAGAAGCGAAAGCTTCTAAGATATCAGAGCGAGTTATCGCGCTAAAAACCGGTCTTGAGATTTTTTCTCCAATTTCGATTTTCGCCAGCTCCAGGGCCTCCAGCCCTATGAGCTCACCCTCTCTATCGTAGTCCGTGGCCACCCAGATTCTTTCAGCCTTTTCCCCAAGCTCTTTCAGGAGCGAGATGATCTTTTTTTCTCTCGCCCTCTTTATGGGGTCGAGCCAGATGAGATCGGCCGGGTCCACGCTACCCCACTTTTTGTATTTCGAGGGGAAATCCAACGCCGCTATGTGCCCTTTCAAACCGATCGTTAGAAAATCTCGCCCATCGCGATGAAATTTGAAGGTTAGGGGGTCTCTGCCAATCTGCTTTACATCATCCTCAGCCAGTAAGTAAGAGATTCGCTTTGCTGCATCCCCTTTCTCGCATATTACAAGGTCCACCCTTGTTTATAGGTCTCCCCTATTTATACAAATCGGCCCTGGTGAAAATTAACGTTGCCATACTACAAAGCAGGTAAGTTTACATACTTTGTATAACGATAAAAAGCCCGTCAGGTTTAACAGAGGACCCCTATAATGAGGATTATGTTGATGAAGATGAGGATCAGCGGTCGGGTAATGGAACGTATGAAACAAGTTTCGGATATGATTTCAATTTGGAGGGATATGCGACATTGATGTCGGATATACTCAAGTTATCGAAAATTGCGAGCCCGTTAAAAATGAATAGGATAGAAAAGACATATAATTATGGAGGTAACAA
>DACJ01000061.1 GCA_002494765.1 Euryarchaeota archaeon UBA186
TTCGCAAAGCTTTTTATTCTCTTCCTTCCTAAACTTGTACCTGTACTTCGGGCACCACTCTCGGGCTCTGGCCAACGCTATGGCTACCCCTAACTAAAGACATCATAACCTCCTTGGCAGGATTCCAAAGCGCCGCTAGGCGCGCCCTGCCTAAGGTGGATAATTTTTCTGCAGAAAAAACCTTATGAAATTACCAGTGACTATGAGCAATTCATCTACGCCCTAAAGGGCGGAGATTTCTTGCTCATAAGGTTAAAGAAAAAAGTTCCGATATGAGCGTTTTCAAAAATATTTTATCGAGGAAAAATAGCTCTCAAAGTAAAAGAAATCGAGCTGAAGAGCAGATATTTATACTATGAATATAATATGACTTACAAAACATGACAAATAATTGATCAGAGAGTAAAGAGGTGTGAGATGCAAAAGAAAATGGTTGCAGTGCTTGTCGTTGGGCTTTTGACCGGACCCGCATTTTTTGGTCAGCTGTCAGACGGTAGTAAAGAATCATTAAACTGGATCGACCGCAACAACAACGATATCGTGGATCCTTATGAAGACCCGAGCTTACCGATAGAGGAGAGGGTCGAGGATTTGCTTTCCAGAATGACTCTGGAGGAGAAGATCCAACAGATGAGTGGGATTATAACAGACCCTTACTCAACGCCGGACAACACCCGCCTGGGTATACCAGGATTCAGATTTGCCGACGGCCCTCATGGAGTACGGTTTGGAAGCGCTACGAGCTTTCCGGTATCAATGGCGATGGGCAGCACCTGGGATCCAGATCTGGTGGAACGAATCGCCGTAGCTATCGGAAAGGAGGCGAGAGCTAAGGGTCGCAACGTGTTCCTTGCACCCTGTATCAGCATAGTTATGGATCCCAGAGGAGGGCGAAGCCAGGAATCCTACGGAGAAGATCCTTACATTCTGTCAAGAATGGGAGTTTCTTTCGTTAACGGAATCCAGAGCCAGGATGTTGTGGCCATGGCGAAGCACTTCGCCTGCAATAATATAGAGAATACGCGATTTATATGCGATGTGCAGATTGACGAGCGCACCCTGCGGGAGGTGTATCTGCCACACTTTAAGGCGTGCGTGCAGGAAGCGAACGTGGGCGCGATCATGAGCGCGTACAACAGGGTTAGAGGTCAGTATTGCTCAGCGAACCGGCATCTACTAACCACCATACTCAGAGAGGAATGGGGATTTGAAGGGTTCGTGGTCTCCGACTGGGGAGCTTTTGGGAGCCCGGTTGGATCTGCGAATGCGGGCCTTAACGTGGAGATGCCCTTTCCTCTCTATTATAACGTGCCTTTTATGGTGCTGAGCGTTAAACTGGGATTGATATCGGAGAAGACCATCGACGAGCTCGTCAAGCAGATGCTTACGATGAAGTTCTTGTTCGGCTTTTTCGATGGATGGGAACCATTTTCTGAGGACATTGTTGAGTGCAAGGAGCACACAGATTTAGCTCGGGAGGCGGAACAGAAAGCGATAGTCCTGCTGAAAAATAATGATTTGTTGCCTCTCGATATCGATAAACTTGACTCAATAGCCGTGATAGGCCCCGCTGCTGATGAGGCACGACTTGGCGATAAGGGCAGCAGCCAGGTCTTACCTTCATACGCGATAACTCCGCTACAGGGGGTCAAGAACAAGGTGGGCGATGAGGTTGATGTTTACTACTCAGATGGGTCTAACTTCGATGAAGCAAAAGCACTTGCGGAAAAATCTGACATGGTGATCATCGTCGTGGGTCTCAGCCACAAGGATGAGGGGGAATACATATTTATTAAAGGAGGCGACAGGGACGACCTCGATTTGCCAGGGGGCCAATCCGACCTGATTAACGAGATAGCTAGCGTTAATAAAAACACCACCGTGGTGTTGATCGGTGGGAGCGCCATTGCGATGGATGAATGGATGGAAAATGTGCAGGCGATACTTATGGCCTGGTATCCAGGGCAGGAAGGGGGAAATGCCATCGCCGACGTAGTGTTTGGCGATTGCAACCCGAGCGGTAAATTACCGATCACGTTTCCAAAATCGGTCGATCAGTTGCCACCATTTCCTACATCGATAATTGGAAGTCTATTTCACAAAATCGATTATCGCTATTATCAGGGTTACCGCCATTTTGACAAGTATGGCTTAGAACCGCTATTCCCATTTGGGTATGGGCTGAGCTATACGGAGTTTGAATACTCCGGCCTCAAGATAAGTCGCGAAAAGTTCGGCATCGACGATACTGTCGAGATCAGCGTGGACGTGAAAAACATAGGTGATCGCGAGGGTGAGGATGTTGTTCAGTTATACGTCAGCGACGTCATCGCCAGCGTAGATATGCCCTCAAAGGAGTTGAGGGGCTTCAAGAGGGTTTCGCTAAAACCCGGAGAGACGAAAACCATCCAGTTTGAGTTGGAGATAGAAAAGCTCGCCTACTACGATGTTGACGCCAATAGCTGGGTCGTTGAACCGGGGGAGTTCATCGTTTATGTCGCAAAAGACTCACAGGATCTTGTGCTGGAAGACAGCTTCGAGGTTACGATGGAGCTGCCTGAAGTCCGTGATTTAGAGGCGATAACCAGCGTTTAGGATATTCTATCCTTTTCTAA
>DACJ01000060.1:0-1171 GCA_002494765.1 Euryarchaeota archaeon UBA186
TTCGCAAAGCTTTTTATTCTCTTCCTTCCTAAACATTCTGTACCTATATTTCGGGCACCACTCGAAGTGGTACAGGCTCTGGCCAACGCTATGGCTACCCCTAACTAAAGACATCATAACCTCCTTGGCAGGATTCCAAAGCGCCGCTAGGCGCGCCCTGCCTAAGGTGGATAATTTTTCTGCAGAAAAAACCTTATGAAATTGCCAGTGGCTGTGAGCAATTCATCTACGCCCTAAAGGGCGGAGATTTCTTGCTCATAAGGTTAACAAGGATGTGGACGGGGTGGTGGGAGGGGTTCCAATCGAACCCATGGAGAGATGAAGACGAAGATCAAACCGATGTCCAATCCATGGTTCGTGGCCATGCTGGTTATCTTCAACCTGGTGGGGATGGCATATGGGTACTACTACTACCAGGATGATCTCGCAAACGCCGGGATTTTAGATTACATATTCAGGCCCGATTGCCCTAATTATACGCTTCTGATGGCGATATGCGCGATTCTGATATACTTTGGAAAGGATATAAAGTGGCTCAACGCCCTAACTGCCCTTGGCCTGGCGAAGTATGGCGCTTGGACCATATTCGTTCTATCCGTTTTTCCGGAAGAGTTCATATTGGTGGAACCTTTACTGATACTACATATAGGGATGGCTTTGGAGAGCGTCGTTCTGAGCTCTTTAGTTCTATCTTTTCTATTTGAGACGAGCAGATCCAAAAGACCGACGAGATAACGCTATTTCCTATTGCAACTCATAGGTTAAAATTTTAAAAGCTGAGTACAACTCGCTGAGCTCCTCAAATAAAGAGGTGTGGGATATTGCCCATTTATTACTCTTAACTCCATCGGAAGGTTTTTCTCATACCGGGACCCGTAATTGGGCGCTCTAGCCATGTTTGGGATGGTGGCATTTTCTAGGATGAAGATGCTTCAAGGGGTTAAGCTATAAGAACATGATAATGTGGACGGGTCGCTCTCCATCGGCCTGGGAGTGGCCATAAACCCGGGAGTGCTTGAACCGTTGCCTTACTACCTGGGCGATGTACGCCTCACCCATCACTACTAGGACGATAATCGCTCTGATTTTGAATGTTCTTCCGCCTGGTTTCGAAACGAAATAAACCCTGAAGACGAAGATGATAAACATTCACGAGTTTAAGCAACATAAT
>DACJ01000060.1:1295-11869 GCA_002494765.1 Euryarchaeota archaeon UBA186
TAGCTACTATAATATTCATCGTAGGCATCCTACCCCTGATCTTAGGCATCATACCCCTGATCTTTGGGATAGTGGATCTCATCATATGGAGCAATCTCAAAACGATCAACGAGATGATAGATAAGGGCGATTACGGGGAAGCGAAGAGCAAGCAGTTGGTCTGGATGGTGCTTGGCTTTATTCTCGGCGGCTTTTTGCCAGGAATTCTTCTGCTGATCGGTTACCTGAAATACGACGAACTGATCAGGCGCGCTGGGGCACCGGCATAAAACCTAAGCTATTAACCGATTCGCTTGGGAGCCAAACCCGAGCTTTCTTTTTATTTTTATATAAAATTTTCGTGACTCCGTGCAATACCTTTAATTAAGGGGATTTTTCCATGGAGACCACCTTATCCAGAGCCAGATAGATCTCCCTCTTGTCTACCTCCAACACCAGAAACTCTTTATCATTGCCCTTTAAAACTCCGGACAAACTCTGTACATAACCGCCCACGGCGTAGACCGCGGTCACCTTCTCTCCCTTCAGCCCTTCTATTATTCTTCCTTTCTTCTCAGCCATTTTCTCCTTCCCTCTCAGCGCGGGGAGCGGGATTTGAACCCGCGTGGTGCTGTGCACCAGTGGCTTTCCACAGGTTTAGCAGGCCACCGCCGTAGCCAGACTGGGCCATCCCCGCTACCAATCGAGTCTCTCGATCTTCCTCTTCTCTTTCGTCTCTCGTTTGTACAGTTTGTAGTGGTCTCTGCACAGGCGCGCTCTCTTTCCCTCCCCTTCGAATTCCAGATCGGGAAGAGCTTCTTCCACAGCCCTTTTAGAGACGGATCTCACCGCCTCTTTCTCGCATCCCACAATCTCACACTTCTCCACGGGATCGCCTATGACGGGCTATCTTCTGTTTGGTATAAAAAATTTATTATCGCTTTTGAAGTTTTAGGGTGAGCACTATCTCCTAGCCGGGAAATAAAGAAATCCACTTTTTTGTGGGTTGTCTTTTTATATTATGGGAAGAGCTAATTCTCCTTACCTAAGTATTTGATGGTGAAATCTTTGGTCCCCTAGCCCGATCGATCCATATAGCCCAATATTTTTATATAGCATGAATTCGATGTCATTGTGGGTGGCGCGATGATCAAAAAGAGCTACAATGTCAACGGGGAGATAGTCGTGGTGGAGATAGATGAGGATCTGACGACCTTCCACTATGATAATAAGACCTATCAGAGCTTGCCCACCGATGAGGTCAAGTTCTGCCCTTACTGCCAGGAGGAGGGGGAGTATCCATTCTCCATATATGATCAGATATGCCCTCGCCACATGGTCGAGATGATTAGAGTTAATCCTAGAGAATTACAACTTTCAGGGAAGAAGAAAAGAGATGAGTTCGGCCGACGAGATAGCTAGAGTGGAAAAGGAGATTAGAGACACCCCTTATAATAAAGCCACTCAGCACCACATCGGTAGGTTAAAGGCGAAACTGGCGCGATTGAGGGAGGAAGAGGAAAAGAAAAAGGGGAAGGGCAAGAAGAAGGAGAGGGGTTTGAGAAAAGAGGGCGATGGCACAGTAGTCATAATCCCCGGGCCCACATCATTCTTTGATTTTCTTGTTAACGGTTCTCGAGATGATGAGATAAGGGTGGGGATGATGGAGCACAATGGGGCCAAGGTAGAGCTCTTTGAGCTCCCGGAAAATCTCTTTGGAAAGAGCGATTTTTTCTCGATAGCTAGAATGGCTGACCTGATCCTCATGGTTTTCGACGGTGAGCGGATTAACGACGAGTCTAGAATCGAAGAATACTTGAGGGAGCTCTATAGAAAGGGGATAAGGGTAAACAGGGACTCTCCCAACATGAGGGTTAAGAAGAAGGGCTCTGGAGGGTTGAGGGTGATTAGCACCGTTCCCCAGGAGCTTAAGAAAGAGGAGATCGAAGACATAGCCAAGGAGTTTTACTCCAACGCGGACATAGTTCTATATGAGAGTCTTAGCTATGATAGGTTGATTGACGGATTAGCGGGCAACAGAACTTATGTCCCATCTATACTGGTGAGAAGGGGTGGAGACGGCGAAAATTCTCTTTCACAAATATTCAAAGGGGAGGGCATATCCTCGGACGAACCAATTAACATAAAAGACAAGATCATTGAAAAGTTGGGCCTGATCAGGGTCTTCTTGAAGGATGCTTGCGGCGATATTAACCCGATGGCCGTTAAAACGGGAGACCGAGTTAAAGATGTCTGTGTCAAGATACATACCGATTTTCGTAAAGGTTTTAAGTATGCAATTTTGGATGGGCCCAACGCCAAATATAGCGGACAGAGGGTGGGATTGAGCTATGAACTGAAGGAAGGTGATGTAATATCCATCAAAACGAGAGTTGTATAATCCAGAGATGAGGAAGGTCTATTTTACCTCAGCCCCCTGACCTTTCTTCCCGCCGATGTCAGACCTCTAACGGCTCTGCCTTTTCTTTTGCCGGCTTGATGTCTGGAATCGACCATTATGATCTCATAATATTTGTGCTTCCCATCCTCACCGACCCAGTATGAGTTTAGGACCTCCAGGTTGGGAAACTTACCGACGCACCTCTCTTCCGCGATGAGCTGGAGCGATTTGGCAGAGGTTATCTTCCTGACCCCCATCCTGGAGGGTTTTCTGCCTCCTCTGGGGCGGCTCTTCCTTAGCGAACCTCTCCTGACGCCGATCCTCGCTAAAACATACCCTGGCTTAGCCTTGTAGCCCAGCGTTCTAGCCCTGCCTAACCTGCTTGGCCTCTCTACTCTGGTTATCGTAGGTTCCCTTCTCCACTGAATCAGATTTTCTCTTGCTGGAAGGGGCATGTATGAGTAAGCGCTCCTTGCCACGTGGAAAGCGAATGTGGGAAGGGTAGATAAATCTTGCCATCAACAGGTGAATATTAGACTCGCGTGGATCACGCCCTTTATCGATCTTATCCTGTTTCCCAGATTGCTTATCTTTCGGGGATTGCCTTCAGCGGCTATTATCTCCAGGCATCTCCCCTCATCTAGATGGATATGCATCGTGGCGTACACCTTCCCAAACTCGTGCTGTATGTCCAGAAGCTCTTTAACCGCGTTTATCGAGCTATGGTCATAGACGGCGGTTATAACCCCCATCCTCTCTTTGACTCCCTGTTCAACCTCTTTTTTCAGTATTTTTTCCCTTATCATGTCCTCTATAGCCCCTGATCTGCTGCTATAACCCTCCTCCTCGATAAGCTCGTCGAATCTGCCCAGGAGGTTTTTATCTATTGAGACGCCAAATCGTTTTATCATGTGCCTCAGATATTTAGATCCGAAAGTTCTTAAAGGTACCTATTTTTAGCAGGTTTAAGATAAAAATCCGAAAAAGGTAGAAGTTCCTTGCAAGTATCAGAATCTTTTAGCTAGGTTTTTCTTATGCCATTTTACTGCTATAGCGAAGAATAAAATATTAAAACCGAGGAGGACCAACAAATCGATAGCGGGAGAAAAATAATTTCCGCCTATCGTATATCTCGCTAAATCGGTATAATAGGTTAAGGGAGAAATATATGAGATAATTTTCCAGTCACCCATCTCGCCAATTGGGATGAATATCCCGCTTATAAAAATCATTGGAAATTTAATTAAAGTTGATAGCATCATTATATTCGATGGGTTATCGGTCGGTGGAGCAGAGATCACTAGCCCCAAAGAAGAAAAGCAAAAAGCTGCCAGAATCGTGCCGATGATCAGGCTTAAACTTACTATCTCCATTCCCAGCAAAATAATGCTTGCTAAAAAAATAAATAAAGTTATAAAAAGGCCAAATGAAAAAGAGGCCATTATATCTCCTAAAATGATCGCCCATAAAGCAATTGGTGCCGAAACCAGTCTCTCAAACGTTCTCATCCGCGTCTCCCATGGCGCTATTATAGGCCCTATGGACGAAACGGTAACAAAAAGCGTCATTCCCAATAAGCTGGGGAGTAGGAACTCAAGAGATAGCTTCCTTCCAAAAACAAAGGCGATAAACAGAAAAGCGGGCATCAGTAAACCGGATAGCATCACAGGTCCCTTCAGATAAAAGATGGATAAATCTTTTTTCGTGATGGCTAGTGATCTCCTAAACTGTTCAAAAATCATTTCCCCTCATTTTTAGTCAGTTTTAAGAATACATCTTCGAGGTTGGGCGCTAAAGTGTTAAGAGATATTATCTTATTGTTTGAAAATTGAGCGTATTTAACCAGAATCGGAATGATGTCCTCAGGTTTTTCTGCGTATAGTCTAAGTTTATCCCCAACTTTCTTGATCTCATTAACATTATCAAACATGAGTTCTTCCGCGTTTACCTTTGTGGTGAAGGCGACCTCAATAGAGGTCGTGCTTTGAATTGTGCGTTTTAATTCCTCAGGTCGATCGATGGCCACTATCCTACCGTGGTTCATTATTGCCACTCTGTCGCATAGCTGGTTTGCTTCTTCGATATTATGGGTCGTTAAGATAATGGTGGTTCCATTGTTATTAAACTCCCTGATGAGCTCTCTGACCAGTATTACGCTTTCCACATCCAGACCCGAAGTAGGCTCATCCAGAAACAATAATTTTGGGTCGTTCATTAAACCCATGGCTACGATCAGCCTCTGCTCCATTCCTTTGGAGAAGGTTTTCACTTTCTGGCGCTTTTTCTCGTATAACCCGAATAACTTTAGCAGATACTCCGCCTTTTCCCCCCTCTCCTTTTTCCGTATTCCATACAACTCTCCAATCAACAACAAATTTTTGAGTGCAGAAAGATCCACATAGGCATTGGCCATTTCGGGAACGATTCCCATCAGCTGTTTAGCTTCCAGGGGATTTCTCTGGATATCGTATTTTCCTATGCGAGCGGTGCCTCCCGTGGGTTTGAGAACTCCCGTGAACATGCGGATGATCGTTGTTTTGCCGGCTCCATTTGGACCGAGGAGACCGAAAAGCTCGCCGCTTTCCACGGTGAAGGATACATCATCAACAGCGGCAAAACCGTTAAATTTCTTGGTTAAATTTTCGGCAGTTATCGCATGCATCAGCCCCTCTCCTTCTCGGATTCGTCTAGATAGATTTTCTCGTCTAAAAGATCAATTACAATTTTTTTGGTCTTCAGTTTCCATACCTTTTCCGGCGCCCCACCGCCCTCTTCTTTATAATCAGCAACTTCGATTATGTCCGCGTTTTTTAGTTCTGAGAGATGGTAGTACAGGCCGGATGAGGTTAAGTTTTCACCCTTTTCGATCAGATAGTCATAGATTTCCTTGGTGCCTTTTTTACCTTTCCCGATAAACTGGATAATGGTCCACCTTATAGTACAATGGAGTGCGCGAACATATCTCTTTAGCGGAGCGAATTGGCGATTACAATTATTCATGGTATCACTATACTGTTATTGTATTACACTGTAATATCTTAGTCATTTATAAAACCATCGATCTTTGATCTGTGAACGACTAAACGCAGAGCACGATAATTTCCTCCAGAGCATGTACAAAATGTTAAATATTGTAAATACTATACATAGTATCATGCAGGCAACTAAGCGAATCCCAGTTAGAGAAGAGACTTGGAAGGAACTGGGGGCCATCAAAGAGGCGGGTCAGACCTATGATGAGCTTATAGGGGAGTTGATAGAGCGGAGAAAAAAGGCGAAGCTTAGAGAAGACCTTGAGCGAATAGAAAGTGAGGGAGAGTTCGTCGAGCTTGACTTAAATGAGCTATGAACTCCTGATAGAGAAGTCCGCGCTGAAGTTTCTGCAGTCGTTGCCCAAGAAGTCCAAGAGAATTCTCAAAAAATACCTGGAGATATTAAAAGAGGACCCATACCCCGGAAGCAGAGGAGATAAGAAGAGGCTAAGGGGGATTGATATAGATGGTGAGGTGTATAGAATGCACGTGGGAAGGAGTTACACGCTTTTCTATAAGGTGGAGCATGACCGAGTAAAGATAATGTCTATGTTGACAATCGAAGAGGCTCATAAGAGGTATGGAAGGCTGTAGTGAGTGTTCTCGTAGGTCCCGGATGGACCGAAAAAAGGTATAAAATGGTGCTATAGGACTCAGGGCCCCTTAGAATGCTATCTTAGTATATACCGATATTGAATTTGCGGCTAAGTATTTCCATACGAGGAGGCGGTTCTTCTCCAGACGGAAATTAAAAACTCGCAGCTTGTACCTATCCTATTTGCGAACCATTTATCCGCCATAGAGAGAAAAGATCTATTCATAGACCTGCTGCTGTACTTCATCGAGGAGCAGGAAAAATGCTTGTTGGGATGAGGGTTACTGCGTAACCCTTGCGAGTGATTTCAACTTGAACAGAGATTCAATAAATTCAGCGCCTTCTTGGATCTCTTTTGTGCATTTGATCGCCCCTTTTTCAGTTAGCTCGCCTCTGGAAAACGCAAAAATATCAGTAAACTCAAAAAATCGAAATTATCCTCCAGGCCAAACCCGCAAATAGAAGGCCATAAGCTATCGATGCCATCGTTAGACCTATCGCTCGTTTAAACCCAAATTCTCTGATGAGCATTCCCAGAGCGATTATACATGGAATTCCAATTGATGATGCTACGCCAAATGTATAAATTTGAAGAGACGTTAATGTTGAGGATATTTCACTACCTAGAACGGATACAAGCATTCCCCCAACCAGATCCTTTTGCAAAAATCCGAATGTCAGGGGGATGGCGGTCTCATCCGGTAACCCCAGCCATGAAGTTATGGGTGAAAAAGGTCTTACTATAACTCCTGTAATCTCCATCATATCCAGGATGCCGTAAACCATCCCGCCGATTGCTAAAAGAGGTATGACTATGTACACAAAATCCTTCATCCTGATCCAGCTTTTAGCGAGAACGTTCTTAATCAAAGGCTTTCTGTAGGGGGGCAGTTCCAATAATAAAGGTTCGCTCTCTATGTGTCCGAATTTTTTTACTCCGAGAGCCCAGATCAAGCCGGCCACAGATAAAGTAGCAAAAACAGAGAGGGCCAGCTTTATTCCCCCATAAAATCCAACCACACCCATTATTATGGCGATTCTGCTGGAACAGGGCACAAAAGCAAATAGAGAAGCAGCACGGAATTGCTCTTTTTTCGTTGAGAGCACTCTTGTTGATCTAATGGCTGGTGCGGTGCAACCCAACCCTAATGCCAGAGGTATAAACGCTTTCCCGGGCAAACCCATGCTTTTGAGAAATCTTTCAGCATTGACAATAAATCTAGATAGAAGGCCTACGTCCTCTAACGATCCTATGAGCAGATAAAACAGGAATACGTAGGGCAGAGCGATTGAAACCCCTGCTGCAAGTCCAGTTAAACCCTGGATTAACACCACAGCAAGGATGGAATCTTGCACCATGCCAAGAGAAGATAGAAGGGTTTCTGTCCACCCCATGAGGGCGGCCTGCATAAAATTGCCAAGATATAGTAGTATCCCAAATATGGCAAGAAAGGATAAACCCGTAATAATGGGCCCCCAGGTTCTATGCAGAAGAACGTCGTCGATTCTCTCTTGCAGCCTTTTTTTCTTCTCTATAGGAGTTATCTGAGTGACCTTCTCCGCAATAAGTGAGGCGGTGCCGTATCTGGTTATGGATATATCTTCGGCGACCTTCGGATGGTCGGTTAAACCATCTTTAACCTTTTTGATCTTCCCTTCATCCCTCAAATATCTATAAAAGTCCTCATCATCTTCCAGAGTTCTTAATGCGATAAACCTCTTGGGAAGCTTTCCTTTTGCCTCTGGGGATATTTCGTCTATCGCTTTCTCTATATCATCATCATATCTAACGATAAAACTCTTCCTTCCTTCGATCTTTAAAGAGTCCAGGAGCTCATCTATCCCCATTTTAGTTAAAGGATTTATGGGGATCACGGGAACGTTGAGGAGACTCCTCAGTTTTTCGTGATCAATTTTTATCCCCTTCTTTTCAGCGTCTTCCACGAAGTTTAAAGCTATAACCGCAGGTATTTCTGCCTCCAGGATTTGTAAAGCCATATACAAACTTCTTTCAAGAGAGGTCGCATCAGCAATTATTACCGCTCCATCCACTTTTTCTTCAAACAGTGCTTTCTCGGTGACCTTTTCTTCTTCGCTTCTATCTGATATGGAGTATATGCCAGGAGTGTCCACAAATTCTATTTTTGTATCGTTGGATCTTTTTTCGGCTCTGGTAACCTCAACGGTGGTTCCCGGGTAGTTAGATACTACAACTTTTGGGCCGACCAATGCATTTAATAAGGAGGACTTCCCAACGTTCGGCTGGCCGATTAAAAGTATCTTAAGTTTTTTCATCAATCACTCTGATCTTTCTTGCTAAATTTTTGTCTATAGCAATCTTTTTGTTTTTTATTTCAACGACGACACCATTCGGAATTTTACTTGTTATCCTTACCTTCTCCCCAGGGAGTATCCCCATGCTGATTATCCTTTCAAAGACTCCATAGTCGGGAAAAGTGATATCGGTGATCACGCCTTCTTTATCGATTTCAAATTCTCTTAAGGGAACGCCCTCGCCTTTAAATGTAGACAATTTTTTTATGTTATCGATAACCTCTTTGGAAACATAATGCTCGAGAACATGAGCGATTTTGTGTGCGTCTTTTTTGTTTTTTTCTCTGAAATAGTCTTCGATAACAAGATGTTTTTTCAGAACATCTTTTGCGTTTTCTTCTCCTTTTTTTGTCAACGAGATAAAACTATCGTGATGTATTATTATCAACCCCCTCTCAAGCTCTTCAACCGCTTTGGATATGAATAGATCAGAAGCATTGATCTCCGATTTTATGGACTCTATAGAAATTTCTTCTTTTTTTCCTTCTCCAAGGATCCTTAATATGTCTTCTTTGACTATTTCTAGGATATCTAATTCCGCTGCCATTTTTATGCCTTTTCTACATGTATGATTTTAAGGGAATGACCTGCCCCTCTATAACAATTGGGTCTTCTTCGCCCAGAAAACCCGCTACGACCAGATCGATCGCCTGATCTTCAGTCAAACCTCTACTCCTTAAGTAATTCAGGACCTCTTCTGATATTTTACCCACCGATGCCTCGTGAGTTAATGAAGCGTCTTTATTATTGTTTACAAGCTCCGGTATCGCATTTATGCTCGAATCCTCAGCCAACAGCAGACCCATACAGTCCACATGTCCAGTCCCGGCATCATTTGCGATCATCCGGCTATGAGCAACTATTCTGGATTTTTCATCACCGATCATCCTTATTCTCGAGATTCCCCTAGATCCTCTCCCGTTCA
This sequence comes from Euryarchaeota archaeon UBA186, assembly GCA_002494765.1. Lineage (GTDB taxonomy): Archaea > Thermoplasmatota > UBA186 > UBA186 > UBA186 > UBA186. The sequence continues at coordinate 10,562 of DACJ01000060.1, forward strand.
GAAAAGTGGAGTCGTGCATCTTAACCTCGCCGTGTTTAGCCAAAATGGTCATTACGAGATTTGCTGAAGAACCTTCTTCCAGGTAGATATTATTCTCCATGTTTAGCCTCATCGGCACTTCAAGGCACTTATAAACGTCAGATATTTCCGATCCGTTTCCCAGAAAGATCTCTAAGCCCGAATTGACCCTGTCTTCTTTCCCCCATCTGTGAAAATGGTTCATCACCAATCTAGAGTTTTCCTTTAAAATGATCTTCGAGGATCCCACATGGTTTCCACACAGATCCTTTTTTACCGCATTGCAGATGCTATATATTCTGGCCTTAACATCTTTCTCTATCACCACCAAATTTGCCGGATTCTGTGAAACATTTTTTGAGGAGATTGAGATACGGGTGATCAAGGGGCGATCCGACGATTTCCTCGCCCAGATAAAATATCCCTCTTTTGGTTTCTCATTGAAATATTCTTTTGTCCATTTAAATCTTCTATAAGCCTCAGGGCTGGGAAGTATTGTCGTCCCTTCATTTTCATGTGTTTGAATTTCATAGTCTATCTGAACGTAGTTCGCATTCCCTACATTTTTCATAGCCATACCTCCTGATCGTTTCCCATGTTTTCTTCCAATCCTCCGATGAACATACGATTTCTCCGTCAATTATGACGTGTGCAATGTTCGGTTTAAGGAACTTGAGTATTCTGCCCCTATGTGTAATCAAAAGGATGGATTTATCGTATAGTTCACTTTTTATCAGGGATGATAGTTTCTCAAGGTTTTCCACATCCAGTCCTGCACCCAGCTCATCGAAAATTACGAAATTCGGGTTTAAAGCGATCACCTGTATTATCTCCGAGAGCTTTCTTTCGCCACCGGAAAAATTGACGTTTACCTCTCTCTCCAGAAGGTCAGTGCCCACCGAAAACTTCTCTGTGTCTATCGTCCGTCTACCGATCTTCTCCAGAAGTTTTGATAGTTTTAACCCTTTTATCGAAGGGGGGTGCTGGAATGCCGAAGCTATCCCCAACTTAGTTCTTTCTTCTATGGGCAAATCCGTTATATCTTTTCCGTTAAAAACTATTTTTCCTCCCGTAACCTTATAATTCGGAAATCCCATCATCGTATAAACCAGAGTGGATTTTCCGGAGGCATTTGGACCCAGCAAAGCGTGCGTCTCTCCATCTTTTATTTCCATGTTGATTTTTTTTAAGATGTTTTTTTCGTCTACTTTTACCGATAGATTATCTATTTCTAACATGAAGCCTCTCGTAATCTCCAGTTCTTTCCATATTTTTAATTTTTTTACCTCT
>DACJ01000098.1 GCA_002494765.1 Euryarchaeota archaeon UBA186
TTATGAGGTATGTGTATCCCGTGATCCCTATCTATCAGGAGTTCAAGCCTCATCGCTCCCAGTTTGTATTTTTGTTTCACTTTACGTATGATCTCCTTTTCATGTTCGGAGAGAGGAGGAGCTGCTGGTCTACCTATCGTTCCTTCTATCTGTGGTATGATTCCGGTGTCTTTGTACTCTTTCCAGACCTGGTTTACCCTTCTTTTTGAGATTTTAAGGTCCTCTGCTATGATTCGGGAATACATCCCTTCCTCCTTTTTCCTGAGCAAGTATCTCAATTTCTTAGGCGTCAGTTTCAAGTTTTTGCTGTTGGCGCTTTGGGTGGGAAATACTTTTGGGACTATACAGGATCTTCGAACTCACAAAACGATTAAAGCGGTTAAATCCATAACGTTTGTTCCTGTGGGCCCGGTGATCAGAAGATCGCCGAGGCTCTCGAAGAAATGATATGAGTCATTGTTCTCAAGATACTCTGAAGGATCTAGGCCAAGGTTTTTGGCTCTTTGAAGTGTTAAGGTGTCTGCCACCGCCCCCGCGGCTTCAGTTGGTCCATCCACACCATCAGTGCTAAATGATGCTATTGCCACGTTCTCCAGGCTAGAGACGCCGATCACAGCGCTTAATATCAGTTCTTGATTTCTGCCACCCTTGCCATCTCCTTTGACGGTAACGGTCGTCTCGCCTCCCGAAAGCAGGAGAGCTGGCCTTGGGATCGGCCTCCCTTCTTTAACCTCTTTAGCGATTCTGGAAAAGCGCGCTCCGACCTCCCGAGCTTCGCCCTCCAACGTCGTCGTGAGGATGCGCACATTGAACCCATGAGCCTTTCCGATTTTTTCAGCAGCCTTCAAGGCATTGGCATTACTCGCTATTATCCAGTTAAAAACATTGTGCAACCTGGATTTGGGCGTCTCTGGGATCTCCCTCGCGACTCCTGCTTTTAGGTGGGCCATCACGGGGGCTGGAATTTTTTCTGTCTGCTCATATCTCCCAAGAACGAATAGCGCCTCCGTATAGGTGGTCCGATCCGGCACGGTGGGCCCGCTTGCGATGGTGTCGAGCCGATCGCCTACCACGTCAGAGATTATCAGGCTGATTATCCTGGCGGGGTGAGCGGCTCTAGCCATCTGTCCTCCCTTTATGTCGGAGAGGTGCTTCCTGACGGCGTTTAGCTCCTGGATAGTGGCGCCGCTCTTTAACAAGAGATCGGTGGTCTCCTGAAGGTCCTTGAGGCTCAATCCCTCCGAAGGAAGGGGCATCAATGCCGAGCCGCCTCCGCTTATCAGGCATATCGCCAAATCGCCTGGGCCTAAATCTTCCAGTAGATCAATCATCTTACGGGCGCCCTCTACTCCAGACTTCGTAGGAAGAGGATGGCCCGCCTCTACAAATTCGATTTTGGAATTTTTGTCTGATTGTGCCTGTGGGATGTTCACCACGCCTTCGGTTAGCTTCTCACCTAACAACTCTTCGAGCGTCTCGCCCATCGCCCCGGAGGCCTTTCCTCCCCCCACTACTATTATCTTCTCGACTTCCCCTAAATCGAAATCGTGATTTCCAACAAGGAGTTTGCCATTCTCGAGTTTTACCCATCTTCTCACAGCCAAAGATGGATCGGCGGATTTTATGGCGCTATTCGCCAATTCGATCAAAACTCCCCGGGCTTTCCTCAGCTTGGGAGTACGAGAATTATTGAGCAGTTCATCCGCGTTCTTTACCATCCTACCCAAATCAGGATCGTTCCTAAGATCATTACGGTTATGATCGCTGCTTCCCAACACTCAAATGGGCAAATAATCGCCCAAGAAGTGGAGGGTGAGCATCGCTATGAAATTGTATGCTATATGCGATGTTATCACGATTCTTATGTCCTTAGTAATCTTATAGGCATAACCCCATAGAACTGCCATTACCATGGGCAATATCACCTGCTGTGGAATCAGATAAGCGACGTGGGCCAGCCCAAAAACGATCGCCTGTACGACTATCCCGAACCTTGATTGTAGAATTCCTCTGAAGAAGATCTCTTCCCCGATCCCCGCCAAAATGGGGAGTACTATTATCAGGAGGGATGAGCTAGACATCCGTTCGGCAAGGGGGTTCTCCATCGGGATCTTATACCCCAAACTGCTGGCTACAAGGCTCATAATCGTCGATGCCAGGACCACTAACATGAATGTAATAATGGTTAACAAAAGACCCCAGGCTATGGAGGATCCGAGTCTCCTCTCGGGCTTAAATCCGAGCCTTTTCAACCCATTTTTCATTTCTTCACTCTCTACGTAAACGATAGCCATGCTCGGAATGAAGAAGAGAGCAAAGACCGTGACGGAAGAGAGGAGAATGTCGAATTCACCCTTAGCTGCAAGATCACTCGGCCCTATCCCCTCCTCCAGGAGATACGCAGCCCCTGGTAAGTTGAGAAAAATTACTAAAACAACGAGAAGGGCCATGCAACTCGCTATCCTTTCTCTCTCATCCCCTTTTTTGAGGGCAAAATAAAACGAAAATCCAACCGGGATTGCGGGTATGCCATATGCCCAGAGAGACCACCCCCAACCACTACCACATGATTTATACAGGTAGTAAAGAAGGAGAGCGGCCATTATAAGAGATATCGCAAGGCAAATGATCTTGACGAGTCTGTTAGATTCCATCTAGGGTTAAATGTATCTAGTATTTAAAATTTGAAAGACTATTGCTCACGCCGAACTTATCCCGCCTTTTCGAGTGGTAAAGTTTCTATAGAGGGTGAAGATCCGATTTTGATGCTATTGAAGGAGATCTTCAAGGAATCTATGCCCATTATCCTCTTATGCGGTATAGGGGAGCTCCTAGCTAGTAGCATGCTCATGACTTTTCACTCCTCGTTTTTATCCATACCAGGCCTGATCATTATGATTCCAGCCATCATAGGTCTCAGGGGGAATGTTAGCGGCGCCCTGGGATCCAGGCTGGGATCGGCGGCGCACCTCGGCCTCATAAGGGAGGGAGATGTCTGGAACGAGGAGTCTAGCAAATCCATATGCGGATCATTGATACTCGGCCTGCTGATGTCTGTATTCGCCGCTCTGCTTGCTTTTTCGATCGGGTTTGTGGGAAGCGGAGAACTTGACCCGGTAAATCTTTTGAAGCTCGTCCTGATCGCCTCCATAACTGGGGTGATAGCTGGCCTCATCTTGGGAGGAGTAACTCTTCTGATAATACTTGTCTCTTTCAGGCACGGTTATGACCCAGACAACGTCATCACACCGGGCCTCGCAACCATCGGGGATATTGTCACAGTCGCGATTCTCTTCCTGACCGCCTATGGGATGGGGGTGATCCTCTGAGTTACTACTCCGTAAAATCGATAGTCCTGAAGAGCGCCCCCCTCCTTATGCTCTGCATAGGGATCGAGGTGATGGGAGGTTCCATCCTAAACGCGACCACGGGAACCCTGCTTTTCCTATTCCCGGTCATAAACGGCGTGTCGGGGAACATCGGGAGCGTTCTCGGGGCCAGGTTATCATCCGGCATCCACGTTGGAAGCGTGGAAATTAGAAGGGGCGATAAGCTTTTCACCCAGAACGTTAGGGGAGCCATCCTGCTCGGGATGGCGATATTTGCCATGCTCTCAGTCGCCATCGCCCTTGGTTACTATCTTCTATCATTAGTTGATTCTGGAGGGTTCGTCATGATATTTTTGTGGGTGCTGTTAAGCGGCGTACTCACCACGGTGGGGGTAGTGGGAGTGGCGATCAGTTGTTCCGGGTTATCGGTCAGGTATAAATTGGACCCGGACGATGTAGTAATCCCCCTGGTCACGACTATCGGGGACTTTTTGGGCATCGCTATACTCTTGGGGGTAGCGATACTCTTGAATATAGGAAAGTTGATGGGGTCATGAACATATGCGAGAGGTAGAGATATAGATGAGCCAAGATACGGAAGGGAAAGAAGAAGAATGGCCTCTCAGCGTCAGGGAGCTTTTGACCGAGATGAAGGATTGCTCCGAGCTCATGGTCGATCTAGCGTACGCATGCGTGATATTCGACGACGATGAGATCGCCGAAGAGGTCAGAGAGCTGGAAGACAAGATGGATCTCATGAACTACGAAATAAGGAAGAGGGCCATGCTAGCGGCGAGATCGGAAGAGGATGCCGAACAGCTGGCGTCCATTTTACAAGTGGCATCTGCCGCGGAGAAGATCTCCAACAGTGCGGGGGACATGGTCTCACTTCTTGAGGCGCAGGGTGAGCTCAGACCTTTCCTGCCCCTTCTGCTCGAGAGGAGCGAGGAGAAGATAAGAAGGATAAGGCAGCCCAGACTTGCTGGAGAGAATATAGAAAACGCGACTGCGGACACGGGGCTTCGAGTGATCGCCATAAGGAGAGGAAGAAAATGGATATCGGGCCCCGAGGAGGACATAAAGCTAAAGAAGGAGGACATACTGCTCGGCAAAGGCACTGAAGAGAGCTTTGAAAAGTTCGAGGAGAGGTGGGAAAGTGAGTAAGGAGACGGAAGCCGAGGCCGCTGTCGAGGAGCTATTCCTAAAGATGAGAGAGAGATCTAGCTTCATGATCGATCTGGCTTACTCAGCCCTTCTCTACGACAATATAGACATAGCCAAAGAGGTGGATATCCTCGAAGAGGAGATGGACGAGATGTGCGATGATGCGTTGTGGCTTTCTTTGACTATGCCAGAGGAGAAAGGGTTCGCCATGATTAAGCTAGCGATAGTCGTAGAAGAGCTCGCAGACGGCGCTAGAGAGATGGCGGATATTGTGCTTAGGGATGTCGATATACACCCGATACTGGAGATGTCCATAAGGGACTCTGATGAGATAATCACGAGGGTCTCAGTCGAGAATGGCTCTCTCCTGTCGAATAGAAAATTGGAAGAGCTAGAGCTTGAGACAAGGACCGGGATGAGTGTTCTGGCGATAAGAAAGGGGAGGAAGTGGATCTTCGACCCGGATGAGAAGGAGAGGATAGATCCTGGAGATGTCATGATTTTGAAGGGTCCGCTGGAGGGGGAAAAAGGGATCATATCGATGGCAAAAGCTGAGAATAACCGCTGAGTTGGCGATTTACAGCAAGTGCGCCACTCCTCTTGACGGGCTTGTCGGCTAATCCATTATGAGATCACACATCGCCAAGAGCTGTCAAATAGATATTTCTAGACCTGGGTCTAGCGTCCAACTCCACAAATACCACCTGCTGCCAGGTTCCTAGCACGGGCTTAGAATCGTGAACAGGGATGGTTATGGAGGGACCTATGACAGAAGCCCTGACATGGGAATGGCCATTGAAATCCCCCCATCTCTTGTGATGTTCGTACTCTTCCTCTTTAGGAGCAAGCCTTTCCAAAGCGGTGAAAAAATCTTTTTCAAGGCCAGGCTCGTACTCGATGGTCGTTATGGCGCAGGTCGAACCGACGACGGAAACATTTACTAAACCATTTTTTACGCTGCTCTCTTTTACGAATGAAGTGACCGATGATGTCAGGTTCAGCATATCGCCCTCTCCTCTGGTTTGAAACGTGATTTCCTTCGAACTGGTTACCATAGGTCCGTATCAGAAAAGGAGAATAAATCACTTACTACTAGTCATCAGTATCAATGGACTATTCCTCGATCATGGCCCATAAAGAGTGCGCCAATCTTATTATAGGGTTAGAAATAGATATGGCACCCCTATACTCTGAACCTTACTTTTCTTTCTTGCCTTTGCCCTTCCTTGCAAGTAAGACAATGGCTATTATGGCAACAGCCACCACTAATCCAATTACTATGTAAAGAACCGACCCTTGAAGGAAGCTTCCATCCTGACCCTTTTCTGCAGCACCTCCGTCTTGGCTATCATCTCCATCAGGTGCCCGTAGGTGTGTCACTAGCCCCCGCTGCTTTCAGGATCTAGACGACCTCGGTGTGGCCATTATCTGACGCCATCGTTAGGGCAGTCATCCCACTTGGTCGGACACCGCTCCAGCTGCCCTTAAAATTTCAACGATTTCAGTATGGCCTCCTTCTTCCGCAAACATTAATGCTGTCCATCCATCTTCATCTTCCGCATTTACATCAGCGCCTTTCTCGAGTAGGAGCTTGGCCATTTCAGGATTGCCCTCACTCGCAGCGATCATTAATGCTGTCCATCCATCTTCATCTTCCGCATTTACATCAGCGCCTTTCTCGAGTAGGAGCTTGGCCATTTCTGCATTTCCATTGCTTACCGTGAACATTAAGGCTGTGGCCTCGTCTTCAGTTTCCGCATCCACGTCTGCGCCTTTCTCGAGTAGGATCTTGACTATTTCAGTCTCACCCAGCAATGCCGCCCATATTAAGGCTGTGACCCCGTCTTCAGTTCCCGCATTTACGTCTGCGCCTGATTTAATTGATGCTTTGACTTTCTTGATATCCCTATCGACTATGGCATCCATTAATCCCTGATCCTCGTCCAAGGCCGCTTTTACCCTGGCGCCTTTCTCGAGTAGGAGCTCTACTATTTCTGTGTAGCCATACACTGCCGCAGACATTAAGGGTGTAATCCCATCTTCAGTTCCCGCATTTACGTCTGCACCTGAGTTGACCAAGAGCTCCACTATTTCTGTGTAGCCATACACTGTCGCATACATTAAGACCGTAGCTCCATAATCATTTTTCGCATTCACATCGGCGCCTGCAGCGATTAATATCCCAACTATCTCAGTTTCGCCTTCCAATGCCGCATACATTAAGGCTGTTTCCCCATAATCATTTTTCGCATTTACGTCTGCACCAGCCTCGATCAGGGCCTTGATTTCTTCAACATCGCCAGTACGTGCAGCATCTATTAATTCCTCGTCCTCGTCCGATGCCGCTTGGGTGGACACCGTCGCAGACACTGCCCCCAAAACCAGCACGACCAAAACCCCAACGCACAACCCCTTGTTCATGACTATAGATATGATACTATTTATATATAGTATTTTGCCATGTGATCGTGTGATGCCCACTGGCATATCGATACCAGGTGATCGGCATTCTCCTATCGATTTTGATTGTGTTGCTTATCAATCTCCCAGTGCAGGTGAAAGGAAAACCCATATATAGATGCAATGTATTGTAAACATTGGTGAAAATATGACTCGCAAGCAAGGTGAAAATATGACTTCTAAGAAGAAGGGAATGTTGCGCATATCCGCGGGAATACTCGTTCTATTTATAATAACTCAAGGTTTTAGCATTGGGGGATGCACCGATGAGGGGATGATTGAATGCTCGTCAGCGGCAGTGGATGATCCTCGAGAGACATTTGTGCACATCCTTGGGGCAATGGGCGGGATACGCTATATCCCGATCCAGATAGACCCCGTCTACACGTTTGCTATTTCCGTTTATGCGGTGGTCTACCGACTGCTGAATACGATCATTGATCTCATTATAGAAAATGAGGATCTTATCATCGAAACTGGGAATATGCTACTTAAAATATGGGGGGTTACCTCCGCCTCTATTGGCATTGCTGTTGTGTTCATAAACATAATAGCAACCTTATTCGCGCTGATCCCTGCACTTGGTGCGATCCCGAAGATCCTGGTCATGGTATTTATTAATCTCCCTCTCGCGATAGTTGCGACGATATTTGCGTTCTTTTCCCTATCTCTCGCACTTCTCCCCTATCTGTCAATGTCTCTTGATTGGTTCAGAGATCAATTACCTGAACCACAGGAACTGTGAAACGATAGCGTCAACGATCGGCAGGAAGAGACCCAACACGATCAAACATAACCCCTATCTTCGGATATATATGAAAATAAAAGGATGCGCCTAACAAGCTCCTCTCATCTGAGAGAAATCATGTCTGGAGGCAATGCATTGTGGAGAATAAAGTTATCACCATCAAATAAAGAGAATTAGCTCTTCTCATGATATGCGGGGATAAATCAATAGGGTACGGGGATAAATCTAAAAAAGTGGATTTCTTTATAACCCTTTAAACATAACAGAGACTGGAGAACCTGTAACGAAGAGCTTATCGTAAGGTGAGTTCTATCTCGATTTCGTCGTAAACTGGAATAGAGAACTCGAAGAGATGAACAGAAATAAGAGGGGAGGGCAATACAAATTCCCAGGTTCATAAGATGGGAAACGATCTGGAAACAGTGGACTACGGAGGGAGCAAGGGGAGGAGAAATGGGATAGGGGAATATCGCAGATTAGGATACGATCAATGGGTGGAAAAGAAACGATATGGTATGAGATGGGTTGCTACCGAAGGGGTATTCTCAGCGGTGAAGAGGAAGTTTGGCGAGAGCATGGTAAGCAGGAACGACCTGAAGTTCGATCAGTGATAGGAACGATGAAATGATCCGTTCAAAATGACATTAAATGACTTCATTCAACAGAGCACTGCAGACATAAAATTCAAATAATATGGGCGAATATGTAAAAAATAAAGAGGAAGCATATCCATGAATGCCTTGTTTAGAAGAGGTATAGGTATACTATTACTCTGTAGCGTTTGCTTCAGTCCGTTAGCATTGGCACTCACGGCAAATGCTGGGCAGCCGTATGAGGAGGGTTTTGAGCCTATACCGCAAGGTTCTGCACAGTGCGGTCCAACAGCTTTCTACATGATTTTTAATCATTATGGAGACCCCCAAGAATTTGAAGAGGTAGATTTATCCGAAAAGGTAGAAGTGGTCACAAGCGACACTCAGATCTGTCGATGGGTAAATGGCGGTTCTACTAGTGGCACTTCGTGGTCTCAATTACAAGATGCTGCGGACGAACTGCATGCTCTTGGTTCCTCGGATCCTTATTATGTAAGCGAACTAAATGATAACTTTACAAAATACAAGAGGAGTGCTGACGAACAAGAGAGAAGGGATCGACTCGATTATATCGTGGAAAACTATCTAGAAAAAAATCGACCAGTTATTATCCACATAAAACGATACTGGTTTTTGCATGGCCATTACCTGGTCCTAACTGGGTACGACGCAGAAAACGAAACGGTGTATTATGCTGACCCCAACGGCGGAAGCATTGGTGAAGTGGGCTATGAAGATTTTATCGAGGAGAAGTGGTACCGATCACCTAATCTTCAGGGGTTCCGGAGTTGGTTGTTCAGGGGACGGTGGGACGGAGAATGGATGGGATTTTATAGGGAGAATGATTCCCGCCATGAGCTCTCAACTCATGAGGTAGTGTTTGTGACCTCCTCCCCGCCCTAAAGGGCGAGGCTTCCTGAGACTGTCCCGAAATCCGATAGACTCATCTGTAGGACACCATGCTCTCTAACGTATCCGATTACAGTGGGGAGATCCGCATCTCCCACGCTTCGATAGAACTTCCCAGGACTCCAGAAATGGCCCTTTGGGTACCTAAGCCTAAACTTTGGCTGTCGTCTGAAGAGCTCAAATGAAGAGGCGCCCTT
>DACJ01000109.1 GCA_002494765.1 Euryarchaeota archaeon UBA186
GAAAATCGAGTAAGGTCTTATGTGTCTATGGTAAGGTCCAAAAACGGATAACAATGCCTAAAAAGCCAAATCGCCTGATACATGAGAAGAGCCCATACTTGCTCCAGCATGCTCATAATCCCGTGGATTGGTACCCATGGGTTGAGGAGGCATTTGAGAGGGCTAAAGAAGAGAACAAACCGATTTTTCTTTCCATAGGGTATTCCACTTGCCACTGGTGCCACGTGATGGAGCACGAGAGCTTTGAAGATCTAGAAATAGCGGAGCTTTTAAATCGCACTTTCATATGCATTAAGGTGGATCGGGAAGAGAGGCCCGATATAGATTCCACATACATGATGGTTTGCCAGATAATGACCGGAGGCGGGGGATGGCCTTTAACCATAATAATGACTCCCGACAAAAAGCCCTTTTTTGCCACCACCTACGTGCCGAAGGAGAGTCGGTTTGATAGGGCGGGGATAAGAGAGCTCATAACTCAGATGGGCGAACTATGGCAATCCAAAAAGGGCAAAATAACGCAAGTAGCTGAGAGAGTAATAATGGTTTTAGGTCGAGGTTTAGAGGGAAAGACAAAAGCGGATGAGGAAACGCTTAACAAAGCCTTCCGACAGCTCTCGGATAGTTTCGACGAGGGGAATGGGGGGTTTGGAAATGCTCCTAAATTTCCTTCTCCTCACAATCTTTTCTTTCTGCTTCGCTACTGGAAGAGAACAGGTGAAAAAAGAGCCATCTCGATGGTAGAAACTACCCTTAATGCTATGAGGATGGGCGGGATCTTCGATCATCTGGGGTTCGGCTTTCACAGGTATTCAACCGATGCTAGATGGCTTGTTCCCCACTTCGAGAAGATGTTGTACGACCAGGCCTTGTTGACGATGGCCTACACTGAGGCATATCAAGCGACCAAAAAAAAGGTTCATCGAGAAACCGCCTGTGAGATCTTAACCTATGTTTTAAGGGACATGAGATCGGAGGAGGGGGGATTCTACTCTGCTGAAGATGCGGACAGCGAGGGAGTAGAGGGCAAGTTCTATCTCTGGTCCGCTAGTGAGATAAAAAAAGTGCTCTCAAAAGACGAAGCTGAGCTGGTGATGAAAGTTCTCAACGTTTCGGAAGAGGGCAATGGCTATGCTCAAAAGAACATCCTGCATAAGACGCAATCTATCAAATCGGCGAGTGATTTGGAAGAGTCCAAGATCGAAGATGCAAGGAAAAAACTGTTCGAAGCCAGGAAAACTCGAGTGCATCCGGGCAAGGACGATAAGATCCTGACCGATTGGAATGGTCTGATGATCGCTGCCCTGGCTAAAGCATCCAAGGCATTTGAGAAAGAAGAGTACGCAGAGACCGCAAAAGATTGCGCTGAGTTCATCCTGTCGAAAATTTCTCGCGGGGTCTATCACATGTATAGGGATGGCGAAGCCAGGGTGCAAGGTTTTCTGGATGATTACTCATTTCTCATTTGGGGGTTAATCGAACTGTATGGAACCACCTTTGAATCGCGGTACCTAAAACACGCGATCTCGTTAACAGATGAGATGACAGAGAGGTTTTGGGATGAGAGGGGAGGGTTCTATTTTACTCAGGGGGAAGGGGTATTGGTGAGAGAGAAGGAGTTTTATGACACCGCCTATCCTTCCGGCAATTCAGTGGCGATGTTGGATCTTTTGTTGCTTTCTAGGTTCACCGGCAAACCGGAGTATGAGGAGCTAGCATCGAGACTCGCGCGCTCACCTCCCCTCGAGGAAAATCCGACAGCTTTTACGCAACTGTTGGTTGCGCTCGATTTTGCGATCGGCCCCTCATATGAGATAGTCATCGTCGGCGATAAAGAGAATGCCGGGAGTATGTTGAGAGCTGTTAGGAGGAATTTCATCCCAAATAAGGTGGTGATCCTGAAAGACGATGATGTATCTCGGGCGGGGTATGCGAAGGGGATGAGAGCTATAGGAGAAAAACCGACAGCTTATGTGTGCAGAAACTACAGATGCGAGCAGCCCACAACGGAGATCGATAAGCTGCTTGAGCTGATAGAAGGGTGATCGCGATGAACGAAAGTATTAAAATTCGTTTTCCCATTGCTACTATAGGGCGTAAAAGCTTGTAAGAGAAGGTGAGAGCACATTGACGGCTGCATAAGGGGTTTAGGCATTTCGTGGCTACCTGTCTGTACCGCCCTTTGGTCAAAGAGTTTGAGTAATGAGGTAAAAATGGAGGCATAAGATGGAAAATGCAAGCGAGGAATTGTTGGACCTCTTGAACAGGTCGATAGCGAGAGAGATTCAGGTCTCGATTCAGTACATGTGGCAACACGTTCTCTGGAAAGGGGTAAAGGGATTCGCGGTGAAAGACGAATTAAAGAGCATAGCGATAACGGAGATGAAGCACGCTGAGGAGATCGCTGAAAGGCTTGCCTATCTGGGAGGAGTTCCCACCACCAAACCAGATCCGATATTCGTGGGTGAGACCCTCAAGGAGATGATAGAGCAGGACAAGAAGGACGAGGAGGCCGCCATCTCGCTATACAGAGAGGTGATAAAAAAGGCGAAAGATGAGGGGGACGAAACTACCAAGAGGCTGTTCAGGCAGATACTATCCGATGAAGAGGATCACCACGACACCTTTACCGGCCTGTTGGAAGAGATCTGATAAATAAATGAGTATCTAAAACTAAGGTGGTCATGGAAGAGATAGTCCCAGATGAAGAGGTCGATTGCGTTGGGCTTTATTGCCCAATGCCGATCTCTATGACCAAAGAGGCGATAGATGGGATAAAGGTAGGGCAGGTGCTCAAGGTCGTTGCCGACGACCCGGCTGCTGAGGAGGACATCAAGAGATGGGCTAAGAGGACCGGGCATGAGGTCCTCAAATTCGAGAAAGAAGGGGCAATATTGACCTTCTATATAAAAAGGATGAATTGAGCGATAATTTGTAGGAAATTAAAAAATAGGTGATACGCATGAAAAACGAAAATTCGATACTGTATGTGCAGACGAGCGATGAGCCGGAAAGACAGTATGCACCATTGGTTTTAGCCCAGACGGCGAAAAACATGGAGATAGATGCTAAGGTCTATTACGTGGTCAAAGGGTTGAGAATATTGATCCCGGGGGAGGCAGAGAAGATAAAGGTGGGGGCATTTCCAGCACTCTCTGAGATGATCGACCAGACCCTTAAGATGGGGATAGAGCTCTACGCCTGTGTGGCATCGAAACAGTTGCTCGGACTTGAAGAAGTCGAACTGATACCTGGGGTAAAGATTGTGGGCGCCGCGACCCTGAATGACCTGGTTCTGGAAGCTGGCGCTACGATGTGGTTTTAGATAGGTAAGACCATGGAAAAGATCTACCTTGACCACGCATCGGCGATGCCTATCGACCCAAGAGTGCTTGAGTTTACCAGCAAGTACCTTAAAGGCTTAGGGAACCCCTCCTCCCTCCACTCAGTGGGGTTGGAGGCTAAAAGGGCTATTGAAGGGGCTAAGGGAAAAGTGGCCGATCTAATAAACGCTGAGAGTGAACGGACCATCATCTTCACCAGCTGCGCTACTGAGTCCAACAATCTCGGTATCAAGGGAACGGCTCTCAGAAACGCTGGGAAGGGGAAAAAGGTGGTGACCAGCGCCATAGAGCACATGTCCGTTCTGAACCCGATGAAAGAGCTACAAAAGAACGGCTTCGAGCTCACCATCGTACCAGTAGATTCTAACGGCATGGTAGATCTCGAGGAGTTGGAAAGCGCTCTGACCAAGAATACAACGGTAACATCGATAATGTACGCGAACAACGAAATTGGCACGGTAGAACCAATTAAGGAGATAGGCGAGTTAGTTCATGAGAAGGGTCTGTATCTGCATGTCGATGGAACAGCCGCTGCTGGCCATATACCGATCGACGTTCAAAAGGATGGAATAGATCTCTTAACGCTGTCTTCTAACGATTTATATGGGCCTCAGGGCGCGGGTGCTTTGTATGTGAAACCCGGTGTAGTGCTTCAACCTGTGCTCCCTGGCGGTGGGCAGGAGCGTGGACTCAGATCCGGCACGGAGAATTTGTTTTCAATCGCCGGGATGGGGGAGGCGGCTAGGATAGCCAAAAATGAAATGGAGAAGGAGAGCGGTAGGATGCTTAAAATAAGGGACGAGTTGATCGAAAAAATATTGGAGATAGAAGAATCGCATCTAACCGGTCATCCCAAAAAAAGGCTTCCACACCATGCGAGTTTTCGTTTCAGCCGGATAGAAGGGGAGAGCATTCTACTTAACATGGATACCACGTACGGCATACAGGTTGCGACCGGCTCTGCTTGCTCCTCGAAGACTTTGGAGCCGTCTCACGTTTTGCTGGCCATAGGCCTCAAACACGAGGAGGCTCATGGGTCTATGGTCCTAACCCTTGGCAGATCTAATACGCCAGAACAGGTTCCCACGATAGTAAATGGGGTAAAAGAGACCGTTCAGAGGTTGAGGGAGATTTCGCCGCTATAGATATAAGGGGTTATGGGCTATAGATAGATAGATGGCACAGATAGGGTATAGCGAAAAGGTCATGAAGCACTTCATGAACCCCCGAAACGTTGGAACCATAGATAATCCAGATGGCTATGGAAAGGTTGGCAATCCTGTCTGCGGCGACCTCATGGAGATGTTCATCAAAGTGGAGGACGATGTCATCACAGACATAAAGTTTAGGACCTTCGGTTGCGGTTCGGCCATAGCAACTAGCAGCATGGTGACCGAGATGGCAAAGGGCATGCACATAGATGAGGCGATAAAGATAACGCGAGCCGACGTAGCCGATGAGCTAGAGGGCCTCCCCCCTCAAAAGATGCACTGCTCAAACCTGGCAGCAGATGCGCTCAGGGCCGCGATCAGGGACTATCTGGCGAGAAAGGAGAAGAGGGCGAAAGGTTAAATTATAATAATTATAAAAAAATAAAAAAGAGGTAAGAAAATGAATCCAAAAACCTTCCATAAAGTTAGCTACGGGTTGTATGTAGTTAGCTCGAAGATGGGCGAGAGACTAAATGGGCAGATCGCCAATACGGTAACCCAGGTAACATCAGATCCCCCAAAGATAGCGGTCTGCATAAACAAACAGAATTTAACCAATCAGTTCATCAGGGAAAGCGGGGTTTTCACTGTCTCGATTCTATCAAAAGAGGCCCCAATGAAATTCATCGGAAACTTCGGTTTCAAATCTGGTCGCGATGTGGATAAATTTGCGGAAGTGAGCTACAAGATTGGAGTTACTGGCCCCCCTATACTCCTGGAAAATAGTGTAGGCTATCTAGAGGCTGAGGTCCTCGATAGTCTGGATGTGGGTACACACACTCTCTTCATCGGGGGGGTGGTCGATGCTCAGATCATCGTAGATAAAGAGCCTATGACCTATGCATACTATCACCAGATAAAGGGAGGTAAAGCCCCAAAGACAGCCCCAACCTATATAAAAGAGGAGAAAGCCGCGAAGAAAACGAAAAGCTACAGATGTAAGGTTTGTGGATATATCTACGATCCGGAAAGGGGAGATCCCGAGTCAGGAATACCTCCTGGCACGCCATTTGAAGAGCTGCCCGATGATTGGGTCTGCCCCATATGCGGGGCCGGCAAGAAGGAGTTCGAAGCAGTCAGTCGCTAGGGGAGAAAGGAGAGGCATAAGCATCGATAGCTGGAAAAGGGCTAAATGCCATAGAACTCAGAATAGAGCTGATTTAATTCTTCCAATAGTATAATTTGGTAGATAAATCCCCTTTATACTGTACGGAATTTATATATGAGCTTCATGTGCTATTTGATAGATAAGCTGTAATGATAGCAACCATGAAACCAATGCCTCACCGCCCTGATTATCATTTACGCCGTCAGCACGTAACCCATCGTAGCAACCTCCGGTAGTAAAGTCATAAAGGGCTCGGTGGATGTCATTATTGCCAAGGTACCAGCTGAAGCATAGATCCATGGCCTTTCTCCATTTATCATCACCTGTAGCCCTAAAAGCCTCATTGCAAGCTCCTAATAAAGCTGGTATCTCAAGGGGTTGTTGATCAAACTGGGCCTTTGTTTCGCCTCTCTTAAACCAGCCCTGGTTGCCTATTAACGAAAGGTGATTTTCCTCTGTTTGTAAACTCAGTAACCAGCTCAGTGACCTTAATCCCTGCTGGGTCATCGCTTTGTTGCCCATCCATTCTCCGGCAGCGATCAACGCTTGCGGAACTCTACCATTATCATAAGCTAAGATGTCCTCACACCAGGGCCATTTATCTTTATCTTTTTCAGATGAGTTGAAAAGTCTTAGGCTCAACTGATCAAGAATTGTTTTTACCCCCCTATCGCCACTAAAACGCTGTAGATAATAGATACAGCCCAATATTGTATAGGCCCATGCCCTTGGAGAGGTAAACGAGGGAGCCTCGGGCAAAACCTCTCTAAAGAGCCTAACTGCAAGCTCCATCACGCCTGGTATAGAGGGTGGGTATCCTATAATCCACCCAACCGCCCATATAGTCCTGCTTGAGCAATCTTCCGATCCTTTTGCTTCCAGAAATGCCCGACTATAATCCATAAAATTTCTTACCTTGCCATTATCAACTGCATGACGGACAAAGCTCAGATAGGTCTTAAGTAAGGGTATAACCGTATCATCATGGAATAAATGATAATTCATTACCATTGCCACTAGAGCTCTGGTGTTATCATCTGTGCAGTAACCATACCGTCGATCTGGGATCGTAAACGTTGAGTGTTGCAACAGCCCAACATCATCTGTCATCAGTTTGAGATACTCCAAATTTATCTCGGGAATAGCAAGCGATTCTATACGTTTCATCTCTTTACTGGGTTTACTGAACTCCCTTAGGGCCCGCTCGAATGTCTCTATATATCTATTTGATACCTCTTGCCAGGTCATTTGCCTACCAAATTGATATGCTCGCTTACGCATCCTATCTCTGGTAATTGGATCGCCAAGCAATTTTATCAGGGCCTTGGACAGAGCTTCGCTATCGGCAAACGGTACCAGCATGCCCCTATCTTTCGCAAGCAGCTCTTCGGCATACTTATAAGGCGTAGATATTACCGCCTTTCCACAGGCAAGGGCGTATGATAGCGTTCCAGAAGATATCTGATCTTTGGAGAGATATGGTGTTACAAATATGTCCGCAGCTATCAAGAATTGGAGCAACTGTTCTTGTGTAACGAATTGATTGTGAAAAATCACGTGTTCCTCCAATTTTTTCTCTTTAACCAACCGTTCTAATGAGATGTGGTATTCTTCCCCATAACGACGCTTTACTTCAGGATGGGTTGCACCCAAAATGATGTATAATGTATTGGAAAACTCTCTGGTAACGGCTGGTAGGGCATTGATCATGTGCTCTATCCCCTTATTGGGGCTTAGCAATCCACAAGAGAGGATCACCTGCCTGTCTTCAGTCTTGAATTGATCCTTGTAATAAGAGGAATCTAGAAATGGTATATCCGGCGTTCCATGGGGGATCACAACGATCTTTTCTTCAGGTAGATCATACACCTCTTTTAGAATCCCCACAGCACTCTGAGCCATTACCACTACTACCGTAGATATGTCCCCAATTGCTTTAAGAATTTCCCGTTGTTTCTCAGAAGGATCCCATAAAATGGTATGGAGAGTTGTAACCACGGGTTTCTTTAAGTTCTTTAACAAATTAAGTATATATTCCCCTTCATCGCCACCAAATATACCAAATTCATGCTGTAGAGATATCACATCAATGAGGGAGAGATTGAGAAAATTAGCGACTTCCAAGTAGTCTTCCATCCGCTGCTCTCTGATAACAAATCTTACTTCGGAGGAGTATGGATAACTCTGCAAGGAGTCATCGATAGCAACCACATCCGTAGCTTCGCGATTCACTTCAGACAGATGGGTTACGAGATCATGGGTAAATATGCCAATGCCGCACCGCCTTGGAGGATAGGTTGAAATGAATGCTATGTGCAGGGGCTTTAAAATGACATCTTTCACATAGCCTAATCGCTATCAAAATATTTAAGTTATTACTTTAGAATCTCGCAAAGGTCTTAACCTTATGAGCAAGAAATCTCCGCCCTTTAGGGCGTAGATGAATTGCTCATAGTCACTGGTAATTTCATAAGGTTTTTTCTGCAGAAAAATTATCCACCTTAGGCAGGGCGCGCCTAGCGGCGCTTTGGAATCCTGCCAAGGAGGTTATGATGTCTTTAGTTAGGGGTAGCCATAGCGTTGGCCAGAGCCTATACCACTTCGAGTGGTGCCCGAAGTACAGGTACAGAATGTTTAGGAAGGAAGAGAATAAAAAGCTTTGCGAAA
>DACJ01000093.1 GCA_002494765.1 Euryarchaeota archaeon UBA186
GAATCCGCGATGTTCGCCGTTGTCCTAATCCTTTACATGATTGGATTGGTAACATACCCGATTCAGACATCAGTAGCATTGGTTGTCGGCGTTATCCTAGGAGCGATCCTCGGATTCATCGGCTGGATCATCGGGCACGTCTGGCACCCATAATCCCTAATCTTTATTTTTTTTTTAAGAATTAGCTTGACTTTGTTACATTAAGGGCGCCCTCTCATCATTTTCCCCAATTGAGCACTCATCACCTGCAATATCGCAGCTCTTCAGACCTTATCGCATTCAAAATCCACTTTCTCTGAGTGATTTTCGTATTTGAACCATCCAAAAACAGTTTACCATAAGGAATACAGAAAGCTAGCGCTAAACACTGAGCGAGCAGAATAACCTAACTATCTACCTATCCATCTATCTATTCCTACGATGGTGTGATTTCCTCGCTGAATACTGGGCCCTATGTTTCTCTTTAATGAGATCTAAGAGCCCCTTATCCGTAATCTCATCTTTTGGCATTATGACCTCAAGGATCTCTTTCACGTCTTGAACCGTCAATAACGGCGCTCTTTTACCCAAGTCCATATACAATGTAAGGATCACAAACATCGCGAACAACGTCATCGTGATATGATGGTGCCATCCAGTCCATTTGCGAATCTGGTAATCTGCAAGTCCTGCTCCCTTAGCATCTTCAATTGCTCGCTCAATCCAGCATCTGCTGCAAGACATCTGAGCAAATCGTGTTATATCCGTATCAAGAGGTGCATTTGAGAACTGATATTTCGTGGTTTTCTCGCCGTCGTCTTTTCGAATGATCAACCATAACTCATCTCCTGGGAGTTTATCCACGACTGGATGCACGCGAATACACGCGATGTTTGACCAGAGTTCTTTCCGTTCCGCATCTCTGATGAGAATGTGTTTCCATGGCTTATCCAGTTGATCCTTTAGTATTCTAACATCGTTGTTATCTCGGGCATGCAGGGTCATCTCAAAGGCGAGCTCTCCTTTGGTCTTGAACACGACATTTTCGGGAACACCACACTTCTTACGTCTTTCCCGGTCTTCTGCCCAGTCTTTTGGGAGATATAGCGCCTCATCTATCAGAGTTCTATAAGTCCCGCTTGTGTATCCAAGAAAGACGCCGACCTGACAATTCTCGATTTTTCCAAATCGCCCACAATACTGACGTTTTACACCTACCGAGTTCTTTCCTTCTTTTGGAAATCCTGACTCATCGATATGGATGGCGCCATTGATTTTATCCCCGATCAACTCCACCACATCTCTTTGGATGTGGTCGATAACGGGTCTTTCATCCCATGGAGAATCAGAGATGAAGTGATGAAGTGATTGGTTGTTGCAATCCGGTACGTTTTTGGCATAATTGGTCATGTTACCACGTCCTTTTTCAAGTAGTTGCCCTTGGAGGTACTGAAGTGACTGTCTAGCAACGCTTCGGGTCTTGCTGCGGAAGTGTGATGACAAAATAGAAAACTTAATATATCCAAACAAAATTAGTACTAATATATGACTTTGGAGAGATTTTCCAAGTTGCAAGGAGTGATAAGATGATAGAGAATAGACTCGGGAGGTTAGCCTGCGCCGTAATAGCGCTCATTTTGGCGGCCTTTCCGATAGTTATAACCCCAGCCGAACTCGGAGAAAAGCCACAAATCGACGTACGGGAGATGCAAGAGTGGGGCAACGCTCTGTCGGATCCGTCAATGTGCCCAAGAGCACCTGGAACCATCAAATTGGATAGATGCGCAGATTGGATAGAAGACAAGCTTAAGAGCTTCGGCCTTGAAACCTGGAGAGAAGCCATAAACTTCACAGGGGTCTTCCATAAGAGATGGGAGCTCAAGGTTTTGTCCCCAATCCAAAAAGAGCTCGTCTGCTATCCTCAAAAGCATACGGGATTTGGAGATTTCGAAGAGCTCCATCTCGTGGATGTAGGGTATGGTTACCCCTGGGATTACTTGGGAAAAGACGTCAAGGGAAGGGCGGTTCTGATAAACCTGCAATCGCACGATATCGAAAGTTTGATGGGGCAGTTTGGCAGACCCATCAATAAGTTTACCCATGGCCTCATACCCGCTGAGCATGGGATGGTAATGCATTACAATTGGGCCGCTGAGCATGGAGCTTCTGCTATGGTGGGCTACTTTGACTCAATGCCAGAGGATATGATTGTCTACGCTCTCCTAGGCCTCCTTTCAAATGCAGCTGAAATACCAATGCCCCAATTAACTATAGGATTAAACGACGCCTCGTATCTGAAGGAGGCCTGTGCAAAGGGCCCGGTAAAGATAAGGTTCCTGAGCGAAGGAGATTCGCACGTCTCAACAGCCCCGATGATAGTTGGGAGGCTCCCCGGGAAAACGGACGACATAATCCTCTTCACCAAATGGTATGACGCTCCATTCTCTGGAGCGAATCCGAATCAGGGCATAGTCTGCACGCTCGAGGTCGCCAAATACTTCTCAAAATTGCCATTAGAAGAGAGGGAGAAAACTCTGATGTTTATGTTCGATCCTACCCTCCTTTACATAAACTGCAACCTGGCTACCCTCACATTTGCGGAGAACCATCCAGATCTTCTAGATAAAATCGTATGCCAGTTCCATATGGATGGCGATTGGCCCTATTTCACAGACCCGACAACGCTCATCCCTTATAGTGGCATAATGCGGGAGAAGCTCAAAGATTTAGGAATAGATTGGTCCTATTCGCCACTTAGGTGGGCTACCGTAGCAGAAAACCCATTCATTTGGTATACGGTCCTCAAAAACCTCTGGGGGTACGTGATCAAAAGCCTCTTGGAACAGGGCATACAAGGATCATGGCCTTACCAGCCAGGGCTATTTCTAGTATGGCCTAATGTCTTCCTGGTATGGTGCTCGGGATGTTTGCGCTACCAGTATGGTGTCCCCGTGGCTAATATCATGTCATACACTTCCTGGCGTACAGGGACGACGGAGGATACCTGGGGGTACATCACGGATGAGCTTCTTTATGGTCTGGCCAGGTCACACATCGAGATGGTGGAAGACCTCGATTCAACACCCGGCGATATTCTGAGAAAAGCTGATCTCGGAGGTTATCCCCTACTTGATAAGCTGCTTCAACCCAAGTTTGGCTGCGGTACGTATTTCGGTGGCATAGAACCGATAGGTATAGAATATCCGCCAGGCGAGAGCTATGTGCCGGAACCAGGCGAACCATTGCTCGCGGGGGGGTACTATAAGCCTGTTCACTGGGAAACATCGCCCTTCGATTCATTCACACCTACGTCCGCCCCGGTAGTGCCATATTCTTAGCCAGTTCCAATGCGGCGCGATTGCATCAAAATTCATAACTCCTTCTTTTTCCATCTACCAATTTTAAAGAATGTTGCCATGAGAGAACCATAGATGACATTGGTAAGCCCAATGTCGATCCATATGCCGCTTGGGCCAAATAGGTCCGATAAGTAATAAGCCAACGGAATCCTCAAAAATAGCATAGATAGAGCACTCGTAATTAATGGGATTTTTGTATCGCCTGCGCCATTTTGAGCCCTGCCCATGGCCATCCCTAGCCCAATAAAGAGCATGGATGGTGCGACAAATCTCAGGAAACTCGCCCCTATCTTAACTACTTCCTCTTCCCTGTTGAATATACCTATTATTCCTTCGGGAATGGCAAGGAGAAAAATGCTCAAAATGGCCACGATTATGACAGCATATAATGCAGACAGCCACCCGCTCCTTTCGGCTCTATCTGTTTTCTTTGCACCAAGGTTTTGCCCTACCAGGGTTGCAGCTGCAAATCCCAGTCCCATGGTTGGAATGGTGACGGCCATATTAACCTTATGAGCAAGAAATCTCCGCCCTTTAGGGCGTAGATGAATTGCTCATAGTCACTGGTAATTTCATAAGGTTTTTTCTGCAGAAAAATTATCCACCTTAGGCAGGGCGCGCCTAGCGGCGCTTTGGAATCCTGCCAAGGAGGTTATGATGTCTTTAGTTAGGGGTAGCCATAGCGTTGGCCAGAGCCTATACCACTTCGAGTGGTGCCCGAAGTACAGGTACAGAATGTTTAGGAAGGAAGAGAATAAAAAGCTTTGCGAAA
>DACJ01000067.1:0-4757 GCA_002494765.1 Euryarchaeota archaeon UBA186
ACTATGTGTTGTGATAATACAACAGGTAAGCTTTTAAATGTGAAGGATATGCTATCGCAGGGCGATTCTGGGGCCTTCCTCGATGTCTCTCATACAGCCTCGATGGAGCGACTGAGATCGATGGAGAAAAGGGGACAGGCTAGTCGGCGGTTATATGGATGATGAGATGGAAGAGGCTGTGGGACAGAATTCACGTAGCTAGCAAGAACAGGTTGTGCCATATGTCAATTGAGAACGACGCAGTATCTATGCGATCCGCTCTCCGCTGCCTCACGATCCAGCCAAATCTCCTCTTATCGGCCGAAAAGCCGCTTTCGGAATTGTTCCNNTAGAGCATTTCTGTCCCACAGCCGATGGAAGACGGAGGAATTAAAGAGAGGCTAGTAAAGAGATTCAAGATGAAAGAGGCCAAGACCACCCCGAGAAGAGAAGTTCTGGCAGGCTTCACAACTTTTATGACGATGGCCTACATAATTATAGTTAATCCTAGCATTCTTGGAGACGAAATACTTGGTGAGGAGGCCATGAACGTTAACGCGATAGCCCTAGCTACCATCCTGAGCGCCGCTTTTGCAACGATATTCATGGGGCTTTTCGCCAATCTGCCATTTGCTTTGGCCTCAGGAATGGGCTTGAACGCCTTCTTCGCCTACACCGTTGTTCTGAAGATGGGCTTGCCCTGGGAAGCGGCTCTGGCCGCGGTGTTTTTGGATGGGGTCATCTTTCTGATTATATCGATTTTCCCCATCAGGGAGAAGATAATCCGGGGGATTCCATTATCATTGAAACTGGCAACAAGTGTTGGCATAGGGCTATTCATAGCTTTTATCGGGCTCCAGAAATCCGGTTTAGTGGTGCATGATGAAATCACCTTTGTGGAGCTTGGGGAGGTTGCTGGCGGAGCGGCCCTTGTTTTAGTGGGCCTCATATTGACGGGCATAATGTTGGCATTTAGGGTGAAGGGGGCAATTCTTTTTGGGATAATCATAACCGCCGGAATGGGGTGGATCCTTACATTTTTTGGAGTGATGCAGGGTGAGGCCCCCACAGGGGTTTCGAGCATCGTCGCCATCCCGGAATTCTCAGCTCTTGGAAGTACCTTTGGCAAAATGGATTTTAGAACGCTCTTCAAGGAATTTAACATAATAACCATCATTTTTACCTTTACATTCGTGGACTTCTTCGACACCGCGGGCACATTGATGGGATTGGCAAGCAAGCTGGACATCATCGATGAACGGGGCTCTTTTAAGGGGGCCGGTAGAGCATTCATAGCCGATTCCATAGGAACGATGTTCGGCGCTCTGCTGGGCACATCCACAGTCACGTCTTACGTGGAAAGCGCCACCGGGGTCGAGGAGGGGGGGAGGACGGGCTTCACCTCTATCGTGGTAGGTTGCCTATTTCTGCTATCGATGTTTTTCATACCGTTGATAGGCAGCATCCCCAATTATGCTACAGCCCCCGCCCTTATAGCCGTTGGCCTGTTCATGACCGAGCCAGTAATGAAGATAGACTTCAGATCTATCACAGAGGGATTGCCAGCTTTTCTGACCATCATAATGATGCCTCTAACTTATAGTATAGCTAACGGCCTGATGTTCGGCATACTCTCCTACACCTTCCTTAAAGCGATAACGGGAAATTTAAAGGATGTGAGTATCGTGATGTACGTGCTAACGGGAGTATTCGTTATCAAACTCATACTGGACGCTCTGCTGATCTGATAATATGTTCTTTTGAGCGATGTCTATAACAAGATATTTATGTAAGCCCTCAGCTATCTCTATATGGGCAAAAATGAAGCTTTCATCCTGGCCCTTCTGCTCATCTTCGTTAGCGCTGGACCGGTTCTTTCTATCCAAGAACAGGATAATGGTCTCCTGGAGAAACTCAGGCAAGCGTTTTCCACGGGCTCATTCGATTTTATGGAAGACGATTTTAGTCCAGATTTCCTATCAATAATTCCAATTCAGCAGTTGAACGAGATCGCTGGGGAGTTTGGAGAAGGACTGAAGGAAATAGAATTCAAAGAAGTTCATGACAGCACGCACACCTTTGAGATGAAATATGGGGATGGATCATCTAGAGAGCTAATCACTGTTCTTGATCCCGATGGCAGGATCGTGGGTTTCTGGATTGGCCCATCCATCTATCCAGATGCCGAAGCCATACTGAAGGAGATAGAGGAGTTGCCCGGAATTGTAAGCGCGACGCTTCTCTCCATCTCCCATGATGAGATTCTTTTCTCCCACGATCCAGATCGCCCCCTGGCGATCGGATCGGCTTTCAAACTTTACGTCCTCGGGGAACTGTTTAAACAGATAGAAGAGGGGAAGATAGAATTGGATGATGTAGTGCTGCTAAGAGACGAGGACAGATCGCTCCCTTCAGGCATTCTTCAGGACTGGCCATCGAATACGCCATTGACGATCGCGACGCTGGCAAATCTCATGATATCAATTTCAGATAATACAGCTACAGATATGCTTATAGACCTGGTCGGGAGAGAAGAGATAGAGAAAGACCTTGCCATTTTCGGGCATGAAAATTCAGGGCTTAATATACCATTTTTGACGACTAAAGAATTATTCAAACTCAAATGGGCGCTTCCTGAAGAAGAGGTGGGAAGATATTTGAATTTAAGCGTTTCAGAAAAGAGGGCGTTCCTGGGATCGCTTTATGGAGAACCTCTTCCTTCTGTGGAAGATATACAGGGTCCCGTCTACATAGATACCCTTGAATGGTTTGCCTCTTCAAAGGATCTAACTGCCTTCTTTAAGAACTTGTCAGAGGGCAAAATAGTAAAAGACCCTGAACTGAAAAAAGCGATGATGGATTGCCTTGCGATAAATCCGGTGGTTCTGAAGGAAAACGAATGGCAATATATGGGCTATAAGGGTGGAAGTGAACCTGGGGTGATTTCATTGAATTGGATCTTTCAATCTGAGGAGGATTGGTTTGCCCTATCTTTCATATGGAACGATCATGAAGAAGATGTGCGCCTAATCAAGGCCTTGGACATAGCGGCGTCTCTGGTGAATTTGACCCTCACGTAATGAATGTTAAAGAACCTGGGCTCTGAAGTCTCGTTGGACGGCACTCCTTTTTAGCTAGCTCTGCCGTTACGTTTCCTTGCCTCTTGCGGAATTATCGCCAAAGCTACATTTTGCACCTTGACGTCAAACGGATAATAACGTTTTGTCGTACGAGAAGATGGAAAGTGTTAAAAAGGCTCAATTATTATAGTGAGTTAGAGGAGAGGCAGAAAACGAAAAGAAGGATCACGATGATTTCCTCCCCCCTTTTTCCTTATCTCGCTTTCTGGTCTCTATCGTAGATCACGTATCTTCTCGGGTATGGTATCTCTACCCCTCCCTCATCAAACCTCTTCTTTATCGCTTTTCTCAAATCACAGGCAGTGCTAAAAGCTGTGGGCTGATCTTTTGTCATGAGCAGCATCCTCAACTGTACCCCCGAATCCTTGAAGTCCAATATGACCACCCCAGGCTCCATGTCGGGCAGGCAGGCGGGGTGTTTCTTGGCCTCCTCGATCATTAAGCGTGAGGCCTTCTCAAAGTCCGCCTCATAGGCTATCTCCACGTAAACCTGGCAGAGCATACGGGGATCCTGTATGGAGTAGTTTATTATCTCCTCGTTGTCCATCACCGTGTTGGGCAGTATCAACCTTCTGTTGTCCCAGGTCCTTATGACGGTGTGCCTGAGGGTTATATCCTCCACGGTGCCGTATTCGCCCCTTACTACGACCGCATCCCCCACCCTGTATGGTTTGGACAGGACTATCGATATTCCCGAGAACACGTTTCCCAGGACGCCCTGAAGTGCGAGGCCTACCACAAGAGCCATTGCCCCACCAGCTATGAGCATGCCGCCTATAACCCCTCCAAGGTCAATCTTGGTGACCACGCTCAGGATGACTAAAATGCCGACGATCATGATCGCGACATTGATTATCCTCCTTATGAGGCGCATGGCGCTTCTCTGAGATGGTTCCTCGACCGCCTTCTCCACCTTTCTTGTGAAGAAGTAGTCCACCACCTTGATTATTGCGTAGAGTATTACAAAGCCTATAATCGCATATATCGCGCCTTCAACTCATCTGGTATAGCCCTCTTTTTCAAGAGCCATCCAGGCGCTTTCCACTATATCGTTTAGAGTGGGATAAGTTCGCAAGATGGTGTATATGGCTCCAAGGGAGAGAGCAAATATGATCCCAATCCTCACAAGCCTGCCGCTCTTTGAGGGGACGTGAGCCTCTTGAGCGAGCCTGTCGAGATACTTACGCAAAAAGTGATCCAATATCCAGGCTATGGCGACAAATACAGCTATTACGACCAGCAGAATGACCATGTCCCCATACTCAACCATGGATATACTAGAATATGATCATACTTAAGTCTTGAGCCTCAAATACCAGGCTCCGAAAAAAACTGCCGAGAGCGAGGCAAGCGATACGATGATCCAGAACAGCCTGAAAATCTGTAAAACCCCTAAAAGGGAGCCAACCAGGATGAGGATGACGACGGCTACTCCCAGAGATATGAAGAACCTATAGAGCTTTGGATACCTATCATCGATCGGTTCCGGAAAGATCGCCAACGTTAGGCCGAAGCCGGGGAGAAACGCGAGCATGATCCCGACTATTATCTTTAGCACTTCGAGCGCTTCCATGGTAGAGCAGAAAAATCAACGGTATAAATAGTCTCTCTTTCGTTGGGAACGATTGACGAGAAGTT
>DACJ01000067.1:4830-5415 GCA_002494765.1 Euryarchaeota archaeon UBA186
AGAAGTTGGGAACGATTGACGAGAGAAAAGGGGAGAAAACGTTATTTATGGAAGGTACATTCCCATTTAGCCGGGATGGCTCAGCCTGGTTGGAGCGCCGGACTCATAGGGTTCAGAAAGGCGCGGGAAATCCGGAGGCCGCGGGTTCAAACCCCGCTCCCGGCACCTATTCATTCTTCATTTTCATCGAAGGGCGGTGAGCTCAACTACATGGGAGATTACAAATCCTTTTCCTGGGGTAGGTGAGGGTTTTCCCGACTTGGAAGGAAGTTCTGATTCTATCTCGGAAAAGAGATAATAAGATAGTTATAGAGAAGAAAAAGATGGGTAGTTCGCAGTGATAGACGCCGTCGCGCGGCTATTGCCCCTCTCTCATCTCCAGCAACTCTATCAGCAAACCATGTGTCGAGCCCGGATGGACGAAGGCATACCTCCCACCGTCGAAATCTATCGGTTCCTCTGGGACAACTCTCGCCCCCTTACTCCTTAGTCTATCCACCATCGCTCTCAAGTCCTTAACCCTGAAACAGATGTGATGGATTCCTTCTCCTTTCTTTTGAACCTAACATCCCTATTTTTAGGCGC
>DACJ01000114.1:0-1272 GCA_002494765.1 Euryarchaeota archaeon UBA186
TACTATGATACATGGCGAAAAAAATGGATGCGCCGGAAGGGGCAATCCGGGGTTTAAGGGGGTTGACATCGTCTGGAGGGGAGGCATGGCAAAAGGCCTGTTAGAGCTCAAAAACGTAAGTAAGGTGTATAAATCCGCGGCTGGCCCGATAAAAGCATTGAACGATGTCTCTTTAAAGATCTCTGCTGGAGAGTTCATTTCGATAACCGGGCCCAACGGGAGTGGGAAGTCCACATTATTGCACATCCTCGGTTGCTTAGATAGAGCGACCAAGGGCGAAGCTATGATAAAGGGGGTAAAGGTCAATGACCTTAGTAGAAAAAGTCTCGCCCAGTTCAGATCAAAGGGGATCGGTTTCGTTTTCCAGAGTGGAAATCTGGTACCCAGAATGTCCGTTTTGAGGAATATTATGTTGCCTGCAATGACCCAACAGAACAACGGGAGCTCAAAAAAACGGGCGCTGGATCTTCTAGAGCGGTTCGATTTATCAGATCTATCTTCTAAAAAAGGAGCATATCTATCGGGGGGAGAGGCGCAGAGGGTGGCAATAGCGATGGCCCTGATAAACGAGCCCGAGATAGTCCTGGCGGATGAACCAACCACCTTTCTAGACTCTTATAACAGTGAAAATATCATAGAATGTCTTAGGGGATTGAACGAGGATGGGATCACCGTGATCTACGTGTCCCACGATCAGAAAGAAGCTGAGATGGCTAAAAGAACCATAACTCTTAGGGATGGCAGTAAAATCAAAGATGAGGTGCGCGCATGATCTCCCTACGCCTCGCCCTTGGAGAACTGGGCGATCATAAGGGGGCCTATTTAGCCATCATCCTGGTCTTTGCTGTATCTCTGATGCCCCTTACTATAGTCAATTCCTTCATCGACTATCAGAACAGCGTCGGTGAAAAAGCCATGAAGACCACCTTCACAGGAGATGCCCTGATCCAAAATGATGGGGGCGTA
Organism: Euryarchaeota archaeon UBA186; assembly: GCA_002494765.1. Classification (GTDB taxonomy): domain Archaea; phylum Thermoplasmatota; class UBA186; order UBA186; family UBA186; genus UBA186. The sequence goes on from DACJ01000114.1 coordinate 967, forward strand.
GGTACGCCCAGCGTAGCTAGCTTTTTACCAGTTGGTGAGATCCCCGATGCCGAGAGCAGAGCTGCAAAGCTACGGGAGAAGGGTTACAAAGCGGAGGTGCAGGCATCAATTTTCGGCATCACCGGTGCTACAGAGGGGAAGGGGGTAAAGCTCATCCCCATGCTCTCTTTGACTGGAATCCATACGGATGGGGACGTGTTGGATATCGAAAGCTCGATAGTCGAGGGATCTTACTTCGATGAGAGCGTATCCTATACTGACGAGAACGGATATGGGATAACGGGCCTGATGGGCTACATGCGTGCC
>DACJ01000114.1:1429-4566 GCA_002494765.1 Euryarchaeota archaeon UBA186
ATGATGAAAACCCCGATGTCGTCCACTGATTTTGAGATCATAGGTTTTTACGAAACGGGCTATACAGACCCCGAGATCTTCGTGGGATTTGTCCCTATAGAATCTGTAAGGGAGATGGCGGGATGGAGCGGAGAGAGAGGCACAGCCATAATGGTTAAGGGCGATGCCGAACCCGGAGTTTTGAAGGAAGAACTCATGGCACTGGAACCGGATTTATCTGTGTATACCTGGTACGATATAGTTGAAGCGATGATGGGCGATACCTATGGGATTATGAGAAGCGTTAGCCTTATTTTCACCGTCATAATGATGTGCATCGTAGCCATAGCGATAGCCGCGACCATGAATTCGGCGGTCAACAAAAAGATAGGGGAGATAGGAATGCTAAAGGCCCGGGGTTTAAGCGACGGAGGGGCATCCACCCTGTTCCTGCACCAGTCATGGCTCCTGGGAGCTATTAGCGGGGGCCTCTCTCTATCGGCACTATTCGTCCTAAAATTGATAACGATGGTAATGCCCCTCTCCATCAAGATGACGATGATGGGCATGCCCTTGGAGATACCTCTCCATCTGACCTTTTCCGCACCGCTGATCCTGGCGACCATGCTGGTCCCCATAATCGTTGCGTTGATGGGCGCGGCTTATCCGAGCGTCAAGGCTTTCAGGCTAACTCCGGTGGAAGCCTTAAGGGAGGGGGCTGCGGCCCTCTAGTTTAGCATCTGGAGACACATATGATATCGGAATGGCTGGTTAAGGTCGCAGGGAGGAGGGCTCTTAAAGGAATGGGCGACATGACGGCCCAGAAGATAGACCCCCACTTCTCTGAAGATCTGGGCAGAGTTGGTCTGTACGTCCACATACCATTCTGCAAAAGGTTCTGCCCATATTGCCCTTTCTGGAAGGTCGCCTACACCCCCGAGAGGGCAGAGGGTTATGTGGAAGCGTTGAAGGGGGAGATAGATCTTTATAGGGAAAGGCTGGGGAGTGTGGAGATAGGAGATGTATATTTTGGAGGAGGGACCCCAAGTCTAATTCCAGAGAAACTGGTGGAGATACTGGATTATTTACGATCCCGGTTTGAAATTAAAGGGGAGATCGCCCTAGAAGCAAATCCGGACGATGTGAATGAGTCGATGTGCGATATGTTAAGAGAGGTGGGCATGGAGAAGATAAGCATCGGCGTACAATCCTTCGACGATCAAATTCTAAAGAGCATCCGCCGGCGGCACGATGGTGAAGCGGCTTACAGGGCCATAGGAATGGCTATGGAAAAAGGATTTTTCTTGAGCGCTGACCTCATGTTCGCTCTGCCGGGTCAGTCCCTTGACGTGGTGATGGCCGACGTAAAGAAGATGGTCGATCTGGGTGTGCCAGAAATATGCTGTTATCCCCTCATTCCTTATCCAAAAACCAAATTGTGCAGAGATATCAAAAACGGCGTGGTGAAACTCCCTCCGGCGAGATTGGAAAAGAAGATGTACTACTCCGTCATGGGCTTTCTCATCGATAGAGGATATGATGCTGGTTTATGGGAGTTCAGGAAGAAAGGGGCTGGGATGGAATACGCGACCTGTACGAGATCGGATGAACACATAGGGCTGGGAGCGAGTGCATACTCTATGGTATCCTCCCTCTTCTATACCAATATAGCTCGATTGGAAGAATACAGTAAATCCATAGATCAGAAGAAATTGCCCATATCCTCCTGGGTTAGACTCGATAACGCCCATACCATAAGGGGGCCGATGATGGAATTGGCCAGGAGGGGAAGTATTAAAAGAACCGAACTTGGAGAGTCGAATGAAAAATCGATGGCGAATATGTTTAGGGTAATGAAATTACTTACCATGATAAAGGAGAGGGACGACGAGATTTTTATGACTCGGCGGGGGAATTATCTCCTATCAGTTATGGCCAAGGAGTTCATGCCCGGACCTGGAAAAAGGGATATGGTGTAGGGGGGTAGTTCCTCACCTGTTTTTCATTCTTTCAGGTCGAACGATCCTCGTTTCATTTCCGCAAATATGGATTTTTCTTCTTTTTGCTTCATACTCATCTTTCAAAGATCTTGTAAATTGAAGAGCTCTGGCTATTCTTAAATATGTAGTATCTGTCTGATTTAATTAGATGATTATCTCAATCGTCTCATGATCTCATCTAATCTTAGATGAGAAAATAGGGCTGCCCGTTCCTTCGTCATTTCCTCAATGACCCATTGAGCTTTCTTTCCTTCCCCCTTCACCAGCGCTACCCGAATGTGTTTTAATTCCTCTAAGGGACGGTGCCCCTTTAAACCGAGTTTACTAGACAGCTCCTTAGTCTTCCAGAGTGTGTACCTCAACATCAACAGTCCGGTCACACACAGGAATGCATGCACCCGGATTGATGCCTCGTTCCAGACATAGAAAGGAGCCATGGGTACGATTAACACGTTATTCAACCATTTGAAATCGTCCTCGATGAGACTCTTTTTATTGTACGTTCTGACTATTTTCTCGGATGACCAGTCATGCATATCCGTGAAGATAGCTTGCTTACCGAAGGATGCTTTGAGCTCTTTTTCCTTTTTCTTTACTACCCAGAACTTCAACTCTTTTGGGTTTTCGCTAACTTCATATTTAAAGATGGTTTGATAGTCCTGGGGTACGAGTTCGTCCGCTCTTTTTCTAGCACCGTCTGCCCCCATTGCTCTTCCTTTCCCTCTTTTCTCGTATTTCTCCTTGAGTTTGGGCATTTCCTCAAGGAACTTTGTTTTTTTCTCCTCGTATCTGTGCAGCTGCTTTCGTTCAGATGCTGCATTATGGCTTATAACAACCGTGAAATGTTGATCGAAGACCTCACGTTCCGTCCTGTAACTTGAAATTTCATTCCCTTTATCGTTAGTGTAGATGTATTCGTATTGATCAAGCGGCACCTTCATCAAATCTCTTATCTGGTCTCTTTTTAACCCTCCCACAACATGCATCTTTGGGTTATCGGGAGTGCCGATAACGGATTTGATATTCGGGGCAGAGTTGTTACCCCTATCAAAGACCAAAACCAGTTCGGAGAGATCCACCTTCAGCATCTCCAGCCTTTTGGTTAGAACATCGATGATTTCAGAGAATACGCGAGCATCCTGCTTGTTACCTGGGTAT
>DACJ01000082.1:0-913 GCA_002494765.1 Euryarchaeota archaeon UBA186
CATCTGTCTTACCACGTCTATGCAGATCCCATCCCCAAAGAAGACGTTCACCTTGGCCCCATTCACTTCCTGAATATAGAAAGCCACTTTTTTCTTTCTCAGGCTCTCTTTGATCGCATCTCTGCTTGAGGCCTTAGTGGTGAAGAGCACGAGATTTCTCAGCCCCTTTTCATATTCATAAAGGTGATGGCCAAATATTCGGTGCCAAATATTCGGTGCTCGTAGTAGTTGTCGGGCTTTGTGGAATCTCTCATCATGGGCCCTCCCTGTTCATATGATCTCTGCAAATCGCTTATCGAGGAGCAGCGTCCTTGTCTTTTCGGGGTCATGAGTTCTCCAGATGCAGCATCACCTGCAGTAAGACTAAAGAGATCTGGCCATACCCAGCGCCCATTTCCTGGCTTCTACCCTTATGGCATCATCAACTTCATCACCGGTCTCGGTATGAATCTTTAAAGGTCCGATGCTTATCTCTGCTCCACATTGTTCGAGCTTCTCCTCAAGCATATCCACTGCCGCGCAGAATGTGTCCGGAAAGCTCTCTTTGTCACCGGGGCCAAATGCTGCTGCCTTCTTCCCTGCCAGGGATAGGTTATCCATTCTATCATAGAATGGGACAAAATCGTCCTGCAGCTCACCGTCGCCCCAGGTCGAAGCACCGAGCACCACCACTTCGTAGTCAGCGAGCTCCCCAACATCTGCAGCGGTCACATTTTTTACGGCGACCTCCACCCCGCCCTCCTCAAGCCCTGAGGCCACGCTCTGGGCTAAATCTTCAGTGTTCCCTGTGGTTGAACCGTAGATCAAAATAGCCTTTAACATTCTACATCACCTCTTTTTATCGGATCGTATTTCATCTTGTGCATGTTATAGCCAATAGAAGTAGGCAAACAAATAATGTACCCTAATAAAT
>DACJ01000082.1:978-8495 GCA_002494765.1 Euryarchaeota archaeon UBA186
AAGGGTTTCTATTTTATCTTTTCTGAATGAATGTTCCTATATCTCTTTTCTGAATGAATGTTCCCATATCTAAAAGGAAAAAAAGAGGTTAGATGATCGCGGCTACCGCATCATCTACCATTTCCCTGATCCACTCCGTTATTTTGGGATCGGGTACCAGGCCTTCCGTCGTATACTGGATGCCCGTCTCCTCAAGCTCCTTTAATAGGCGCTCCGATAGCCCTTCCATTGGCCCTCCAGTACCATCTCCACCGGACATCATCATCTCCATCATAGTGTCCACGACCTCCATCATGACCATCAAGAGTGGATCCATGATTCCTTCCGGGATGAGCGGCCAGAGATAGGACATGGCAAGGGGCACGGGTTTAGCGACAGCCCCTATTCCAATTGCCCCCAATATCGATAGCATTGGAAATAACATTTCCGAGTACATTCCCTCAGCCAGGACCAGAGGTATAGCGATCACATCTCCATCTCTTTTCGCATCCCATATCGCTGATGGCATGCTAAAGGTCGGGGACATGACGCCATAACGCGCATCTTTGAAGCCTCCGTTTATCCGCACAAAGTCACACCAGCTATCCATGTCACCCTGGAATTGTTCCCATCCCAGATCCGCACCGTGGACCAGGAAGACGACGATCTCGTCGGAGGGGGAAGAACTGAGGCTCATCGCCTTTTCGACCAGCAATTCGCCTATTAAGTCATGACCGTTCATCCCTTCTGTAAGGATGATGTCGCAATCCGTTTCGATGGGCGCGATGATCTTGGAGCTTATGCCCTCTCCAAGCCCTAACAGGTATTCCATCTCATATCCATGGCTGTGGTGCGTTGAAATGAGAAGGGGAACCACTATGATCGTATCTACGCCCTTTGCTTCGAGGTTCTCAACGGCTTGCTCCAGAGTATACTCCGGCACCATCTCTAAAAATGCGACTTCAGTTGGATAGCCCAAATCCGCCTGCTCCGTTAGCTCGACGATCGATTCAGCCCAGCCCGGCGTTGAATCTCCATGTCCCAGGATGATAACCCCGATAGAGGGCTCTTTTGCATCTATGGCAACGGATAGCGAGATCAAGCTTAAAACGATCGCACTCGCCATTACTGCCATTCCTATTTTCCTCATTCTTCCTATTGGATTCATCACTTTACCAGTATAGTTTAGGTACGGAAATAATCTACCCTAAAAAAGTTAGGTTCTGGATAAAAATCCTAACGGGATCTACTCACGACCTTTCTTGCATGTGTGCTCTCCGGTTTTACAAAAGGTCTCAAAGTGCTCAAGCCATTCTGGGTGGTCGGGCGCGGTCCTCACGAACCTCACCAGGTTTTTAATCTGCGTCACGGTCCTCGGATCCAGCTCATGCTCCATGGTGCATGCATTTTTATCCGCCGCCTTTTCGGGTACCCCTATTATCTCCAAAAAGGCTTTTATCGCATCGTGACGCCCCCTCACGAGCCCCCCTATCCTCCTACCCTCTTGCGTCAGGGTAATGCCATCGTATTTCCGATAGATCACGAGGCCCTTGCAGTCCAGTTTCTTGACCATCTCGATAACGCTGGGGGGCTTAACTTCCAGGAATAGCGCTACATCCTTTATTTTGGCGTATCCCTTCTCTCTAGCGATGGTGAAGATGGATTCTAAGTAATCTTCGGCCTTTCTCGAGAGTTCCATGTGCTTAACTATCCTCAAGCAGTACTTAAAGTTTAGGTTTCCCTACTTTTTGTCTCTAAAGGGCAACCTCGAGGGCATGTTTGCCATAGAGCGTATATCAGAGATCTCGGAGGGATAAAATCTCAAAAGTTGGGTTATACGAAGGTGCTGTAGGCCCCATAGGATTAAAGAGAAGGATGCTGATAGTGATATAAGTGGATGGGATGCAGACTCTGAGAAAAGAAGGCGGATAGCCTCTGTTTTTAGGGGATAGTATAGTAGGCGCTCTCAGATTTGGATGTGGGGAGAAGGTATACGATCAGGCCCTGAAGTCTGTTCGAAATGTGTGGGCAAAGGTAAAATATCCTAAAATGATGGTGGGGCATGTATTCGGCTGAAGAGATCCTTGAGATAGCTGTCAAGATAGAATTGAACGGAAAAGAATTCTATGAGGACCTCGAAGGGAAAACGGAGGATAAAGAACTGAAAAGACTCTTCGGCTTTCTGGCAAGCCAGGAGGACGTGCACAGGCTCAGGTTTGAGGATCTAAAACGGTATGCCGAGAGTTTCGTTTCGCCCCAGGAGTGGGAGGAGATAGAGCCATACCTAAACGCGATGGTTCAGTCTACCTTCTTCCTCGGGGATGATAAAACTCTAGCGAAAGTGAAAAAAGTGGAGGACGTCAGAGAAGCGATCAGATTGGCGATCCAGTTTGAAAAGGACACCATACTCTTTTACTATGAGCTTTTGAAACTTACCAACGAGGAAATCAAAGAAATAATTGAGAAGATCGTCCAGGAGGAGAAAAAACACGTGTTGATGCTCAGTAACGTGTGATTAACCGAGGACAGAGCGCCTGATTAAAATTCTAAATCACTCATCGAAGGAAGCCCCCCCAGACTCTTCGCTGTTTTTATCCCATCTACTATCGCTCTCGCCGTTACTTCCGCCCCTAGGATGCCAACTGATGTGGCATCGGCTTTTACCTCACAGGTGGACAAACCGAAAATCGCATCTCCATCGTACATCGTGTGTACGGGTCTGATGGCTCTAGCACACCCATCATGTGCCATCTGTGCGACCTTGTTGATCTCCGGTTTGGTTAGTTTAGCATTTGTCGCTACCACTCCTATCGTCGTGTTCTGCGAAATGGGGCTTCCCGAGGCCTCACCCTTGAACAGATTAAGTGTGTCGGCGAATCCATTCCTTTCGGGATTCAGGGCGCCAGCTATTATCTTATTCGTCTCGGCATCATACACATCGCCGAAAGCATTTACCGCGAATATCGCACCGACAACGAGGTCCCCTACCCTTATGCTAGCACTGCCGATCCCCGATTTCATACAGTTTTCATATCCAAAAATTTTTCCCACGGTAGCTCCCGTACCAGCCCCAACGCTCCCTCGTTCAAGCTCATCGCTTTTAGCGTTTTCACACGCCTCGTAACCCATGCGCTTGTCCGGCCTTATCTTACAATCGCCAACCGCGAGGTCGAAGAGGACTGCCGAGGGTATGATGGGCACTTTTGTGACCCTCACATCGTACCCTATGCCCCTTTCTTCTAAATAATCCATCGCCCCACAGGCGGCCTCAAGCCCAAAAGCGCTACCTCCTGCCAGCATGATGCCGTTGACCTCCCCCATCGTCGCTAAAGGGCCCAGCAGAGCCACCTCCCTTGTACCCGGAGCCCCTCCCCTGACATCTACGCCTCCCATGCAACCATCCTCGCATAGTACGATCGTACATCCTTTTAATGCATTGAAATCGGTCGAATGGCCTACTTTTATTCCACCTACATCGATTATCGCATCATGCATGATCTTCCTTTATAGTCAGGTCGTCTTATTTATTTTTATACTTAAGGACGGAAGAACTGTAACCCGCAATTTTCGCAAACGAGGCGATATTCCATACCACTATCGTAAAGTGGGTCCTATTTAAATGTTCACATCAAGGAATCTAAATTGATAAATTGATCCCTCTAGCAGTCCGGATCTTTGTCTGCGTCTAAAAGAAGATGATGTTTTTAAGGATAAAGATATATCTGGCCTTCATTCGGTTATTTATAACTAGAATATAGAGATCCTTAATGGATCGTGAGAAGTTTTAAGTGTTCAGAATGCTAAAAAGCTCCATGATTGGCATGAGGAGAAAACGAAAAGAGAGAGTGTGGACGATCTTTGTTGGAGCGTTGCTGGTAGTATCTCTTTTCTGGGGCGTTACTTGGGACGTAGGTAGCGCGATAAAAAATAATGACTTTAGTAGTGTGGTAGAAGATGATTACTTTTCGAGTTGGTCAGATAGTAATCGCGAGCACTGGCACGGGCATCTAGTTGTAGAGGAGAGTATGAGCGCAGGAGGAGAATCGAAAGCGAGCTACGTAGACCAAGGCAGCACTGTTGAAGTTCTACAGGGGGCTACTTTTGCGATCAGTCACGGCAAGGATTGGAAAGGTTCTTGGTATGGCTGGCCCCACACCTATTACCCAGAGAGTTTTCACCGCCAGATACGCATAGGAGAGATCAGAGCCCCCTCGGGCGCCAGGGTCTTTATTGAGGACATCTATGCTTACACTAAAGACAGCAATACAGAACTTTCTGCAGTGCTTGAATATCTCCTGGGCGTTCTCTGGGGTACTGCTACGAGTTATTTTACGCTGGCTCTTCCGTTACCGTGGGGGTTGATTAGGACTACCAACGATATAGAGATCGATAGGGGAGAGAGCGAGGCTGTGATTAAGTTTAATACTCCTTACCACATGAGTGACGCATTGTTAGGTGCATATTGGCAGTGGCATATAATAAAAGGCTCTATCATGCCGGGCAGATATTATACACGCGTTGAGGGTTATTGCGATTCGGTCGTGACAGACCAGCCGCTGGGGACGGTGGTATTTCGTCATAGCTTAGATACCTGGGGCTGGCCTCAGACAACGGCGTCGTTTGAAATCTATAGAGTGGGTACCGGAGCAGAAGCATGTGCTGTGAATACCGATTGGATTAGGACTGCTTTAGGAGCTGCCATAGAATCGGGTGTAGACCGAGCCAAATTCTTACTTGCTCAAGCAGAGGCTGATGGAGCCTCAGAGGACATAGGAGCTCGGAGCTTTTTACAGAGCTCTATAATGGTTAAGGGAGAATCAGATAAAGGAACCGAGGGCCTTTCGGAAAAAGATCTATGGAATAAATCAATAAACGCAAGAGCAGCCTCGATAGACTTCATGACCGCGTTGTCATATATGCAAGCAAAAAGTGGAAAATTGACTGGAGAAGATATTCTCGCTAAGATTCTGGAGCTAGAGCTAGAAATATTGTCTCTAAGGGAGAGAGTAAACAATTATAGCTTAGAAGGAGATATTAGAGAAACCGACGCAAGCATCAAAGCTGCTAAAAATTGGCTTAATCAGATACCAGCTATATTAGGGGATAAATCGCTGCAAGGAGAACTGAAAATTGCTTATGCTATGGGAAACGTAGAAGCAGCACGGGGGAACATCGAGGATGCAAAATTTTTATTCGACTCTCGAGCTTCGTGGGAGATCTCAATAAAGTCTCTAGGCATTGCTAAGAGCCTGAGCTTTTTCTTATCGCTAGAGAGAGAAGAGACATGTTCGAGGGGATTCTATCCTACTCCTGAGGCAAAGATCAAATCCGTGATAGATCAAAATCCTTAGGAAGGAGGAACTCTAGGCCCTTTATTTCCGCTGCTGCCGCACACATTATCACTCCAGCTATAGCCACCCCAAGTGCGATGTAGAGGAATGCCTTCAGTTTATCCAACTTTAAAAGGTATGCTAGGAGAGACCCAGTCCAAGCTCCCGTCACCGGTAGAGGGATGGCAACAAGAGGTATCAGGGCTATGGGGCCGTACTTTTTCAGCATTTCTTCCCTCTTATCTTTTCTTATGTGTCCCCAGAGCCAATCGAAGAGCCGCTCTCCCCAACTGTACTTTTTCAGCCAGTTCTCGGCCCAACTGAGCAGTAACAAGATGGGGGGAACTACAGCTATATTCGCTAAAAAGCAGATGAAATAAGCCTGAAGGTAGGGATATCTATATATTAGAATAGCTAAAGGGATCCCCACTCTTAGCTCTGAGATTGGGGCCATCGATAGGAGCACCACCCAAACCCAACCGGGTATGGACATGAGATGGGGATAGGATCAAAGCTAATTTAGTTTTCCCTTCATCCTGTCTTCTAGACAATCATGAGCCTCTTCCTTCTTCAAGCTTCTATTGGATAAGCCCACTAAGCTCAGGTAAATGATCACGCCGCCGCAGATAATGGCTATTATAACCAATAAGATCGAATCAAAGTCCAACGAGACAAAGAGGAACATAGCAAAGGCCACGGATGCCGCTAACAAAGCATAGGGCATCTGAGTTTTTATGTGATCTAGATGGTCAGATCCGGCAAATGTCGAGGAGAGGACAGTGGTGTCAGATATGGGAGAGCAGTGGTCTCCAAATATGCTTCCGGTTAGAACTCCGGCTGCAGCGATATGGAGAGGCACACCAGTCTCAAATGCCAACGGAATCGCCATTGGAATCACCACGCCCATGGTGGCCCATGAGCTTCCAGTGCTGAAAGCTATGAAACCGCTGATGGAGAAAATTAGAGCTGGCAATATCCAGGGTTGGATAATGCCTCTGGAGACGTCTATCACGTAGTCGGCAGTTCCGGTCTCTTTGCATATGGCTGAAATAGCCCAAGCCGAGATAAGTATAAGATTGGCCAAAATCATCATTTTTGTGCCGTTTATGAACGCATCCATCATCTGAGATAGATTGGCTATTCTCTGGATGCCGTACATCATCATTGCTATTATGGTGGCTCCGATCGCCCCCCACAATAGAGCCAGCATGGGATCGGATTCCTTTACAGCATCCATGAATCCTTTCCCCTGAGGCCCTCCTCCAGTCACCCACATCCCGACCAGCGATATCGCGATCAAAGCGAGGATCGGCAGAAAAAGGTTGAGCGCCCTCTTCGGCGCGTTTTCAGGGGGTTCAAGCTCTAGATCCCCGACCAGCGGATTGGCGCCGTCCCTCAGCACTTTCCCGGTAGTCCTGCATCTTTGCTCCGCTTTACGCATCGGCCCGAAATCTCTCAAGGTAAAGGCTACCAGGAAGACGAGCAGTAGCGCAAAGATGCTGTAAAAGCTGTAGGGGATTGAATGTAAGAATAGCGTGTAATCATATCCCTTTGGATAGACCTCCGGCAAATTGTCTAGAGCTTCACTTATTAGCCCCAGTTCGAATCCAATCCATGTGGAGATAACCGCTATAGTGGCCACGGGGGCTGCCGTGGAATCGAGAATATACGAAAACTTCTCTCTGCTTACTTTTAGCTTATCCGTTACAGGCCTTAGCGAGTTTCCGACTATTACGGTGTTGGAGTAATCATCGAAGAAGATTGCGCACCCCATAAAAGCCGATGCTAGCTGAGCCCCCCTTTCCGTTTTAACTCGCGAGGTTATGAGATCTACAAATCCCTGGGCTCCGCCCGATATGTAGATCAGACCTACCAATCCCCCAATCACGAAGTTAAAAAGTATGATGGTGGGATGGAACAGATCCACCTCCATAACCCCCTCAGAAATTTCAACACCGGCCAGGTTGTAGACATAGAGTTCAATAGCCTTTACAATAGCGGACAAGGGTCTTAATTCAGTCAACAACAAAGTACCTGAAAAGACCCCGATAAAAAGAGAGGGCAAAACCCGCCTGGTCAGAAAGCACAGAAGGATCGCTACTAGAGGCGGTAGTAGAGCTAGCCAAGGGTATAAATCTAGTAACCCCATGCACAGGGATATGATGCCCTCTATTTATAACCAACCGCTGGAGGGGGCTGTGGGACAGA
>DACJ01000112.1 GCA_002494765.1 Euryarchaeota archaeon UBA186
CGGCGGGAGCATCTTGACGGCAAGGCGCCTTGCGAAGAGCGCTCTAGGAGGGGATAAATATTTTAAAGCATAAACTCCTTTAAAAAGTGGTGAGCCAAATAAGTAAAAAAGCGGGGGCTTGGATAATCGGTTGCATTTTAGCGATGGCTACGGGGGGATTCACTGCCACAGCCCTGGATATAATATCTGGAAGCGATGAGTCTTTATCTACCATAATTTACGTGCCTGATGACTATATGAAGATCTAGTGGGCTATCGATAATGCGAGCGCTGGGGATACGATAATCGTGAGAGATGGAACATATGTGGAAAATGTGGATGTGGATAAGAGTCTGACTATCCGGTCCGAGAATGGCCCCGAAAATTGCATTGTTCAGGCTGCTTCCTCAGATGACTATGCTTTTGAAGTGACGGCAGATCGCGTGAACATAATTGGTTTAACGGTGAGAGAGGTTCCATCCAGTTACGGTGGGATAACCCTCCACAACGCGGATCACTGCAGGATAGCGAACACCACCATATCCGTTAACGTCCCCAGAATCCATCTCACGCGAGGGATAAAACTTTGGGACTCGGATAAGTGCCAAATAACTGGCAATACTATATCTGGGAACTTCCACGGCATCGATTTCGGAGGGGATTCGAACGAAAACATCATCTCGAACAACACCATATCGGGGAACGAGTACGGCATCTACTTGTCGGGAACGAGTGGCAACACGATCGCTAACAACGTATTTGTAAATGATGGGCTCTTCGTTAGTATTGCATATCAAAATAAAGTCGAAAATAACACCGTAAATGATAAGCCGCTCGTTTATCTCGAAAAGGTATTTGACTATGCGGTTAAAGACGCTGCGCAGGTTATACTTGTAAATTGCAATAATATCACGGTAGAGGATCTCGATTTATCCAATGCAACTTGTGGTATAGAACTCCTGAAAACTGATAACTGCAGAATAGCAAACAACACTGCATCGAACAACTGGTATGGCATCAGCTTGGACGGGTCAAGCGTAAACACGCTTACTGGAAACGTTGTATCGAACAACCACGATGGTATCTGCTTGTACGGGTCAAGCGTAAACACGCTTACGAATAACACCGTATCGGACAACTACAATGGTATACGCTTGGACGAAGGTTCGGGTGGCAACACGCTCGCGAACAACACCGTATCGGAGAACAAGTGGGGCATCGACTTGTACTATTCGGATGGGAACATACTCACTGAAAACATCGCATCGAACAACTGGTATGGCATCTGCTTGGCCGAATCAATCGAAAACATAATCTATCTAAACGACTTCATTGATAACGCTGATACCGTTCGTTCCCACTACTCGACCAATGTCTGGAACTCGGCAGAAAAAATAACCTACACTTACAGGGGAAAAACATACACGAACTACTTGGGCAACTACTGGGATGACTACAATGGAATTGATATCAATAAAGATGGAATTGGTTTTCCCCCTTATCGCATAGATGGAGATAAGGATAATTACCCATTGATGGTGTGTTCGGAGAACTATCAAATCGGTACTCACACGAGAGACCTCACTCACTAATTTTAGTCATTCTTCTAATCTCTAGCGTGAATTTGCCGGTAAAAGAGTTCAAATCCCNNCACTTTTTTAGATCGCTAGAGGTTGAAGACCAAAAAGGGGAAAAGAGAGCTAACCACCTATAATCTGGGAGATATCTCTTACGGCTAGTTCATCCTCTAGCCCCTCAGCTTTCACCGCATCGATTAGCATGGTCAAACAGCTAGGGCAGGCTACTGCGAGAATCCTAGCTCCCGTATCATGGGCTTCCCTTACCCTTACCTTGCTTGGGCTCTCTTTGCTGCCTCCAAGGAGATCGATGGCGAAGTTCCCGCTTCCCCCTCCACAGCAGAAGGAGTTCTCCCTATTTCTCGGCATCTCCACCAGTTCGATTCCAGGCACGCTTTTCAGGACTTCTCTTGGGGGGTCGTATATATCATTATGTCTCCCGAGGTAACAGGGATCGTGGTATGCGATCCTTATGCTTTTTTCAGGCGGATCTATTTTGCCCTCTTTGATGAGCTTCTGGAGCAACTGGGTATAGTGGTAAACCTCTAAATTTGCAGGATAGAGGTTTTTCAACACGTTGTATGAGTGCGGTGAGAGGGTTACTATCTTTTTAACTCCGAGCTCCTTGAATTTCTCCGTGTTCCGTTTTTCCAGCATCTGAAAGAGCCCCATTTCTCCCAGGGCATGGACCTCATTTCCACAGCACCCCTCCTCATCTCCGAGGATGCCGAAGGAGACCCCGGCTTTACCTAACAATTCGGCAACGCTCCTAGCCATCTTCTTTCCCTCTTCGTCGTAGGAACCGAGACAACCGACGTAGAAGAGGTATCCTTCTTGATACTTTTTCACTCCGCTGAGCCCCGAGGCCCATTTACCCCTTGGCCCCCTAACCTCTAGAGGGTTTCCGATTATTCGAATATCCTCTAGAAACCTAACGACTGGAGGTGGAACTCTGCCCCTCTCCTTTTCCATCATGTCGCTTCTCGCCGCTATTATCCAATCCACAATATCTGAAGAAAATTGCATCGGGCACTGCTGGGCGCAGTTCTTGCAGGTAACGCATGTGTACAATATATTCATCAGGTGCTCAGACCATTTAACCTCACCATTCAGCCATGCACGAATTAACCATAATCTCCCGCTAGTAGAGTAGGTATCAAGCCTGAACTTCACATATGAGGGGCAGTTGAGATCCGAGTAATCGCCCGTGAATTTGCAGTAACCGCAGTTAAAGCATCTGTGTATCTGGTCCTTATAATCTATCACGATCACCCTCCCAATTTCCGGGATTCATTATACCATTTGGGTCCAAAAATCGCTTTATCCCCTTTAAGAGCTTAGCAGTATTCGGATCCATCCTATCAAGGGTCATTTTCTGCTCCTCAACGGCGGGTTTCCATGGGACTCCCCCCTCCTCCAGAGCGAATTCCGCGGCCTCGTCCAGCGCCTTCCTAGCCCTCTCCATCTCATCCTCATCCGCTCGATTAAAGGTGAAGGCGAAGCCGAACATCATGCAGTGGTTCCTTCCTATGATCCTAGCCATCGCCGAATAGCTCAGTCTATACTTTGAAGCTTTGCTGTGTCCCTGTCCAGATGGAGATATTGGCACTTCACAAAACATGAGCCCGTTGGGCATTTTGCGCATTTATCTATATCAAATTTCAATTCGGGCATTGATATCCCTTACAGGGATTGTCTTCTTTTATTAAATGATTTTCGTGAAAACGATAAATTGGGCGGTGAGTAGTTGAGGCCCAATGGACGGTCTTAATATAACTTAACGGAGTAGCGGGGATATTTGACGTTCTTTCATAATTCTTTCCTGTCGGTGCTCGGGATCAAACGGTTGGTAAGGCATTACGGTTGTATGCCATTCAAGAAAGTGGCTGAGATCTATCCAATGCTCTCTGGATAGCAATCGGAGATTGGCTTATGCCTTTGCTTTTAGTGTGGGCTTTCCACTTTTGGGCATTATTGATACTATTCGCTCTTTTTAACTCTTCGGGAGACTGCTTTTTCTCGTTCTGCTGACTCTCCTTAAGGGACTTTTGCCCTAGATCGCAGCCTCTTATCGGCGGTGAGGGTACAGTTAATTACTTATATTCAAAATGCGATAGAGCCTTACATGCGAAAGATCGTCTTCGTTA
>DACJ01000048.1 GCA_002494765.1 Euryarchaeota archaeon UBA186
CTGATAGTCGTCCTGGATTTTGAGATGTTGTTTAAAGAGCTGGTTATAAATGAGCAAGATAAAGGTACTTGTGGTGGATGACAGCGCTTTCATGAGGAAAGCTCTGTCTAATCTGCTTACTACGAGAGACATCGAAGTCGTTGAGACTGCCAGGGATGGGAAGGATGCCCTAAAGAAGGTCGAGAATCTCGCACCAGATGTGGTAACCATGGACATCGCCATGCCCGGCATGGATGGGCTTGAAGTTTTGAAACGCATAATGTTAGAACATCCAACCCCAGTTCTGATGCTATCTGCCATGGGCAAGCGTGAAGCGGATTTGGTCGTTAGATCTCTTGAATTAGGCGCCCTAGACTTCATATCAAAGCCCTCTGGCCCCATCTCGCTTGATATAGAGGGGATAAGGAATGAGTTGATATCTAAGGTTAAGATGGCGATCAAGGCGACAACCCAACCAATTAAAGGCCGTTATAAATCTCCAAAGGTTAAAGGGAGAGGGGAGGTGGTTGCCATTGCTTCCTCCGCTGGAGGGCCTGCCGCTTTGACGGAGATCCTACCAAAGCTCCCCGATGATCTGAATGCAGTTGTCCTGGTAGCACAGCACATGCCGCCACTTTTTACGAACTCTCTGGCTGAACGCTTAGCCTCTAAATCAAGAATAGAGGTGAGAGAAGCCAGGGACGAAGATAGTCTGGAGAAAGGCACAGCTCTAATAGGGGCAGGGGGTCAGCACCTGACCATAAATTCGGATGGGAGAATAAAACTGGTCGATAGAGCTAATCTCCATGATGCCTCCCCTTCTGCAGACCTTTTAATGAGGTCCATCGCAAACATGTACGGGAAGAAGGCCCTGGGAGTGGTGTTAACTGGTATGGGGCACGATGGCGCGGCCGGCACGATCGCTATAAAGGAAAGAGGGGGAAGCGCGATAGCTCAGGATGAGGCCACTAGCATGATCTTCAGTATGCCGAAGTCCGCGATAGAGACGGGTTGCATAGATGAGGTGGTGCCTCTGCCTTATATAGCTAAGGCCATTGTGAGGTATTGCAATGGAGATGGATAAGTACAGCTCTCTCTTTGAATCAGAAGCCAAGGAGATCCTCCAATCATTTGAAGAGGGAATTATAGCTCTGGAAAAGGAACCCAAGAGCGGGGAGATTGTGGATGAGCTCTTCAGACTGGCGCACACTTTAAAGGGCGTGGCTGGAATGATGGGTTTCAGGAAAATTTCAGCTGTAGCGCATGCCGCGGAGAATATACTTGACTCGTTGAGGGAGGGTGAAATAGATGCTTCTTCTATCACAGATCTACTTTTGGAGATCAGAGACAGCGTATCGAAGATGGTCGAGAGTGCAGTGGCAGGAGAGGACTCTGAAGTGAATCCAGAGGAGCTAATTGCTAAAACCGAAGCCGCTGTCAAGAGGGCGAAGACGAAGGAAAAAAGAAAGATAAAAAAGCCTGCTAGAAGGGAGGGAAAAATTGAGGCTATTGAGAAAAGAGGGGAGGAAATAGAGAGGATAGAGAGCGTAAAGATAAGTTCCGAAAGATTGGATAGATGGACGAACCTTCTGGGAGAGCTGCTAATCTTAAAGACCAGGTTTCAGGAGATAGCTAAAGCATATAGGGTGAAAGAGCTCGACGAAGCCGTCTCAGACCTGGTAAAAAATCTGACCGAGATTAGAGATGACCTATTGGCAGCAAGGCTTGTTCCAGCGGGAGTTATATTTAACCGCTTCCCCAGGATGGTAAGGGACATGGCGAAAGTGGAGGGAAAAGAGGTCAATTTCACGATAGGGGGAGGAGACATCGAGCTAGATAGGCTCATACTGGACCGCCTCTCTGAACCGTTGGTGCACCTGATCAAAAACGCAGTGGTTCACGGTATCGAGAGGCTAGAGGAGAGAACGAAAATTGGCAAAAAGAGGATAGGAAAAGTTAATCTTAGCGCCGAAAGATCGGAAAATCGAATCATAATAAGGGTAGAAGACGATGGGAGGGGCGTGGATCCCAGCGAGATCAGAAAGATTGCTGTTGAAAGGGGCCTGTTGAAGGGCGAAGAAACCATAAGTGATGAAATGGCAGTTGAACTCCTCTTCGCCCCCGGGTTCACTACTGTTAGTGAACCTACTGAGAGCTCTGGCAGGGGTGTTGGTCTTGAAGCCGTGAGGCAGCTGGCCAGGTCCATGAGCGGCTCTTGCGAACTCGCGACGAAAAAGGGAGGGGGCACCATAGTTACGTTATCTCTACCTTTGACCACAGCGATAATCCAGGCACTGATAGTAAAGGTAGCCGATCGCTTCTTCGCTCTCCCCCTGGATGATGTATTGGAGAATCTCCAGGTAAACTCAAGTGATGTAAAGCTGGCCGGAGGGAAAGAGACGATCCTCCTCAGGGATCAAATCGTGCCCCTCTTTCGATTGGCCACTATCTTTGATGTTTCGTATACGGACAAAGATCCATTTTTCGTCGTCGTCGTAAAAAGGGGAAGTGACCTCTACGGCCTGATTGTCGATTCCCTCTTCACAAAACAGGAGATCCAGGTTAAACCACTGGATCCATTATTAAGGGATTTGAGGTGGATAAGCGGCTCGACAATACTCGGAGACGGCAGCGTGTCTCTGATCCTGGATATTAACGCCCTCCCCATTGGCGCTTAGTCTCTAATGTTGTTCGGACTTACGATAGATCCGCTTTCCTAGGTCAACTGGGGTAAAACGTTCTTTAGCCTCTACGAAAATGGTCTCAACTCTCCCGAGAACCATGTAGCCGTGTTCTTTCAATGATTCACAAAAGTTGGATACGACCTGCTCCTGAGCTTCCTTTTTAAAATAGATCAAAACGTTCCTGCACAGGATCAGGTCGATCCTTTTGAAGTACTTATCCTCGAGCAGGTCGTGTTTCATGAACTTAACCATACGCTTTATCTCGTCTTTTATCCTGTACTCCCCATCGCTATGCTCCAGATATGAGGCGTGTTTCGGCTTTATCTCCCCCAGTGATGAGACGCCATAAACTCCTTCCTTGGCTCTATCCAACCCTCGCGCGTCTCTATCCGTGCCATAGATAAACGTCGTGAACTCTTCTGCAAAGGGCTTGAGCAGAATCGCTATCGAGTACGCCTCCTCTCCAGTTGAGCAGCCAGCGCTCCAAACCCTGATGCACTTTTCTCCCCTCGCCTCTTTGTATGAGATCAGCTCCGGGATCATCTTTTTTTCAATCGCTTCCCAGACGATTGCATCTCTGAAGAATCGGGTCACGTTGATGGTTAGAGCGCTCCAGAGCTTATCGTACTCATCAGGATCTTTTTTTAGTATTAGCGCGTAATCATCATACGTGCTTACAGCATGGGCCCTCAGCCTCGTGGCCAGCCTTCGCTTGAAAAAAGAGTCGCTATATTGGTGGGGATCGAATCCCCTCTCCTCCAGGAGCTTTTTCTTTAAAGTGGGGAGATCCAACTCATCACTTTCCGTGGGCCCTCTCCAGAACAGCCTTTACCAGCTCTTTTTTGAATGGCTTTGTGATGTGCTCCTTTTCCGCCCCAGCTGTTATAGCACCCTCCATTATCTTCTCCTGCCCCCCTACGGCCGTGACCATGACCACCTTTAGGCCCGGGTTCTCTGCCTTTATCTTTGCCGTAGCCTCCTCTCCCCCAATTCCTGGCATTATGATATCCATGGTGACCAGATCAGGGCTGAGCTCCTTGCATATCTTAATAGCCTCTTCCCCACTGGCCGCTTCCCCCACGACCTCCCATCCCATCGAACGGATTATATCCTTCAACACCTCCCTCATGAAAGTGCTGTCATCGACCACAACGACTCTTGCCATCGATTACCCTACTGACTCTTGATACTTAGATTTTTTGCACAGTAATTTTAAGTATGCCGGCCTTCTGAGCATTAATGATAAGCCGGGAGGAGGCTTGCCTAGATATTCTGCGCGAGGCAGCGACGATAGGTGCTGACAATGGGGCCACAGCGCTCTCAGAGCTGGCCAACAAGAGGGTCGATGTAGATGTGCCGAATGTATACCATGCTAGACTGGATGAAGTTCAAGCAATAATAGGCAGGTCGGAGGTCGTGGTAGGCATCCGACTCATATTTGATGGTGAGAGGCCCGGGTCATTCTTTTTGCTGATTAAAGAAGAGGACGCACTATCCCTCCTCACTATGGTCCTGGGCAGGAAGGTCGAGCGGGCGGATGAGTTTGCAATATCGGCCATTTTAGAGATCGGGAACATACTTGTAGGGGTTTTCTTGACCGCTCTGACGAAATTCTTGGGAGGCACCCTGAGGCAAAGCCCTCCCATCATGAAAGTGGATATGATTGGGGCTATGATAGAGGAGACTCTAGCGGAGTATGGAAGGATTACCGATAAGATTTGGCTCGCCGATATTAGATTTATGATTGAAGGAAAGGCATTAGGTGGGCGGCTGCTATTCATCCCATTCTTCGATATCATGCGTGAGCTATTGGGGAGGTGAGCAGGGGTAGTGGAAGAGATAGATGTCCCAATGGTGCAAGCGGTCGTGAGGAAAGGGCCCGCAGCGCTGGTCTGTCATGGATTAGGATCCTGCCTCGCGATCATGTTGTACGATCCGAATAAAGGGGTTGGGGGTTTGGCCCATGTTTTACTCCCAAATGAGAACTTTTCAACTACGAAGAGCAATCCAAAAAAGTTCGCT
This sequence comes from Euryarchaeota archaeon UBA186, assembly GCA_002494765.1. GTDB lineage: Archaea > Thermoplasmatota > UBA186 > UBA186 > UBA186 > UBA186. Next base: position 4,686 of record DACJ01000048.1, read on the forward strand.
GACTCTGCTATAGACTGGTTGATCGGGGAGATGAGGAAGCTGGGGGGCAATAAAAGGGCGTTCAAAGCGAAGATCGTGGGGGGTGCTACTATGTTTGGATCCATCAAAAATCCCATAGGAGAATCAAACATCACGTACGCCAGGGAAAAGCTGGCCGGGGAGGGGATAGAGCTGGTCGCCGAGGATGTGGGAGGGGATAAGGGGAGGTGGGTAAGGTTTGAGGTAGATACTGGAATCGTAATAGTGAAAAAGGTAAAGCAAGTGGGTTTTAAGTATGTCTGGGAGGAGTTGG
>DACJ01000062.1 GCA_002494765.1 Euryarchaeota archaeon UBA186
AAGAAGAAACCCTTAAATTCACAAGAATGTTCTAATTCTCCCCTCTCAATGTGGGGAATTTAAACTTATAGTCCAGAGCCACCGGAGGGAGTTGAACCCCCGACCTGCTGGTTACAAGCCAGCCGCTCTGCCAGCTGAGCTACGGTGGCCTTTTACGTTTGATTAATCTACAATTTGAGCCTTTAGATAAGTTTTCCCTCTAGGAAAGAGGATCTTGATGCGAGAGGCTCAGGAGTCTTTCAACAAACTATTTTATTTCAAATCCTATTACCACTCGATGGACAGGAGGATACGGAACCACCCGCTTCTCAAATTCGAAAGAGGGAGAGAGGTCAGTTTCATATTCGATGGCGAGATGGTAAAAGGTCGCGAGTCCGAAGATGTCGCTACCAGCCTCCTGGCCAACGGTATAGATATACTGGGATGGAGCAGGAAGCTCGACAGGCCCAGGGGGTATTTCTGCGGGATAGGTAAGTGTTCCTCCTGTCTGATGACCATAGATGGTGTGCCAAACGTAAGGTCGTGCACCACTCCCGTAAGGGAAGGGATGGTCATAGAAAGGCAGCATGGTGACCCCGGGATAGACCCTGAATCCGGATCAGGTGCGATAAAAAGCGCTGAGATCGAAGAATTGTCTTATGATGTGGTCGTGGTGGGGGGAGGAGTTGCGGGGATATCGGCCGCATTGGCAGTTTCGGATTTTTCAGGGCTGAATGTAACAATCGTGGACGAGAGCCGATCTTTAGGGGGCCAGCTTCTGAAACAGACCCACAAATTCTTCGGTTCGAAGGAAGAATATGCTGGCTTGAGGGGGATCGAGATAGCTCGAACGCTATCGGAAGAAGTGAAAAACGCCAACATCGATACACTTCTGGACTGCGAGGTTATGGGCTATTATGAAAAGGAAAAGGAAAATGAAAAGGAAGAAAAAGAAGCGGGTTACCTTTTGGTGCTTAAAGAGAATAAGCCCGTCATCGTTAGGGGCGAACAGTACATAGTCGCCACAGGAGCTTACGAGAACATGCTCCTCTTCGAGAACAACGATCTGCCCGGAATTTTTGGGGCAGGCGGCTTGCAAACCATAATGAATCTCAAAGGGGTTCTACCCGGTAAAAAGGCGTTGATAGTGGGGAGCGGGAACGTCGGGCTCATCCTAGCTTACCAAATGTTACAAGCTGGCGCCGATGAGATAACCATAATAGAGGCAATGGGTAAGGTGGGGGGTTATGGCGTTCATGCCCAAAAAATCAGGAGGTTTTGCATCCCCATATTGCTGAACCACACCATCAAAAGGGCAATAGGCAAAGACAAAGTCGAGGGGGCCGGGATAATATCCTTAAAAGACGGGAAAGAGGTCGAAGGGAGCGAGAAGCTGCTGGATGTGGATCTGATCTGTCTGGCGGTCGGGCTGACGCCGGATGTCAGGCTCCTACAGCAGATGGGTTGCTCTAGCAGGTTCATAAAAGAGCTGGGAGGATGGGTCGTCGACCACGATGAAGACGGAAAAACCTCCAGAAAAGACGTGCTGGTGGCTGGAGATGCTTCGTCAATAGAAGAGGCGACGACCGCCATGATTGAGGGGAAGATGAGCGGTCTAAGATGCATACTGAATGCGCAGGAAGAAAATGACGCGGAAAAGGAGTTGAAAAGGCTCAAGAGCCGGTTGGAGGAGTTCAGGGCTGGACCCTTCAGCGAGAAAATAAAAAGAGGTGGAGAAAAACTCTACGGAACTGTCACATCGGAAGAAAAAGAAGCCGAGATAGGGGCGATCGAGGAAAGGACGTTTGAGAGGGAGGGGACCAGACTCATCATCGCCTGCTCCCAGGAGATACCGTGCGATCCCTGCGTGGCATCCTGTGTTAGAGGTGCCATAACTAAAGAGAGTCTGGTCTCATTGCCGGAGATCCATGTAGAGAGATGTAGCGGATGTGGTTTGTGCGTCTCAGCCTGCCCTGGTCTGGCCATCTTTTTGGTGAAAGACTGGGGGAACGGTACGAGTCTCGTAACCCTCCCCTACGAAATGCTCCAGTTCCCTAAATCGGAGGATAGGGTCAAGCTCCTGGATAGTAATGGTGAGATAATAGGTGAAGGAATCGTGAGAAGCAGCATGCTGTCAAAATTCCTGGTGAGGGTGGTGGCCCCAAGCTCGATAGCCGAAAAAGTCAGAAATCTAAAATTGGTGGGAAAAAATGGATAAATCAAAGGTCATAGTCTGCAGGTGCGAGGACGTCACCCTCAAGGACATCGAGGAGTGTATCGATGCCGGTCTGACTTCTCTCGAGGAGGTAAACCGGTATCTGAAATGCAGCATGGGCACATGCCAGGGGAGAGGTTGTTCCGCCCTGGTAGAGGCCTTGATCTCGGGCAAGGTAAATGGAACAAAAAAGAGACCGCCATCGATCAGACCTCCCCTTCTACCTTTAGATGTAAGCTCTTTCCGGGATGATGAGTGATGGTCGAAAATAAAAAAGAGGGCGTGATAATCGGAGGGGGCATAACTGGATTTTCCCTGGCTCTTAGCTTAGCGAAGAGGAATTTTCGCGACGTCCTGATCCTGGAAAAGAGTTACCTGGCCAGTGGAGCGACGGGCAGGTGTGCAGGAGGGATAAGACAGCAGTTTAGCTGCTCGGAGAACATAGAGCTGATGAAGATAAGTTATCCCATATTCGAAAACATGGATGATTTCGTACAGGGTGGTTATCTAATGCTCGCCACCTCCGATGAAGAGTTCAATGCTCTGGAAGAGAACGTTTCGATCCAAAACGAGATGGGGGTGAAGACCGAGATGGTAACGCCGGAGCAGTGTGAGGAAATATCTCCCTACCTGAATACCGAGGGAATCGTTGGAGGTTCTTATAACCGAAAGGATGGTTATGTCGATCCCCTCAACGTCACATACGACATGTTTTTCAGGGTCAAAAAGATGGGCGTCGAGGTCTCGACCCATGAAGAGGTCTTAAAAGTGGACGATGGATTGAAAGTGGTGACCTCCAACAGAGAGATCGAGACAGAAAAGATATTCATATGCGCCGGCGCCCACACTGCCCCCCTCTTAAGATCCATAGGGATAAACCTGCCCAACCAGCCTATAAAACACGAGATCCTGGTTACTGAAACCCTCTCCCATTTTCTGGATCCGATGATCGTTATGATGAACGAGGGTTTCTACGCTCATCAGACAGTTAGGGGGGAAATAATAACTGGAATCGATATGAGGCACAGTCCCTCGTTTGACGTATCCTCGACCCTTGAGTTTTTGAGCAAATGCACCAAAAGGCTGTCCTCGGTATTTCCGGCCACAAGAAAGTTGAAAGTACTCAGACAGTGGGCCGGCCTCTATGATGTCGTACCCGATGCTGTGCCCGTCGTGGGTGAGAAAGACGGCATATATTTCATGTGCGGGTACAGTGGCCATGGTTTCATGGTCGCGCCGGGGTTGAGCGAGCTGATGGCCGATCATGCGGTTTACGGGAGGAGGCATGATCTACTCCAGAGGCTGGATTATAAGAGATTTAAAGAAGGCAGAGAGCTCGGTGAGAGAGTTGTGATCGGCTAGCCGATCGTGAATAAAGCCTATCCCATTGCACATCACATCGATCATACGATCTATAGACGGTTAATTTGAACGGTCAGCTAATCGTATTAGAAACATACTATCGGGCAGTTTTTCCCGTGAACAGCAGAGGATAGACTATATCGCTTGTACAGCAGGGAACCCATACTGCAAGAAACAAAAATATGAGGACAACGATAATTTGAATCCAGCTCACCGTTGCACCTAGTGCTGTGATGACGTGAAATAGCGATGCCCATGTGCTTATTAGCACATGTCCAAAGTGCGGAAATTTAGTTATCCATTTCCAATGACCTATCATTACGCCAAGCAGGGCCGCAAGATTTGTCAGCAACGGTTTTTCGATAAAGCCTATATGGATGCCTCTATTTGGCAGATCAAGTAGAGCTTCGCCCAAATATGGAATAATCGAATCACTTATCGTCGCTATGCCTATCGCGCCGGTATAGCCGATCAAAACTGCAAACCAGGCATTTTTCTTCCCGTACCTCATAAACAAGGCTGTAGTTACAAGCGCGCTCAATAAGACATGGGTCGGATGCAGGACGTAAAAAATATCCCGAGAAATTGGATGGACCTGAGAAAAAAAGCCCCCAAAAACTATCACGATCATGATGATAATGCCCGTAAGCGTCCCTAAAAAAGTAAAAGGAGCATGTCTTTTGAGCTCATTTGCCATCTGTCCGATTTCTGCCATCTTTCAACTACTGTCTCGAGATCCCGTATGACGGTTCACCGGGTATTGGTGGTACCTCTTCAGAGGATAAGAAACCCCTAGTTAATAAATATTTTCTTAGAGTTAATAACTTGATTCATCCCGGTGCTGTTGCCTTACTCGTCAGCCTCATGGGTGCTCTCAAATATCGCGAACCGCCAGCGTTAGCCGGGCGATGCAGACAAGCTTCCCGTCTCCATTAGTGATTTTGATCTCCCATATGTGGGACGATTTGCCGAGATGAATGGGCTTGGATGTGCCATAGACAAAACCCTCCTCCACTGGTCGGATATGGTTCGCGTTTATCTCCATTCCGACGCAGTAATTTTTTACGGGGTCCACGCACATATAACCTGAGACGCTCCCGAGGGTCTCGGCAAGAGTTACGGTTGCCCCGCCGTGAAGCTTTCCGGCCGGCTGTACAGTACGCTCATCGACGGGCATTCTCGCTTTGATATAATCATCGCCCACCTCCGTATACTCGATGCCCAGGTGCTGAACCATGGTCCCAACACTGCTTAGGTTTAGAGCACCCACCGACGGTTCGGTAAACCAGATTGACATTTGCACCTCTCTGTGAAGACCTTAAAATAACTTTTCACTCTTTAATTTTTCGCCGAACTTGTGGAGTTAGAGGCTTATCCTCTACCTGCAGCGATTGCCGCCGTTCAAACTTCTTACCAAGCTCGCCTGCCCTTTTAGTCGCGACTTCCACAGCCTCCATCAGGCTAGCCTTGAACCCTTCCTTTTCCAAACTGTGAAGAGCGGATATCGCCGTTCCCCCCGGCGAGGTGACCAGATCTCTCAAGACGGCGGGGTGCCGACCGAGATCCCTGACCATCTTGGAAGAGCCATATAGGGTCTGTATGGCAAGCGCATCGGATACTTTTCTTGGGAGACCTGCCTTAACCCCCGCATCCGAGAGAGCTTCAACCATCATGAATATGTATAGAGGGCCTGTCCCGCTTAGCCCCGTCACGGCATCCATAAGGTCCTCTTCCACCTCTACTACTCTTCCCACTTTTTCAAATATCTCTTTGGCCACATCGTAATGCTCCTTGTTACCGTTTTGTCCTCTTGAAAGCGCAATTGCCGCCTCACCCACCATCGCAGCGATGTTTGGCATGGCCCTTATCACTGGTGTTCCTTTCGGGATGATCGACTCGATGAAGGACGTGTCAACTCCAGCCACAATGGAGATCAGGAGTTTGCCCTTTAGTTCGTTCTTTATCTCGTTCAGCACATGCCCGATCATTTGCGGCGTGACTGCCAATAGCACTATATCCGCCTTCCTCGCAACCTTCACGTTGTCGGTTGTGGTTTCCACCCCAAACTCCTTCCGGAGATTCTTGAGCCTATCCTCGTCGACGTCCGAAGCAATTATCTCGGAGTTCGATTCAACGGCTCCTTTTATAAGCGCCGTGCCCACATTCCCCGAACCTATTACACCTAACATTCTAATTATATCTCCTCTATGATTAAATTATGAGTCGAAAAAATCATGAGATCTCCTCCGTCACTCCCGTCTCCCTTACCATCTCTTTTAACACCGAGTCATATTCATCCCCTTCACTCTCCAGCAGATTTTGAGCATGTCCCCTAAGATACTCTCCAAGCTCCATCTCTATCTGGCTAAATCGCCAATCGCTCCCTTTTTCGGCATTTAAAGCCAGTAAGAACGCCCTAATGACGCTTTTCACTTTCGTGTCCTCGCCCCTTCTCATCCAACCCTCCAGCACCCCAAGAGCTAGCGATTCTCCATCGGCTTTATAGGCTCTCGCTATCTCGTCCGCGACCAAAGCGACTTTCGGCAATTTTTTATAAGTGGGTAACTTAGCGCCTATCTCCTTGACCCTTCTCATAAAGTACCCTCTCCCCAAACGATCCGAAGAGCTACCAGTTTTGAGGGAGAGCACTTCCTTTGCCAGAGAGCTGTCCCCCACGACTGCCATTACCATGTCCTCTTTGCTTTCATCCCAAATCGCTTCTATCAACTTGGAAGAGGTGCCCTTATCTATGTAAATGCCGCGCTTCAATCCGACATTAAGAGCTATCTTCTCTACCTCATTGGGTCCCAGGCTTGAGATAAATAGATCTCTGTCGCCCCCATAGCAGTCGTTCTCCGATATGAAGAAGTCTCTCTCAGGGGCCATGGTCTTCAGCTCTTCTCTATACTTTTTAAACAACTCTGAGTCGTCTATTTCTCCCTTTATGTAGCTAGCGTAACCGGGATCTAAATCGTCCATAATGCAGCGATCACACGAGGTTTTGCAGTTGAGAATATCCACCTTCACCTCGATGGTTTCTAACTCCGGAAGAGCGGTGTACTGTAGAAATTTTGATATGGTATTGGTTTTGGCTTTGCTCCTCTCATCTCCAAACTCAAGCTCCGTCGTCGACCACCTGACCTTTATATCCTTTCCTTCAATCTCGTACTTTTTGCTCACCCATTCGATGAACTCTTTGGGGGGATCGGTGATATCGCTACAGGTTATGAGGTTACCCCACGAGTATATGTGGAGCTTCTTTCTCTTCGCCATATTCCTGAAGGCAAACAACCTTAGAAAAGGATCATCATAATATTGGATGCCGATGAGCAGGTCTTGATCCGCCTTTCCCTTTAAAGCATAGCTCACATCCCCTTGTGGCATGTGCGCGATCATCAGATAGGGGGCCTTCTCATCAAAGGTTAGCGATATAGTTCCTGCCACAGCCCCGATCAGATTTTTCCTGTTGGCTTCTTTCCTTACCCTGAGCTCATCCATGTTTTTCAAGAGGGGGAGTTTTTTTCTTAAGGAATCGAATGCGCACCTTCTACAAGCCCCGTGGCATATGGGCAATATCAGTGTAGGGTCCTGCCTTAGAGCTCTGCCCCTCTCCATCAACCTTCTTTCTAAGGACTTGGATGATGATCTTATGCTGCTCTTCAGTCTTCTTCTCTTAGCCATTAAAAGCCTCTAGTGGGGGCACTGGGATTTGAACCCAGGTCAGCGGGTTTCTTCCTGAGGGGTCATCGCTCCAGTTAATCATCATTCTTTTGAAGTCAGCAAACCCGTCGCAAATCATACCCCTGATAACTGGAGCCCGCGAGGATCCCACTACCCCATGCCCCCTTAAGCTCTAGCTCTTCTCTGAGCTCTCAGTCTTCTCTTCATTCTCTTTTTTCGCCATTTCCAGCGCATGTTGCCTTTCTTTTTCCAAACTCTAGAGCTACGTTTCACGTTGGCATAGTCTGAATGGGGTAGATAAATTTTTTGCTTATTCCCGTCTCCAACAGAGTTTTGAATAGATGATAATGCCCACGATGAAGATCGCTACCGATAAAATCATGGTGAGAGCGATTCGGCCCCCCATCAAAGGGTTATAACCCGCTGCCTCCTCCCCATTGGCTAGAAGATAGAGGACCGAGGAGTTGGCCGAGGAAATCGGATAGACCCTGGCGAGCTGTTGAAGCCATGGTGGAAGACTCGAATAGGGCGACATCACACCCGAAATAGCGGCCGTCACGACGGAGATCCCGACCCCGGTCATTATGGCTCCCTGCACGTTCTTGATGAAGGTTCCAACCAGCATTCCTATGCCAGCTGAGGTGAGCAGGATGAGAAGAAAGAAACCGAACGATTGCCCGATCTTCACAAAAGTGAAGGAAAATCTCGCACCACAGGCATAGCCCACCAGCGCTACAAGGATAACGGCCAAAGCTGAGAAAACTAATAATCCCAGGATCCTGCCGGTGATGTCCTTCCACGGCCTTATGGGCATCGATTTCAACTTCGAGAGCAGACCCCTTTCCCTGTCATCAGCGATACTCCCTGGAATACTGGTCATTCCAGCTATCATCAACGCAAATGTCATCATGCAAATGGTGCTCGAGCCTCTAGCATATTGTACGACATCCTCTGGGAGACCCCTCGTAAAGATAACACAGGCCATCAGAACCCAGAGGATAGGCCAGGCTATTATCCAGAATAAAGCGACCTTCTCCCTCAGGAGCTCTTTGATCATCTTGATCATTACAACTGCTACCTGTCTCATTAACTCACAACCATCGATTTTCCGGTGAGTTTGAAGAAGACGTCCTCGAGAGAGGGTTTTATGATCTCGATCTTGGTAGTTTTACAGTCAATTCCATCGAGCACGCGTACTATCTCCGGTGTTATATTTTCTGGCTCCTTGTTATATATCCTGTATCCCATCTCCGTCTCCAGCACTCTCCCCTCGCTGAATTTGCTCAGGACGCCTGCGACCTTCTCGCTCTTTATCGGCGTTTCGACGTTTAACACGTTCTCCAGACCACTTCCTTTTTTCAATCCTTCAGGTGAGTTCTCCACTATTATTTTTCCGTTATCCATCAAACCGACTCTATCCGCTAACTCAGCGTCAGCGCCGATATGGGTGATGAGTAAAATGGTCAATCCTTTCTTCATCCCCTCGATCAAACCGAAAAACTCCCTTCTCGCCGATGGATCTAAACCAGTGGTCGGCTCGTCCAATATCAGGATCTTTACGCCGGGGAAAAGCGCTGTAGCGACCTCCAGCTTCTTCCTCATCCCCCCCGAGTACCTGGAAACTCTTTTGTCGGCATCTTCGCTCAACCCCATTTTATTTAATATCTCGTCCACCAGCTTTTTTGCACCGCTTCTCGAATAACCAAGGATGCCGGCGAAGTAGAGCAGATTTTCTCTTCCAGTGAGCATGGGGGATGAGAAATTCTCTTGAGGCACATACCCCATGAGCTCCTTTGCATTATCGGGTTTTTTCCCGTAAATCTTTACATTCCCGCTTGTCGGAGATCTCACAGAAGCGATGATCGAAACCAGGGTGGTTTTTCCAGAACCATTTGGCCCCATAAGAGCATAAAATTCCTCTTCATCTATCCTCATGTCTATGCCCTTGAGCACCTCATTATTCCCATATTTTTTAACCAATCTTTCAACATTGATGGCTTCCATCTTTCATCCTCCTATTCTAGAGATAATCCATAACCTCATCCAACTTCACCTCTTTATGGTGATGGAAGAAATAAATCCATTTAGGATGCTCAAGGATCTTTGATTGCTGCGGATTCCGCCTTGGTTGTCGCCTTGAGCAATGCATTGAAGTTTTTGTCAATTTTAGACACCGATTTTTTTAGTGCTGCTGAGTTTTTGACGAAATCGTTTATTCTCGATCTCAACGTTCCCAGTTCGCCTGCAATCCTGCTCACATCCTCCTTTGTTTCGATCGGTTTTGCCTGCAAATCTTTGATTAACCGTTCTAATTCTGGATATTCGTTCTTTATCTCGGACAGAATCGTATTGTGCTCTTCTATTTGGGCAGACATTTTTTTTATCTTTGTTGGAACCATATCTATCTGCCGTTTTACATTTTTAACTGCCATACGAGTAGGTAAGCTCTCAAAAGTATTAAAAATTTTCTTTAAGGCTCTTTGGCTGATGCTTCCACTTTTGATAGCTACAAGCATAATATATAAAAAATGGGTCAAGGATTGTGATAAAATCCTGGCACGGACTCTACAAATTTTTGTTATTCCAGATAAAAGTCGCTGTACGCAGCATCCTCCTGGGATATGCACCCGCCCCCCATAGCCCATTCCGTGAAATCTAGTAAAATGGGAATGATCTCAATGAGATAAGCCGCGAAGATTGGTATGCTACCTGATATGGCGCTTGGATCATTACGGAAATTCGTAGAGACTATAAGGACTACATCGGTGACGGATCCCGGCCATTTCTCTGGCTCTTTAAATCCTGGCCCCTCAGGACATTCCAAGCCCAACTTTTCCAATAAATTATCTAAGCGCAGCACTTCTAATAGTGCGAATTCTTCTTTCCAAGATACTTTTACTATAACTGTATAATTATAGCCACGATGCTCCTCATCCCTGGTCTCCCAGCAGGTGTAGGATTTTTCTTTACCTGGATCTAAAGTTTCGCCTGGGCTGAGACTATACAGAATATTTCTGTGTACCCATTCTCTGTATTTTCTCGCGTATTCTTTATACTCTGGAGTACTCTCATATTCTTCTCTTACTTTATTGCAATCGTATTCCCACCTCTCATAATCCTCCTTATATTCATAATCTATTCTATCACATTCGTACCGCCACTCTTCGTGTTCCCTCAAATATTCATTATAGTCATCATAATAGATCGATAGAGGCTCAGAAGGATAGGAGAACCGTGTAGGCTCAGGGGGATAATCAGGCTCTGGGGGTGCAATCGGTTTGGGGTCTTTATTTGCTCTCTCAATCCCAATTTTATCTATTGTTATAGTTTCATCCCCAACATTCTTGACGAGGACAATTATGGGCTTTTCGCTCGAATAGCTCGCTTCATCTGTCCAGACTTCGATAACTGTTTCCTCTTCTTCATCTGTCCGAACATCGTCTAATGCCTGCACAATGGGGATCACAGGAATAGCAATTAAGATCCCAGCTATCACGGCTAGCACCCAATTTCTACTCATTCCTTTTTTCATGTTTATCACTGTTTTTATATACGCATCTAACCCTAAAAAACTTCCGATTTTTACAATATCTCTGCAGGACGAAAGTTTCATCGCATCTGAAATATCCAGGAAGCAAAAAGACATCATTAAAAAATTGGAACTAGACGTCTAGTATTATGTGCCTAAAAAGTGAAAACTGAGGTATGGGTGCCTCATCAAAATTTATATAAAGAGAGTTTCTTCTCTGTGATCAGCTAGGTAAAAAGAGGCGATGAGTTGAGAGCGGGAAGGTTTTTGTTTACCTCCGAATCCATGACGGAGGGTCACCCGGACAAGGTCTGCGATCAGATATCCGATGCAGTTCTGGACGAATTGTTAAAGGGCGACCCCGAGGCGAGGGTAGCGTGCGAAACCATGGCAGGAATGGGCTTTATCATCGTGACAGGTGAGATCACAACCAGGGCCTATGTGGATGTGGGGAGGGTCGTCAGAGGCGTACTGAAGGATGTGGGATACACCAAGCCCGAGTATGGATTTGACTACCGGTCCGTCGGCGTGCTCACAGCGATACATGAACAGAGCTCCGATATCGCAATGGGCGTTGACTTAGAAGACAAAGAACTCGGTGCAGGAGACCAGGGGATGATGTCTGGATATGCAACAAACGAGACCCCTCAGTTCATGCCTTTGCCAATACTGCTCGCACACAGACTGACGAAAAAAATTTCAGAGGTCAGAAAGGAGAAGATGATCCCCTATCTGAGACCGGACGGAAAATCCCAGATTACGGTGGAGTACGATCATGGAACCCCTAAAAGAGTTGACTCGGTTGTGGTTGCGGCACAGCACGACCCCGATATAACAATGGACGAGCTCAGATCGGACATAATGAAAAAGGTGATAAAGCCCGTTTGTGGAGAGTGGCTCGACGCCGATACCGGATATTTCATAAACAACACTGGGAGGTTCGTCATAGGAGGGCCCATAGCTGATACGGGTTGCACGGGGAGAAAGATAATTGCGGACACCTACGGGGGCGTTGGAGGGCATGGAGGAGGGGCGTTATCCGGAAAAGATCCCACAAAAGTGGACAAATCCGCCTCATACATGGCAAGATACATAGCAAAGAACATCGTTGCCGCGGGTCTTGCAGACAGGTGCGAGATTCAGATTTCCTATGTGATTGGAAGTTCAGAACCACTATCTTTAATGATAGACACATTCCGGACAAACAGGGTTCCGGTGGAGCGGATAGTGGAGCTCACAAAGAACCATTTTAGCCTTACCGTGGGCGAGATAATAGAGCAGCTGGACCTGAGAAGACCGATCTACAGGAAAACTACGAACTACGGCCACTTCGGCAGGGAGGATCCGGACTTCACCTGGGAAAAAACAGACCTGGCTGAAACGCTAAGGAAGGGAGCGGGGTTGTAGTTCGGCATGGTAATTCTTATCAGGGGTGTCAGTTTCCCAGAAATTCTTTCCGGGCTCTACACCTCATTCCGTTCATAAAACGTTTATACCATGGGGGATATATAGATATATAATGAATTCGAAAAGCGGGATGTTCACGATCGCGTTTGCGGTGGCTTTTTCTCTACTGTATATTCCCGTTGGGTCTCCCATCTGGTTCACGGGGGAGGACCACTGGACCTTCATGGTCTATCTCGATGCAGATAACAACCTCAACGATGTGGGGTTAATTGACATGAACGAGATGGAGCACGCTGACCCGACTAAAACCAACGTTCTGGTATTATATGACGGACCTGATTCGGGGGACACACATTTAACTAAGGTAAAGGGGGATGATGACCCCTATTCCATCAATTCCCCGCTGCTCGCCCATGAGGAGGTTTGGCAGGGATATGAGGCCAACATGGGCGATCCGGCGGTTTTGGCCAACTTCATAAAGTGGTCCATGAGGAATTACCCCGCGGATAATTATGCGCTGGTGATATGGGATCATGGGTCGGGCATAACTGAATACCAGGGCAACGAGAGCAGGGGAATAGCCCAGGATGATACGGATCACGACTTTCTCTCCCATAGTGAGCTCATAGAAGCCCTAAAGGAGGGGGTGGGGGATGAGAGATTGGAGATCATAATATTCGACGCCTGCCTGATGGGAATGGTCGAACTTGCATATGATTTGACGGATATAGCATCATATATGGTGGCATCTCAGGAAGTCGTGCCAGGTGACGGTCTGCCGTATTATAAGGTGCTGAAAGCGTTGGAGGAAGATCACCATATGAGCCCTGGAACACTCTCCAGGAAGATAGTTAAGGAGTATGACGAGTATTATGGGGATGCAATGGACACGACGATTTCAGCTGTTGATATCTCCCGCATGGATGAACTAACGCTCCGTATCGATGAACTCGCCCAACTCATGATCTCAAACATCGATGAGATCAAGCCATTTATAAAAGAGGCGAGGTGCCAGGTTCAGAGCTATTACTACCCGTATTACGTGGATTTATACCACCTGTGTGAACTCCTCTCGGAGGATGAGAACCTGGGCAGCTGTTGCTCTGAATTGATGGTAGAGATAGGGAGGAGCATGATAGCCGAAAGACACAGCGATTCCGTCTGGGTTGAAGGAGGGTCCGTTATCGACTCCCATGGCCTCTCCATATATTTCCCCGCATCTTCATGGGAGTACTTCGAGTATTACGATGGCGAATCTGGTTTCCTTGGATTTGCGGTCGATCACCAGTGGGACGAGTTCCTGAGGGTTTACCTGGCCTGCTAACTTATCCAAGAAGTTCTAGAGCGCATCCACCTCTTTTACCTGCTCTTCATTTGGTTTACCTTCCGAATCCCAACCCCTTGCAGCATAATAGTCGTCGAGCATTATTTGCAACTCTTCAACGGTAATTTTACTTCCCTTTGAAGGTCCCTCTTTTATCTCGTCCTCCGTCATCCTTGGCGGTAGAGAATCATCTTTTCTCGTCAACCCTTCCTTTAAATTGATCAATTTCTTGATCCAGTTAGTTCTTTCTCCGATGTGCAATAACTCTTCCACCGAAAACTTCAGACCGGTAACCGCCTTGACCAGTTCGGGTAAACCTTCCACCAGGTAAACATGCCTGGAGAATTTGCATACTCCTAAGGTATCGTAAAGGGACATCACATCCTCCATCGTAGCTACAGCTTCTCCCTTTCCCTCTGTAGAGAATCTATCCACATTCTCAAATTTCCACCACTTGCCCGTCAGATCGAGCCCATAAAATCCAGAACGCAGATGGCATGCACCTCTCGGCGAGGTCGCAAAAGCCAGGGCCATGCCTTTTAACCCTCTCGCATCGTAGGCTGGGGGTTCTAGCCCCTTAACGTGGATCGCGTATCTTTCAGCATTTTTCCCGATGATCCTGGCCGCCTGTGCACTGCCTTCGGCCAGGGTGTCGCCTATCCCCTCCCTGTAGGCTATCTTTCTTATCATCTCCAGTAAAGCATCCCCATCTCCGAAGTTCAGCTTTAATCCGACATCTTCCTTGGTTAAAATCCCCCTCTCGTATAGCTCCATGGCAAATCCAATAGTGACGCCAGTGGAAATCGTATCCAGGCCATATCTATCGCACAATTCATTTGCCTTCGCAAGAACCTCTATGTCGGAATTGCAGACCTCCCCACCCAGAGAGTATAAAGTCTCGTATTCAGGACCATCCACTTTAGTTCCAGCGTATTTTCCTTCTTTTATGGTAAACATCTTGCCACATGGCTTAGTGCAGGAGAAACAGGCATTATTTTTTACCGAGTACCTGGGGGCCCAGTAATATGGATCTATCTCTTTTCTGTCTTCGAATACGCTTTTCTGCCAGTTTTTCGTGGGAAAGGTCCCTCTTTCGCTGTTCATCCAATCCAGAAACTCCCCACTACCATATTTGGTATCGTCCTTATAGCTTGGATGGTTTATAAGATTGAGATACCATTTCCTGGCGATCCCTTCGATATTCTTGCCAGCCATCTCGATGTCCCTACTCCCTTTGACCGCTATCGCTTTTAGCCTCTTCGAGCCCATAACCGCTCCCAGCCCGATCCTGCCAGTCTGTCTCCCATCGCATTCGATCGAGGCAATCTTTACCAGATTCTCTCCCGCGATTCCTATGCAAGCGGTTGAAAACCCGCCTCTGCTAAGTTTTTCCGAGCATTCGTAGGTGTCCTTGCCCCAAAGATCAGTATCTTCTATCCCGGCCTCGTCATTTTCTATCCTTATCTGAACTGGTTGATCGCCCTTACCCTTTATCATAAGGGCCTCGTACCCGCAGCTCCTCAGCTCGACGCCGATGCTCCCTCCTGCCACCGCTTCTCCCCACCCATTAGTTAAGGGCGACTTGGCGAAGAATGCGGTCTTGCTGGCGGTCGGGATCAAACTTCCGGTCAGGGCGCCGGGAGCTATTATTATAACGTTATCCCCGCTCAGCGGATCTATATTTGGTTTTAGGTTTTTGTACTGCAGAGCTGCACCCAGGGCACAACCACCCAGCGTATTCTCGAGGAGTTTTTTACTGAGCTCTTCTGTGTAAATCTCCTTCTCGTCTAGATCCACGATGAGCATCCTATAATTGAAGTACATAGTCTTTCCTCCAATCTTCCACGACTTTTTTCATCTCTTCGAAGATTTGTTTATCCGCTTCTTCCCCATCTTCATAGGTTAGGGCACCTTGAGAACAGAAGGCTACGCATCTCGGATTGCCGCCGCATAAATCGCACTTCCAGGCTTTTCCCTTGTAGATCTTTATCGCTCCGAAGGGGCAAGCATCGACGCAGCTGGCGCACTCCAGGCAGAGGTCCTCGTCTATCTTGACTATCCCGTCAACGTCTCTTATCGCCCCTTCTGGGCAGGCATCTATGCACTCCTTATCACACCCATACCCATGGGTACAGGTCACGGGGAACGAAAGATCATAGGCGGGTCTTATAACGTTGATCCTCGATTTTCTCAGGTTTACCACATGCTCGTGGAAGTAGGGGCATATGAGCTCGCAATATCTGCAAAATGTACACTTCTCTGGGTGAGGGACCACTATTTTAACCATGGACGAAAAGAACGGATTTGACTTAAAAATATTTCGTGGTCGCTCAAACTCCGCGACCCTATATCGGGCAAAAAGGCGATGACGAAGCGGGCGCTTTTCTCCTGCGCCCTCTCCAAACTCTAAAATATTTTCCGTATCCATTCTCATCGATGCCTATACATTGGATCATATCGCCGATGAGGTACCGCGGCAGCACGGGAGATGAGACGATGAGCCTCCCCCACTCACCGCTCCTGAGCTCATAGAGCATCTTCTGCCTCCTACGGGTTAGCTGAACCTCAAAGAAGTAGGAGTCATAGTTCGGAACTATTCCCCGTCGAGAATCCATCTGCTGCCCATACATTCCCTCAGTCGCCCCATACATCTCCACTATATCCACATGCCGCCCGTACAAAGCACGCAGGGGGTAGGAGTATCGATCGTGGATGTGAGCAACGCTCGTGCAGGCGAGGAGCTTCACGTTCCAGACCTTCTTCGGCAGGGTGTGCTGGCTCCTTCGAAGCCATGAGCCAAATCTGACCATTTGTTGAGTAACGCCGCAACACATGGTAATCTCTTTATTCTGAGCCCTATCCCAGATAAGAGCGAATCTACTGCTATCGTCCGGCAAAGAGTCTATCTCCCCCTGATCCGGCACCATCCTCCCCCAGTTCTTTCCATATCTCGAGTAGATGCCCGAGCTGTGCCCAACCTTCTCCCCTTTCAGGGTAGATTGGTATCCGAGGTTGAGCACGTATCCATCCAGCACATCGGCCTGACCTGTGCGCTCCACCCATGAAAAGACCGCTCTTGGCGCACATTGGAGCCTTATCTCCACATCCTCGGGCGTCAGAGGAATCATCTTCCGTTTACCTGTGGTTCCTCTTGTAATGGCCCACTCTATCGGGGGCTCTGAGAGAAGCACCTGCCACTCTCCACTCCTCACTCTCTCGAGATATGGAAGAAAGTCCTGATACGCGGTAGGGGTGAGCATTCTCCGGAAATCCTCGACTACGACGCCTTTTCCGTAATCCGTCTTCGCGTACCCCGCGACCAACCGCTCCAGCACTTCAGCCTGAGCTTCAACTGGGTCGGGAAGCATGAACGAATTTTGAGACACTTTAAATAGTAATCAATGATAACTATAAAAATAGTATGATCGACGAAAAAGAAAGCGAAAAAGAAAGCGAAAAAGAGGAGAAGTGGACAGAACACGAGAAACATCGAGGCAATCCATTTTATGGCGTAGGCTGGGGCCTCATACTCATCCTGGCTGGCCTCATCATCTGGGGGCATATAAACTATCCAGATATGGTAGGCGAAAACTGGTGGGCTTGGGCGTTTCTAGGCGTAGGCGCGATCATCCTCTGTCTCAATGTGGCGAGGTGGTTCGTACCTGAGTACCGCAGGTCTTTAGGAGGGCCAGTCATTCTAGCGCTTATATTCATGTTTATAGGACTCCACGGGCTCGACAGGCTCGCGACCTTCTGGTTTCCGCTCTTCCTCGTCGTGGTGGGGATTTGCGTCATCATATATGCCATCGCGCACAGGCGCTAGGGCCCGTAGCTGAGGATAAATGCGATAAGAAGCCGAGTTACATGAACGATCGCTGTTTCAGGGGGAACGACTTTTTAGACGTTATAATTCAATATCCTTCGCTGTACAAAACCCCCGGAATCGTCGGATACAGATCCTTCCAGGAGTCTCCCGACAGGACTTCTACCTTCTCATCAACGAGCCTAACGCGCCCCTGCGCCAACAGCTCAACGGTTCTGGGGAGGATCTGGTGCTCTACCTCCAGGATCCTCTGAGCCAGCGACTCTTTTGTATCCGTGACTTTAACCGGGAGGGCTGCTTGAAGGATTATCGGCCCCCTGTCCACTTCCCTGGTAATGAAATGGGTCGTACAACCCGCAATCATTACTCCCCAGCCGATCGCATCCGCCTGGGCATGGGTCCCGGGAAACGAGGGCAACAGAGAAGGATGTATGTTGATAAGCTTCCCTCTCCAGCGATCGATGAAGAAAGGCTTTAAGATACGCATCCAGCCAGCCCCTACCACGAGCCCCACATCACGATCCACCAGGATCGCGTCTATCTCCGCCTCGTAATTTTCCCTCTTTTTTCCCCTTGTCTCGACGTGAATCGCATCTATTCCATGCCTGCGCGCCCTCTCCAGGGCGTATGCATCCTGATGATCGCTGATCACGACGACGACTTTGGCATCTGTCTTTTTAGCCTCGGATGCATCGATGATGGACTGGAGGTCTGTCCCTCTTCCCGAGGCGAGAACGCCGACCCGCAACATCTAACGATGGTGAGATGTAAATGGGCTAATTAAGCTTTGGCGGTCTGCCGATCTCTCATGCCTTCATCCCGATCAGTTCAAATTTCCTGCAACTTCACAAAAAAGAAAAAAGATAATACCCCTCAGCGATTACCGGGTATGCTCTTCGGCACTAATGGGATAAGGGGAATTGTCGGTAGGGAATTGACCGCAAACTTCTGCATGGAGCTTTCTCAGGCGTTTGGCTCCCTTTACCGAAAAGGAAAAAAAGAGATAGTCATAGGCTCAGACGCAAGGCTCTCAAGCGAGATGCTGAGAAAAGCATGCGTCGCTGGCTTACTCAGTGTGGGATGCAATGTCGTAGACCTGGGGTATGCTCCTACCCCGGCTATACAACACTACATCAAGACCACATCCGCTGCTGGGGGTCTTATAGTCACGGCCTCTCACAACCCACCCCAGTTCAACGGCATCAAGACGCTGGGGGATAGCGGGATAGAGATAGCGAAGGATGAGGAGAGCAAGGTAGAAAGGCTCTACCGCTCAATATCCGGCAAGCTTTCGCTGTTCTTACCCCCCCCTAACGCGATAAAGTTGGCGGATTGGAACAACATCGGCAGATTCTCCAGGGCCGATCCTCTGGAAGGGTACATAGAGGGGATAAAGAAGAAGGTAGACCGAAAACTCATAAAATCGAAAAACCTAAAAATCGTCGCGGACTGCGCAAACGGGGTTGGAGCTCTCACCACGCCCCAACTTCTTAGAGAACTGGGGTGCGAGGTGGTAACCCTGAATGGAAATTTAGACGGGGCATTCCCGGGAAGGGATCCAGAGCCTATAAGGGATAACATCCAGGATCTTGTATCCTTCATGAAAGTGAACGATTTCGATCTGGGGATAGCGCACGATGGGGATGCAGATAGAGCCATCTTCGTCACAGGGAAAGGAGAATTCGTGGAAGGTGATTACTCCCTAGCTTTATTGGCTCGGGAGGCTTTAAGGGGGGCAGAAAAGAGAAAACAGGTTATACCCACCGGGGTCAACACCTCTTCAGTTCTACAGGATGTGGCTAAGGAATACGGCGGAGAGGTAAAGATGATGAGAGTTGGGCCCATGTCCATAGCGAGGGCGATGATGGAGCATGGTTCCCCGATAGGCGGAGAGGGAAACGGCGGGATTATATTTCCAGACTTCCAGTACTGCAGGGATGGTGGGATGGCCAGCGCCAGAATGGTGGAGATCATAGCCAGAAACGGCCCTATATCTGAGATCTTAAAGGAACTGCCGAAATACCATATGAGCAAACGCAAGATAGCGTGTCCGGACAAATTGAAGGGCTATGTGGTCGAGAAGAGCAAGAAACACTTCGCCGAAAAAGGGGTGGAGTACGTGACTATAGATGGCGTTAAGGCATATCTCGACGATGGTTGGGTGCTTATAAGGCCTTCTGGTACCGAGCCCATAGTCAGAGTCGAGGGGGAGTCGAAAGATGAGGGTATGGTAGAAAAAACTACTTCTTCCTATATTGAGAAGATGGGGAATTGGATAGCAGAGGCGAAAGATGATAAAGGCTGAACATCCAATGGTCGAGAATAAGCAGTATCGTATATCTTGCGCTCCGGGTGATCTCCACAGATACGTCCTAATGCCTGGGGATCCAGATAGAGTCTTGAAGATCACATCCCAGTGGGACTCTTATGAAGAGGTAGCCCACCATAGGGAGTACAGAAGCGTCAATGGGAAATATAAAGGAGTTGGAATATCAGCCTGTTCTACTGGTATAGGCTCCCCATCCACAGCAATAGCCGTGGAGGAGCTTTTGGAGATAGGCTGCGACACGTTCATAAGGGTTGGAAGCACTGGAGCACTCGGTGGGGACATAGATTGTGGGGACATGGTAATTAACATCGGTTCCCTTAGGATGGAGGGCACCAGCTCCCAATACGTCAGAAAGGAGTACCCCGCTATAGCAAACTACGAGGTTTTGCTGGCTCTGATACAGGCTTGCGAGGATCTAAACGTAAAGTACCATCTGGGCATAGGGGCCTCGACCGATTCTTTTTACCTGGGGCAAGCTAGACCTGGATACAAGGGATACTGGTCTTCAATGGCCGATAGCTTAGTATCGGATCTTAAGAGAGCGAAAGTGTTGAATTTTGAGATGGAGTGCTCCTGCCTCTTTACCCTATCGCAGATCTACGGAGCTAGAGCTGGTTCCATATGTGCGGTGTTTGCAAACAGGGAAAAGGACGAGTTTGAGATTGTGGGAGAAGAGGATTGCGCCCGGTGCGCCTCCGAAGCGGTGAAGATCCTGAACGAGTGGGACGATGCAAAGAGAAGGGGGGGGAAACAATTCCTGACGCCATCCCTGATAAGATCGCTTTGATCCCTCTGCAGGGGGAGAAGCTGTTAGCTTTCGACACTTGGACGGCAAGGGGGGATGCTAAGGATTTTCTAGGCGATCTTCCAGGGCCGTTATATGTCTTGGACGTGGATGGATATCTTGGAAGAGAGCCTGACTTCGACGCGATCAGGGCGATCGCCGGAGAGGGCAAAGATATCTGGCTCGACATAGGGGCGAGAAATGCGAGCGATGTCATGGACTGCCTGATCCTGGGGGCGGAGAAGACCTTTCTGAACACCAGAAACCTGAAGGGATTTGAAGAGATTGAAAAAGCAAACGATCTCTCCGATTCAATAGGAGTTGCGCTTGATCTTGACGAAGAGTGTAGGGTCGTTATGGGCCTTCTGCGCTGCGATCTGGAACCCTTCTTAAGCCGGATATTGGACACGGGGATAGAGACGACGATCATGGTGCACTACCGCTTCCCGGCCGAAAGGTTGATGAGGCACACGCCCTTTGTGAAGAGAGCTTACCTGTGCGGCTCTTTCAAGGATTTGAATCCCGGCATATTTAGAGGATTGATAAAGGAGGTTTAATGAATTCTGATGAAGAACTCAAGAAGATGCTATCGTGCATATTCAACTTGAAAAGGAGCAGAGCTCTGAGCAGGATGGATATAGAGATGATCGGCTCAATTGAGATGAGATGGTTCACACCTGGGGAGATGAGGGGGTTGGTGGATATTGCACTTTCCACTGATCTTTTGGCTAAAGATGAGAGGGGGGAGCTACAACCGACTTTTGATCAAGATGGTATAAAAATGCCACTGACCTTCAAGCCATCAAAACACTTGCTGGAACTGGGGAACGGGAAAAATGAGGACCTGGTCAAGATAATCGCTGCCATGCTGGCGGAACATGATGGCTTCGATGTGAAGGGGGCCATAGCTAAGATGTCGAGACTGAAGGACGAGATGAACGCCCACATCTGCGCTGCTGGCTTAACGCTTTGCGTTGAAAAGGGCATCGATATCGAGAAGGTGATGGAGGACACCATAACGAAAGTGGAAAAGGATCTCGAAATAGAGATCTGATTATAGAAATCTTATCGGCTCCTTCAGATCCTCGATTCTGAGATTCCACTTCTCTGGGTCGAGCCCTTTTTGAGCCAGGTAAGAGGCACACCATCTCTCTAAGCCTATCCCAGCACAACCGGACCAAAGCTCCTCCTTTGGAGCTTTTATCCTGAATGCCTTCGTGTACTTATCGCCGACTATCGTGAGGTTCTGAAACTCCAGCCACCCCTCCCTGTAGGGCATCCTGGATTCGAAGTCTATGGTGCCTTTATCCCTATCCTCCAGATCTATCTCCGATATCTTTTCTGGGATCTGCTCTTCCCTCTCCTCCTCTTCGATGAACTCGCCCGCCTGCTGCATGTAAAAGGGGGTAACCCAGGCGGCCCTCCAATCGATGTTCAGGATCTTCTCGAAAACGTGGTAAAATCTCTCGATCAGTTCACGCCTCAAGGACAGCATCTGCTCCCTGGTGCCGATGAATACCGGCTCTATTCGATGAAACTCGTCCACCCTCTCGATCCCATGTCTCCCACCACTCTCATATCTGCAAGAGACGGCCTTTCTGTCGAAAACCTTTATCGGCAACTGCTCCGGATCCAGAGTTTTACCCTCAAGTGACCAGTATATCACAGGACATTGAGCGTAGGTTATCCCTCCTACGGGTTTTGTGACGAGCCCGCTAAAGTCTGGAACGGTCTTTGTGATCTTTACCAGATCCGAGAATGTGGACCATTCATCAGGGTCCCTGCTGGATGGTTCCGACACGTAGTAGACCTCTCCTGGCACTCCTTCCATGTGCCCCGTCTTTATCCATATCTCAAAGGGCACTACGTGGGGTGATATGACCTCCGAGAATCCTAGAGGGGCGAGAACCTCCCTTACAGCGAGATCCTCCATTGCCTTTATCACTGAAGCGGCGGGAGGGTAGAAAAACCACCTTCCCTTTGATGGGCCCTGCTTGATCCAGTTTAATCTGACCATTTCCTCTGATGGGTCTTTGTCCCACAACCCTTTTTTCTCAGTGCTCTTCCACAGCAGCTTCCAATACTCTCCCTTCCCCCCATAATATTGGAATTTCACCTTTTCCTGAATCAGGGCAATTATCCTATCCGGGTAGCCCTTCTCCAACCCCTGCTCGTCCAGCCCCTTAAAGGAGATGCAGCAGGTCAAACCCTTGAATTCTAGATCGGCAAATGGAACTCCAAAGGGATGCAACGGCTCTTTTTCAAGACCGATCTCGGCTTTATAGGATGTCATATCCAATCCTCTAATGCCTATCTTTTGTTTTCCAAGCTCTTTCGAGATGAGGTTTTTTATCCTCAAAATCGCGCTATGAGGTCTTACGTATCTGCCAGAAGAAAGCTTTACCTCTATACGACTGCCCCCTATTGAGAAGAGGTCCAATGAGCAACCCTCTCCCTTGGGAGCCCCCTTCTCGAGTAGCGGCTCTATAAGACGCTTCAATCTTTTTTCCTCTTCTTTTTTCACTGGTCTTGAGGTTATAAGGGCGCACTCCAATCTAAAGATCATCAGCGTGGTATGTAGAGGGAGTATTTTATGGTTGTCGTAGAATTCAGGGTCGTCGTTGACGATACTTAAATGCCGAACCCGTAGACGAGCCGCGACTATTGGGCAAAGTGAACCGTTTACATGACACTCATTTAATCGATCCATTTCCGTCGAAGCGCAGAAAATATTTTAACCTTATGAGCAAGAAATCTCCGCCCTTTAGGGCGTAGATGAATTGCTCATAGTCACTGGTAATTTCATAAGGTTTTTTCTGCAGAAAAATTATCCACCTTAGGCAGGGCGCGCCTAGCGGCGCTTTGGAATCCTGCCAAGGAGGTTATGATGTCTTTAGTTAGGGGTAGCCATAGCATTGGCCAGAGCCTGTACCACTTCGAGTGGTGCCCGAAATATAGGTACAGAATGTTTAGGAAGGAAGAGAATAAAAAGCTTTGCGAAACAATCCTGAAAGAGGCTGCAGAGCGACACAGAATAAAGATCA
>DACJ01000103.1 GCA_002494765.1 Euryarchaeota archaeon UBA186
CACCTCTTTCATCCGATCAAGACTCCCCGCAAAAGCTAGGGAGAGCTCCCTTCTTACGCCCCTCCATATCTGTTCGATGGGGTTCAAGTCAGGCGAATAGACGGGTAGATAAATGAGGTAAATACTCATGTCCATTGCCTTCTCCCTCACAGGTTTAGACTTGTGGCTCGAAAAGTTATCCAGGATCACTACCACGGCCTTGTATCCCTTATTCGCTTCTCTTATCCTTTCAAGGAAGGCTGCTATAGAGTTGGCCTTTGAATCTTCTAGAAACGCTTCTACTGGTACCCCTTCTATTGGATAAAAAGCCACTGTATTCGCTTTAAACTTCGTTGAATTCTTTATGCTCCTTACCTTCTTGAAGCTCCATACCCTCACCGTATTGGCGGTGTTCTGGGGCCTTGTCTCATCTATGAACCCTATAGCGATATCCTCTTTCTTCAGTCCCTTCTCTTTCAGCAAAGTGTGAGCTCAAGCCGGTTCTCCAAGAGTATCTCCGCATTCGCTGGCTTTCTATACTGAGGGTAGGGTTTAGAGAAGAGCATTTTCAGCTTATTCCTCAGTATCCTGATTATCTGAGCCTCTGAGAGATCTACCCAAAATCTCTCCTTTATGAGCGTCTTCACCTCCTTCGTCGTCCAGTACTCCTTCTCCTTAAGCATTGGCTTGAGTCTTTTGAGATCTTCGTCGGATAGTTTTGGTGGCCTTCCTCCTTTATCATCTTTGGTTTTTATCCCTTCATATCCTTCCTCGTTCCACTGCCTTATCCATAGATATCCCGTTGATTCAGCTATAGCAACTGCCCTACAGGCCTTTTCGAAGCTGATCTTAAGGTTCGCTATAAGGTTGAGGAAGATGAGCCTTATCTTTGCCTCCTCATCCTTCTCGCTCTTCAAACTTGCCCTTATCTCCCCTGCGTTTTTGATAGTGATCCGATCCCCTTTCATGATGCATCGATTATAATGGGGTTGGTCATATAAATAGGTTAGGACTCTGATTATATCAGATTTTGCAAAATACTATAATTCGAAAACTCTTGCTAGTTTTCACCTTCAATTTTTTACTATCGAGTGGTATCCCTCTACTGACATCTCAGCTCATCTCCTTCAGTTTTCGTCGCAATATCTTCCCCACAGGGTTCTTTGGGACCTCGCCTATAAACCTTATTTCCCTCGGTACCTTAAATGCGGCCATATTCCGTTTGCAAAACTCGATGAGCTCTTCTGGAGCGACTTTATCTCTATACTTCTCCTTAAGGGAGACAAACGCCTTGACGGTTTCACCCCGATACGGGTCAGGTACGCCGACAACACCGGCCTCTTTCACCGCGGGGTGGCTCATCAGTACACCCTCCACCTCGGCAGGGGCAACATTGTAGCCAGAAGCGACTATTAGATCCTTATAGCGATCGACAAAATACATGAACTCCTCGTCATCCATGTATCCCGAATCTCCGGTGTGAACCCACCCATCGTCCAGGAAAGTTCTCTTCGTTTCTTCTGGCTTTCTCCAGTAGCCCTTTGCGACGCCATCCCCCCGGAACATGAACTCTCCCACGGTGCCATGGGGGACGATTTTGCCTCTTTCATCCACGATTTTTACCTCGGAATTGAACGCCGAGCCGATGGCTTCAGGTTTGTACTTATTGGGCATGCTTACGACCGAGCCTCCTTGACACATCGTTTCAGTCAACCCGTACCCATCGAAAAGACCCAGACCGGTTATCCCCTTCCATTCTTCCCTTACGGGGGGCGGTTGGGGAGCTCCGCAGGAAAGGGTGGTCTTAAGACTTGAGAGGTCGTAACTCCCGATTTTCGGGGCATTCATCAAGCCTACGAAGAAGGTGGGCGGTGCGAATATGCGGGTTACTCTATGGTCTTGTATCCATCTTAAACAGTTCTTCGCATCAAAAAATGGCACCAACACCGAAGTCCCACCCGAATACAGGATGGGGAGCTGTACGAGGCAATATCCCGAGCAGTGGAACATTGGCATGATCTGCAGGTTTACATCTTCTTCATCAAAATCGTAAATGTATTTGGTCGGATGCACGCAACTCCATACGTTTTTATGCGCCCCCATGACGCCTTTTGAAATACCTGTGGTCCCTGCCGTATAAAGGATCAAACTTAGGTCTTCGGAAGAAGTGATTTTAACTTCTGGGAGCTCGCCTGGCTCCTCTAACAACGAAAGCAGTTGAGTCCCTGGGAACTCCTTTTTTTCCGCTTTGAATATGGGCGGGATTTCTTCTTGGAAAGTAGCGAAATCCTCGATATTGGTCACGATGATGTGTTCTACCGAGGTTTTATCCTTGATCGCTTCTACGATTGGTAAAAAACTACTCAGCGTGATGAAGACCTTGGCCCCACAATCGTTCAGCTGCTGCTCCAACTCACGAGATTTGTACATCACGTTGCAGGGCACGTGGATAGCTCCGAGTTTATTCACAGCGAAAAATACCAACGTGTGCTGGATGCAGGTGGGCAACATAGTCGCCACCCTATCGCCCTTTTTGACCCCGAGCCTATCTGCCAGAGCAAATGCTAGCCTATTGGAAAGTTCATCCAATTCCTTATAAGTTAACCTACTGCCCAAACAGATCAAAGCATCTTTTTCTGGCCACTTTTTAGCGCCCTCCATCACTATTTTGTATATGGGCTTATTGGGCAAAGGGGGCACTGGCCTAATGCCCCACTCATCCCTAAATTTGGAATAGGATTCTTTCGTTTCCATCTCAATATCACCCCCAGGCTACTCGCCTCATAAGTGAGGCCACTATACCCATCCCATTTCTCATAACGTGCCATCCTCTTTAAAATATTTAAGCCTTCCCAGAGACTTTGAGATCTAGTTGGATTTTACTACCAATTCGTAGCGTTCGTTCTTTTTCACCCTGCCCTCATTCATAAGCTTCTCAAGATAGGCGAGAACCTCTCCATAGGCGAAATAGGGCAGCACCCTCTCTTCATAGGTTAGATCCACGATCTCTGAAAGGCTTTTTCCCTTATCTAAAACTTGTAGCACCTTTCTCTCCCTCCTCAACTTGCTTTGCATCGTCTCTTCAATCCTTTTATATGGATCTTTTAACTCCTCACCGTGAGATGGAAGCAACCGTCTAATTCTGAGATCTTTTATACGGCGAAGAGAGTCTAAAAAATCCGCCATATCTCCGTATTGCGAGGGCAAAGCTCCGACGTATGGCGTCCCCTTGCCCGTGATCAGATCGCCCGTGAATAGCGTCCCTTCCTCTTCCTCGTATATGCAGATATGCCCCCTTGCGTGCCCAGGCGTGTGTATAATCCTGAGTATAAAATCGCCTACAGGGATCGCGTTATCCTCCAACCCTGTGTCGACTCTAGCTGTCTTCAGGTCTTTATACATTTCAGATCTGATTTTTACGAATTGGGAAACCTCCACCGGCAGATCTTTCAGCTCATTCTCCGGTGTTACCTGATTTCTCATATCTTCTATAAAAGGAATCGCCAATCTATGGGCCAATATCTCGGCGCCGGAAACTTCTTTAATGGCAGCATTGCCTCCAAAGTGCTCGATGTGTTCGTGGGTATTGATGATCATCGAGATATCGCTTAAATCAAAACCTAGCCTTTCCAATCCATCGGATAATTTCTTCATGGAGTAACTCGTCCCATCACCGCTATCAATCAGGATCAAATCATTTCCGGCCAATAAGAATAAGTTGACGGGCTGTATGACTGGGTAGGGGGACTCCACCGATATTTTATAGACTTTCACGCTTTCACTCAAGCCGCTTAGCGATCATAACCTTCATCATGCAAACTGCTACGTCCTCTCCCCTCTGGTTTTTGACCCGCTCAGTAAAAGTTACTACGCCACCTCGTCCCTTATCCTCCTTGTCGATGACTTCCAGCTCTACATGGATGGTGTCGCCGATCTTGGTAGGCGCCACGAATCTCACTTTATCCATACCATAAAACGCGATAAACGCCCAATTGAGAATATGCTCAGGAGAAAAAAGCCCGCTGGCCAAAGAGAGAATCAGCATCCCATGGGCTATCCTTTCCCCGTACTGAGTTTTCTTGGCATATTCGGCATCGGTGTGAAGGGGATGCCAGTCCCCGGTAATAGCGGCAAAGTTTACGATATCCGCTTCGGTGACAGTCCTCGCCCTGGTCATTATCTTCTCACCAAGTTCGAAATCTTCAAAATGTTTCATAGACTCACCAGCTCACCTTGTCCAGACCCTTGAGCCCTAATATCTCTCTCGCCTCATCAGGAGCAGCTACCCCCAAACCCAACTCTCGAGCTATGCGCACGATCCTCTCCACCTGATCACTATTACTCTTAGCCATTACACCTTTACTAGCGTACAGGCTGTCCTCCATGCCAACCCTCACATTGCCCCCCATGGTCAATGCCATTGTACACATCGGCAGTTGATGGCGACCCGCGGCGCAAACCGACCAGATAAAGTCATCGCCGAAATTGCGTCTGGCGGTTTCATACAGAAATTCAAGATTCTTAACCGAAGCGGGCATGCCACCCATGATGCCCAGAACGAACTGGAGGTAGACCGGTTTCTTGAGGTACCCCTGCTCGACCAGGTAGGCCACATTGTTAATCATAGCGGTATCATAGATCTCAGCCTCTGGCTTTGTATCGTTCTTCTCAAAAGTCTTTGCAAACTCTTTTAGAGATTTGAAGGTGTTGGGAAAGATGAAATCCTCAGTCATTGTTAGATATGGCCTTTCCCAAGAGTATCTCCACTCCTCTATCTTCATTCGATCGGGGATATCAAAAAGGCCGAAATTTATGGAGCCAGCGTTAAATGATGCCAACTCGGGTTTAAAGGTCGGAACCGCCTTTACCCTCTCTTCGGTGGTCATGCCCAAGCCGCCGCCCGTGGTCGTATTTATGATCACATCACATCTGCTCTTTATTCTGGTTAATACCTCACGAAAAAGGTTCATGTCGGAGCTGGGTTTTCCCGTGTCAGGATCTCGTACATGGATATGGACTATCGCTGCTCCAGCTTCATAGGCTCCGATCGCATTCTCAGCGATTTGCTCCGGCGTAATGGGAAGATAGGGGCTCATGCTCGGCGTGTGTATGGAACCCGTAATCGCGGCCGTTACTATCGCCTTAGCCATGATTCTTTTGCCTCTCACCAGCGCATCATCCCTGCGCTACTTAACCTTTCTGATTTTTGAGCTTAAGCTCGGGTGTAGTCCTCATAGAACGGCGAGAAAAAAAGGCGATCTGCCAAAGCCATTAAATAATTTCAAGCTATATAGTGGTCATGTCGAGAAAGGTAGGTATTATAGGGGTAGGACAGACCAAACACGGAAGAAGGGACGACGTCAACTATATCGATCTGGTTTATGATGCTGTTAGAGCAGCGATGGAGGACGTAAAGATCTCGCCTGGAGACATCGATGCTGTTGTTTCCGGTTCCATGCCGCCCCCCATGGAAGGGATAAACGCTCCTCATCTATACTGGTCAGATGCCATGGGGGCTTTCGGCAAGCCTTCAATGCGCATAGCTACTTGCGGCTCAACGGGGATGTCGATAGCCCAGAGTGCCTATTACCACGTCGCTTCGGGATTATTTGATGTGGTGTTAGCAGTAGGCGCTGAAAAAATGCTGGAAAACGATCCACAGGGTACCATGACTACAGTAGCCGATCCATTTTTTCAGAGGCCCTTCATAGCTGGTGCACCAGGCGTCTTCAGCATGCAATCCATCCAATACTCACACAGGTATGGTCTACCGGAGGAAAGGGTAAGGATGGCTGCGGCTCAAATATCCGTCGATCATCATACCAACGCTTTGGATAACCCCTACGCTCACATCAGAATTAAGATCACCGTCGATGATGTTCTAAAATCCAGGATCATCTCCTATCCCACCCGTCTTTTGGACGTCTGCCCCTCCTCGGATGGGGCCTGTGCGCTCGTTTTTGCCTGCGAAGAAAAGGCGAAGAAAATCGCCGAGAGCCCCGATGAAATCGCGTGGGTAAAGGGGGTCGGCTATGCAGGCGATGAGCACTTCTTCGGGGACAGCGACAAGGTAGTATGGGAGTCGGCGATTAAAGCCTCGCAAGAGGCCTACAAAATGGCTGGTATCCAAAACCCGCTAAAGGATCTAGACGTCGCCGAAATATACAACCCCTTCACTTACCAGGAGCTTATCTATTACGAGTGTTTTGGATTCTGCGGCAAAGGAGAGGCGTGTAAGCTAGTTGAAGATGGTGCCGTCTTAAGGGGAGGAGAGCTGCCCTGCGATCCCTCGGGGGGTACTCTATGCACAAACCCCATAGGGGCCACTGGCCTCCTCAGGGTCGGCGAGGCAGCTCTTCAGGTAAGCGGTAGGGCGGATAAACGTCAAGTACCTGGAGCGAGGACCGCTTTATCACATGCCATGGGGGGATCTGACCAGTTCAATGGCATCATGATTCTGGGCAGCGATAAAATGGAGGTTTAAATG
>DACJ01000066.1:0-1710 GCA_002494765.1 Euryarchaeota archaeon UBA186
CCATATTCAGGTAAGGATACTTAAATTCTCCCGCTAGTTGCGTTGCCCTCATAAAATTGCCAGCGTTTTGGAAGTTTTGGTGCCTGAAAGGGCAATTTATTGTCATAGGGTAATTTTTTGAAAGGTTTATAAGGCGCATACAAATTATCCCCCATGGGTAGAGCCCGAAGCGAGAGCATAAAACAGTTGCTGGAAAATCGACCTTTTGAGAAATATCTGGGCGTCAAGCTTATCGAAGCCGATAATGGAAATAGCGTCGTCAGATTGGAAATTAGAGATGAGCTCAAGCAAAGGCTTGGTCTTCTCCACGGAGGAGTTCTCGCTTCCCTGGCGGATATATCTATGGGAGTAGCCGTCCTCTCGATGGTGGGGATAGTCCCCAGCGTTACGGCGCAGATCAATGTCAACTTTATCTCCCCGGTAAAGGAGGGGAAGGTAACGGCATATGGAAGGGTATTACGTAAGGGGAAAGTCTGTTACGCGGAAACCGAAATAAAAGATGACGGGGGAAAGCTGGTCCTCAAAGCCTCTGGCGTTTATTATTTGTTATAGAACTTGTCGATCAGAGAGATCATACTCTCATCCCCACTCATAAGTAGCAAATTATTTAACATGACTAACTATTGGCCTAATGCGTTTAGGGGTAATCCATAATGGCCTCACTGGATCTGAAAGGACAAAAGAAATTTATGTTCACGGAACTTTTATCTGGAGATGAACGTAGGGGCCTGAGCAGGGCTAACGGAAATCGGGGGGCATGGAGAGTTTCGTTAAAAAACGCGGCAGTTAGATGGAGCAGACGCGGTAGGCTTTTGGGAGTGGGAAAAACGGGCTCGAGGAGAAATCAGACATGAGTTGCCTTGACTGCGTAAACTTTAGAACAATCATAAAAGACGAAGAACCCGTTGAGATCTGTAAAATTAATGGAGCGCTAAAAGAACCGTTTCTCGATAGACTTGCCACATGCTGCAGCAATAGTAACTGCTCTTCCTTCGATTCCGTATTCTTTATCGAGCTCGAGAAGACGTCGAGTGATTGTGAGTATTTTAAAAAGAAAGAGGGATTATAATGGGTATAGGAATAGAGTCTATAAGCACCTATCTGCCTGCATACAGACTCGATAGAAAAGAGGTGTTTAAGGCAGTTGGGTGGGTTGGCAGTAATTATCTACCGGGTGAAAGGACTGCAGCGAACTATGATGAGGATAGCATCACCATGGCAGTTGCAGCGGCTATGGGATGCACAAAAGATGTGGATGCACTGTTCTTCGCCAGTACAACAATGCCCTACAAAGAAAGGCAAAACGCATCGATAATAGCGACTGCACTGGATCTCGGATCCAACGTGACGACGGCGGACTTTACCGGCTCTACAAAAGCCGTGACGACCGCATTGATCTCAGCCTGTAACTATGTCAAATCAGGAAATAAAGTTCTCGTATGCGCTTCGGATTGCAGGCTTGGAAAAGCTGGTGGCCTTCAAGAAATCGCATTTGGGGATGGTGGGGCCGCTGCCGTTGTTGGAGAGGACAAGCTCGCTTCGATCGATGATTCTTTCTCCCTCTCATATGATTTTATGGATAACTGGAGAATCGATGAAGCCAGATATGATAAAGCCTGGGAGGATAGATGGGTAAGGGACGAAGGGTACAAAAAGTTCATCGGGGAGTCAATTTCAAAACTCATTGAGAAGAATAATCTAAAGACGGAA
>DACJ01000066.1:1798-6529 GCA_002494765.1 Euryarchaeota archaeon UBA186
CTGGAGAGTACGACGGAGGGAGACAGGATAATAGCGGCGAGTTACGGAAGCGGGAGCGATGCTTTGCTTCTGACGGCTAGGACCAGATATCCCTCTGAAAAGGTAAATAAGAAGGGCATGCCCTATGAAAAATATGCCGCATACAGAAATCTAATCCCGATAGAGTTGGGACAGAGGGGGGAGGGTATAGCACCTACAGCCGTCTCTTTGCTATGGAGAGACAGAAAAGAGATAATGGCACTAGTGGGCTCAAAGTGCAAAAAATGTGGTACTCCACAGTACCCTGCCCAAAGAGTCTGCGTTGCATGCGGGTCTCAAGATATGGAACCTTATAGTTTCGCGGATAAAACTGGAAAAGTCTTCAGTTACACCGAAGATCACCTGGCCGCTAGCATGAGCCCTCCCGCGATATACGGCATAATAGAATTCGATGGAGGAGGGAGGTTCTGGTTTGATGTAGCTGATTGCGAAGCCGGCGAGCTTAGAGTGGAAATGCCTGTAAAAATGGCATTCAGGAGGAAGTATGCCGATGCGGAGAGAGGGATTTACGGCTATTTCTGGAAGGCTATCCCGGAGGTAACATGATAAGAGATAAAGTAGCTATAATAGGAATGGGATGTACTAAATTCGGAGAGCGTTGGGATTGTGGATATGAAGATCTTGCGGTTGAGGCATATAATGAAGCTTTAAAGGATGCTGGGATTGAGAAAGAGGATATTCAAGCTGCATGGCTCGGGACCTGCTTTGATGAGGGCATGACAGGAAAGAGCGCCTTGCCCCTCTCAACGACTTTAAAACTTCCTTTCATCCCCGTCACCAGGGTCGAGAATTTCTGCGCCACGGGCTCTGAGGCTCTAAGAGGCGCTACCTATGCCGTAGCCTCGGGAGCCTGTGATGTCGCTTTAGCACTTGGAGTAGAGAAGTTAAAAGACACGGGCTACGGGGGCCTTCCCGAGTTTGGAACCCTCTTGGGAACGAAGAACCGCCTGGTGTACCCGAACATAACGGCTCCCGGTGCCTTTGCGATGATGGCCACGAGGTACTTCGATAGGTACAACTTGGATCCCGAAGATGGAAGGAAGACCCTTGCGAGGGTATCAGCTAAAAGTCACCACAACGGCTCCCTGAACTCAAAGGCGCATCTAAGAAGAGAGGTGACCATCGAGGATGTTTTAAAAGCCCCTATCATCGCCTGGCCCCTTGGCTTATATGATTGCTGCGGTGTGAGCGATGGCGCGGCAGCTGCGATTGTCGTTAGGGCTGAAGACGCAAAAAAGTACAGAGATGATCCAGTTTACATCAAAGCCCTTCAGGTTGCCGCAAGCCCAGGGGAGGAGCTACTATACAAATGGGATGGTACGCATGTGGAGACGACCGCAAGAGCAGCGGAGAGGGCGTATAAAGAGGCCGGGATCGAAAATCCCAGAGAGGAGATAGATCTGATGGAGGTCCATGACTGCTTCTCCATCACGGAACTCGTTACATATGAGGATCTAAGGATATCAAAAAGGGGCGCTGCATCGGAGGACGCTAAAGCCGGGTTCTTCGACCTCGACGGAGAGATCCCATGCCAATCGGACGGTGGACTGAAATGCTTTGGACATCCGATAGGTGCATCTGGTCTTAGAATGATCTATGAAATTTACAGACAGTTGCAGGGTAAAGCGGATAAAAGACAGATAGAAGATCCGAGAGTCGGCTTAACTCACAATCTCGGAGGTTTTCCGCCATTAAGCGTCGCAGCAGTTTGCATGTTCGGGATTGATAGAGGGTAAGTAAATGGATTTTGAGTTAACAGACATCCAAAAAAGCTTGAAGAAGGTGGCGAGGGATTTCGCCCTAAAAGAATTCCCGCCAATAGCCAGAGAGTGCGATATAAAAGAGGAGTTCCCTGAGCAAATATGGAAAAAATCGAGCGAACTGGGTTTTGCCGGTGCACATTTTCCAGAGGAGTATAACGGCGCTAACCTCGGGTTCCTCGACGAGGCCATAATTATGGAGGAGCTGTGCAGGGTCGATCCCGGCCTCGGCCTCACGCCCTTCGTCGTGGGCTTTGGATCGGATGTAGTACTTTACCATGGCACGGAGGAACAGAAGAGGAAATATCTGCCAGGGATCCCTAAAGGAGGGAGCATCTCTTTTCTTGGATCCACTGAGCCCGGTGCCGGGAGCGATGTTGCAGGCATTAAGACAAAGGCGGTGAAGGATGGGGGCGAGTGGGTTATTAATGGACAAAAGATGTTCATTACCAACGGAACGATCGCGGACTGGGGGATCATCCTTGCCGTAACAGATCCGGATGAGCCAAAACGTCATAGAAGGTTGAGCACCTTCATCGTGGAGACTAAGGCTGAGGGATTCGAGGCCACCAAAATAGAGGGCAAGATGGGCTTGAGGGCGAGCGATACGGCGGAGATCGCAATGGATGATGTAAGGGTGCCCGAAGAGAACCTAGTCGGGGAGAGAGGCAGGGGTTTCTACTATATAATGGAGTTCTTCGATATGACCAGAATAATCGTGGCCGCCCAAGCTGTTGGGGTAGCTCAAGGTGCCCTGGATATGGCGGTGAAGTACGCGAAAGACAGAGAAACCTTCGGCCAACCTCTGGCGAGTTATCAGGGAATACAGTTTGAATTGGCGGAGATGCAGACCAGGGTGGAGGCCGCCAGGAACATGTTATACAAAGCAGCATGGGGGGTAGATAATGGCAAGCAAAACATAATGGCCGTCGCCGCTGTTAAATGGTTTGCGGCTGAGGCTGCCGTGAAGAATTGTGATCGATCTTTGCAGATACATGGGGGGTACGGGTACATAAACGATATGGATATAGAGAGGTTCTACAGAGCCGCCAAGCTGCTGGAAATTTATGAGGGGACAAAGGAGATAGAAAAGCTGATCATCGCGAGAGAGCTACTTAAATAACTTTTATTTTTTATCGTCCTTTCATCGAACAAACGGGAAAAGGGGGATAGAGCATAATGTTCATGCTTCAGTGCTGATATTTATTACGAATTTCTCTGTTGGCACCGCCATCCGAAGATCATGGTCTAGATCGCGGTTGCCGGGCTCCCGGCAATTTATGTTCTTCCCTTATATTTGGTCTTCAGGTCCCTCTTCAGGATCTTTCCACTTGGATTCTTGGGTATCTCTCGAGTCACGAACACGCGCTTTGGCACCTTGTATCCGGCGAGGTTTTCCTTACAGAACTTTATGATCTCTTCCTCTTTTATTTTCTCCCCTGATCTTGGGACGACCACCGCCGTGACCGCCTCCCCCCAATATGGATCTGGAAGACCGATCACCGCCACATCTGCCACCTTGGGGTGTTTGAAGATGAGTCCTTCCACCTCATAGGTTGAGACGTTCTCTCCCCCCGTTTTCACTATGTCCTTTTTCCGATCTACGAAGTAGTAATAACCCTCCTCATCCACTCTAGCTAGATCGCCTGTATGAAGCCAGCCATTTCTGAAAGCCTCGTTTGTCTTCTCCTCGTTCTTATAGTACCCGAGCATCACGGACGGGCTGCGGACCACTATTTCCCCGACCTCCCCAACGGGGACCTCGTTGTCGTTTTCATCCACCAATTTTGCCTCGACGGTCACATGGGGCTTTCCTATAGCTTCTCCAAGTTCTGCCTCTCTCTTGATTTTCCGGAGAAAATCTCTATGCTGTAGCGTCGTTCCCAGGGGTGTCAGCTCGGTCAGGCCATAGTAGTTCATCCAGTAAGCATCGGGCAGTATCTTCTCTATCCATCTTCTCGCGATGGCTTCTGGCATGTTGGCCCCGAAGGATAAGCACTTTTTAACCGTAGAAAATGCTCTAGATAGGTATTCGTCGACATTTGGTGCGGGCAACTGAAGAAGGCCGGTAAATAGAGCGGGGGGATATATCAGATATGTAACACCCTCCTTGGGAACGTCCTCTAGCAATGCTTTGGGGTCAACAGTGTAGTGCATTACCCCTTTGCAGCCAAGTGCAACGCTTAGCAACAGAAGATAGATGCAAGCGACGTGGTATAGGGGTATATCCAGCGTGGGGACCTCGTATTCAGTAAGGTGGAGGTCGCTAAAGCCGCTTAGAAGCGTGGAATACCAGTTGAGATGGGTGTTCATAACCCCTTTTGGCGCTGCCTCAGTTCCACTGGTATAAAGAAGGGTGAAAACATCGTCGTAATCGATTTCAACGTTTGGCTCCTCATCCGAGTATTTTTCTGAACAGAGCTCGTCGAAGTCAAGCCATCCCTCAGGCTTTGGTTTACCGGCAAGATCTATGGAGCAATAAGATTTTACGCCAGGCATCTCTACCGCTATCCTCGCCACTCTGTCCACTAAAGCGTCTTCGACTACGAACATAGCCGCCTCAGCATCGTTGATGATGTAGCTGATCTCCTTTTCCTTTAACATGAAATTTAGAGGGGTTACCCAAGCTCCTATCTTTGCCGCGGCAAAAATAAAGATGACATACTGACTACAATTGTGCGACAGGATAGCTATCTTATCCCCCTTTCTAACGCCAAGTTCTGTTAGGGCGTCGGCAAATCTATTAACCTTCCTGTTCAACTCATCATAAGTGAGGCGAGCATCCCTGAAAACTAACGCTTCCTTCTCGGGGCATCTTTGAGCCGTCCTCTTAAGCAAATCGCCGACCGCAAATCTCCTCATCTCATTTGTCGTGAGTATTTATCTTGATCTAGATACTTAAACCTTACTAATTCGAGGTACTCCTCCGGAA
>DACJ01000017.1:0-2524 GCA_002494765.1 Euryarchaeota archaeon UBA186
ACTATGTGTTGTGATAATACACTCGGCAAAAGTTTTGGAAAGCTATTTATAGCAGGGAAATATTCTTATAACACAATGAAAACGCGTGAATTTGCGGCCATGGCCATAATGGGAATGTTGATAATATCGCCTTTTGTAACCCCATTTAGTAGCAATGCTAATATAGCAGACAACGATGATTTAAGTGACCTTAAGGTAGAAGCTCCGGATAGCCTGGTGGTCGATCCTTATCATGAAGCTACCGTCGAGATCTCTTTTAATAACCCAGAGAGGGTCACGCTTGACCTCGTAGCAAGGTGGGAAGGATTTAGGGGCCAGATTACTCTAACGAAGAAAGTAGAGCTAAAGCCCTACTATCCTCAATGGGATGTGCGCCATCGGTTCCCCATTGGGTATAAAGGGTCCACAGAAATGGAGGTCTTTTTGATGGAGTATGATCCTTCAAGAGCGGACGAGTCCTTCATAGAGCTCTATGTAAACGGTGTAAAGGAAAAAAGGATCGTCGTGGCTCCGACGATAGAGATCTTAACTGAGTATAGAACGTCAAGGGGTGATAGGATATTACGGCTTAACCAAACTGGGGAGCAATCCAGGACGATAGGAGTAAAGAACAACGGAGGGAGCAGGGAAATACAGTTCACGATCGATGTTTA
Organism: Euryarchaeota archaeon UBA186; assembly: GCA_002494765.1. Classification (GTDB taxonomy): domain Archaea; phylum Thermoplasmatota; class UBA186; order UBA186; family UBA186; genus UBA186. The sequence goes on from DACJ01000017.1 coordinate 654, forward strand.
TGACTCTGGTTGGAGCGTCAAGGGCATCCCGCCTCTTGTCTTAAACAGCGGCGAGTCTAAAAATGTAGAACTCACGATAGGTCATTCCGATCCGCAGCCCGGGGATAATTGCACTATTCTTCTAAAAGCAGAGTCCAGTGATCTGATAACTAAAGCCAGGATAGAGCTTAGAATCGCCCAGGATTACGGAATTTCCCTGGATCCAGAGGTCCTTAAGCTCAATGGCCCACCGATGAAAACCGTAGAAACTCAACTCATGGTTGAAAACACTGGGAATGGTACTGATATTTTTTACATAGGTGTGAAAGGGGAAATAGCCTCATATGTTCTTAATATCCCCGAAAGGGTGACAGTGGAGGGTCAAGACAGCGAGACCGTAACTATCGAGGCCAAGGTGCCTGATGGAAGTCCAGATACTGAGATAAGTGGAACTATTCTAGTAGAATCGAAATATTCTGGTAAGAAGAAAGAGGTGCCCATCACTTTAACCATCGATGAAGAGTTGAAGATAGAGATAACGGGAGATGAGCCGGCCGGAAGACTTGATGAGACCATAGTGATGGATGTTACCGTATCAAATAACGGGAACAGTGGCATGTCTATAGAGCTTTTCTTTGAAGGTATGGGATTGGAAATAATGGGCATAGATGGTACAGTCGCGCCTGAATCTAAATCGATATACCTCTTAAAAGGAGAGATCAGAATAATTGAGGTTGAGGCGAGTATCATAACTCCTTACTATCAGTGCTATGAAGTAAAAGACCCTGAGAGGGGCAATTATAGGGCTGAATATCTCAGGGTTAGAGCTGAGTACGATGGTCATGAGCACCTCCCCTCAGACCTGCCAGTCAGGGTAATCCCTTCGCCCGATTTCCGATATAACTGGCATACTTCTATAGAGATTCACCACGCGTTATTTCCGTATAACATTTTCGTTGAAAATATAGGGGATACTTCCCTGGAAATGATGGTCGAAGGCGCTGAAGGGAGATGGCCCCTGAACCCGGGAGAAAACAAAACCATTGAGTGCACTGGCTTTACAGGCGAAGATCCCGAGTTTAATGCAGCATATTCATTTAATATAACGATCGCCGGTTTCTACGATGTGGATGGAGAGGAGAGAGAGATAAATGCTTCTGCCGAGTTCGTCGCCATCTATATGGCTTGCCATGAGATAACGGTAGATGAGAATGAGCTGGAGAGCAGTATAGATAAAGATGGAAACGCTATCTTAGAGTTGATTCTCAGTAACACTGGAAATATGAATGAAACTCTAGAGTTTTCTTCCTCTGATCCCGATGTAAGCGTTGACGGAGATCTCAACTTAATGGAATACGGAACGACTGCCACGGTCAATCTCGCTTTCCATTGGGATAGCCCCTCACATGGGTTTAAGCGGTTCGGTCTTACCGTTCGTTATGGGGATGACGATAGCATAGGCATAGGGGTCGTCCTTACAAAATATCCTGAGGAGCTGGACATAACCGTCGGAGCCCATAACGTGATAAGAGAGGGGGGGACTACCACGGGTCAGCTCATAGTCGAGAACAATCGCGACTTCCCTGTGTTCGTTAGAGAGATAAGGCTAGGGAGTATTGCATGGAAAAATGAGACGTTAACACCGGGAAACAACTCATACTCATTCGCCCTTAATGTGGAACCTGGCAGCGAACTTGACTTAACGCTGAATATACCAACGAAGGCCAGAATGACGGAATCCGTTACCATAGGCTCTAAATCTTCCAGAGGGGACTACACCTACCTGATCGTAGCTATAATAGTGGCGGTAATAATCGCAATCACCATGGTGCTCGCGCTCTGGATGAAGAGAAAAGAAGATGCTGAGGAAGAGGAAGGAGGAGAGATAGGAG
>DACJ01000017.1:2618-11816 GCA_002494765.1 Euryarchaeota archaeon UBA186
GAGAGATAGGAGAGAAAGAGGAAGACAAAACCGGTTACTACCTCTGAGCTGGAAACGGGAGAAAAAAAGAGGAGGGCTAAACCGCCTGATCCCTGCTCTACAGCAAGTTTCCTTTTTTGCCCAATTCTAGCCACCTTAAAAACAGAATGCAAATTCGAAACTAGAAGATTTTAAATAACTCAAAACGATACAGTACTGTGTAACCATGGATGAGATGGAAGTAGAAAGGAGGGTCCTGACGCCTGAGGAGCACTTCGGGGTAAGCGCAGGAGAGGTCTATTGGGACCTGAATGAAGAGGAGCCAAGATCGGTGACCCAGATCATTAGAGGGACGAAGTTGAAGAGGGACGTCGTTATAGGAGCTCTAGGCTGGCTAGCAAGAGAAGGAAAGATCGTAATAACTGACGAGAAGCCGATGAAATTTAAGCGCTTATAGCCTTTACGCCATCCTTTCTTTTTTTTGTTTTTTCTTCTAGAGCACTAGCATGAAGTGTGGGATGGTAGGCTGGGAGTTTCCGCCTTTCAGGGCGGGGGGTTTAGGGGTACACTGCCTGGAGTTGACAAGAGGACTCCTTAGCAGGGGAGTTACGATAGATTTTTACATGCCTAAAACCGCAGACCGGATAAAGTCCCCGGGGGAGAAGATGAGAATCCTACAGGTGCCCGTCTTAAAAGATGTTGGCATATACGAAAGGGAGAAGATCAACTTGAAGGATTTTTTCGATGCAGTGCACTATTACAACCTTAGAACTGTAGATCTCTTTTCTGAGGAGAGTGAAGATATAGATCTGATTCACTGTCACGACTGGATAACGGTAAAAGCAGGGATCGAGCTCAAGCGTAGGTCAGGAAAACCGTTGATATTCACGGTGCACAGCACCGAATACGATCGCTCTGCTAACTTCTTTCCCATGAAATGGGTGATAAAAATAGAAGAAGAGGGAATGGAGAATGCGGATCTGATAATCGCCGTTAGCCATAGGACTAAGAAGCTCATCCACGACCGATACGAGATACCCGATGACAAAATTAAGGTCGTGGAAAACGGCGTCGATTTCGGAAAGTTCTGGTGGCACAGGAAGAGGAACTATTCTCAGAAAAATTGCAAGGTTCTGTTCCTGGGCAGGGTAACGAGGCAGAAGGGGCCTGATTTCTTTGTCAGAGTGGCTAAAAGAATCGTAGAGATGGGAACCCAGGGCTGCGACTTTTTGGTCTGTGGTGCTGGGGAGATGATAGAGGGGTGTAAATCCCTGGCCGGAGAGCTTGGCATAGCAGACAGAATAAAGTTTACTGGCGAGGTGAGCGAGGAGGAGTTGATCAGCGCCTACTATAATACTGATATCTACCTGTTGCCGGCTCTCTCTGAGCCATTTGGAATAACAGTCATAGAAGCAATGGCCACGGGTTTGCCCACGATCATATCAAAAGATACAGGGGTGGGCGAGAGTTTGAAGCACTGCCTGGAGTGCGATTATTGGGACATCGACGAGATGGCAGATTACATCATAACCCTTCTAAATCACCGGATACTCAGGGAGACCATGGGAAGAAATGGGGCTAGAGAGGTGATGAGGTTCACCTGGGGTCGGACCTGTGACGAAACGTTGAGGGTTTACCAGGAGGCCCTATCGTGATATGTTTCTACTTCCAGGTGCACCAACCTATAAGGCTAAAGAGGACGAGGAGTTGGGACAGAGCCGCTGATACCTATGGCCACTTTGATATGGACAAAAATAAAGAGATATTTGACAGGGTATCGGATAAGTGTTACTTTCCAACTACTTCTCTTATCCAGGATCTCATGGATGAGCATAAAGAGTTCAAAGTTTCTTTTTCTTTTTCCGGAATCTGGATCGAGCAGTGTAAACTCTTCAGACCGGAATTGCTGGATCTCTTCAAGGATCTGTGCAAGAGAAAGGAGGTTGAGCTGCTGGGGGAGACCTACTACCACAGCCTCTCAGGGCTCTATGATGAGCAGGACGAGTTCGCGGAGCAGATAGAGCTGCATAGAAAAACCATAAGCGAGGTGTTCGGAAGGTCTCCTGAGGTCTTCAGGAACACGGAGCTCATCTACGACAATCGGTTGGTGAGAACTGTGAAGGAAAAGGGGTTCAAAGGCATATTAACCGAGGGAACCGAGAGAATACTGGGATGGAGATCACCAAACTATCTATATAAACCGTTCCATCTGGATGGGATATCGGTTCTCTTGAAGAACTACAAATTAAGCGATGATGTAGCATTCAGGTTTTCCAACTGGGAGTGGGGCGAATACCCACTAACCGCTGATAAGTACGTGGATTGGCTATCCAAAGCTCCTGGAGATTGTGTAAATCTCTTCATGGATTATGAGACATTTGGGGAGCATCAATGGAAAGAAACGGGGATCTTCGAATTTTTGAAGCGTCTTCCCGGTTATGCGCTTGAGAAGAACCTGAGCTTCTCCACCCCATCCGAGCTCGTTGAAAACTTCGAGCCAGTAGGCACCATAGATGTGCCGCTCGCTATTTCTTGGGCGGATATCGAGAGGGATGTGAGCGCATGGCTCGATAACGAGATGCAGCAGGAATGTTTCAACGAGATAAGGGATCTGAAACGTAAAGTCAAGGAGAAGGGCGATGATGATTTGATTCACTTCTGGCGTCTTCTTCAAACCAGCGATCACTTCTACTACATGAGCACAAAATGGTACGAGGGGGATCAGGATATACACACCTATTTCAACCCCTATAGATCTCCCTATATGGGGTTCATAAACTACGTGAACGCTTTGGCGGATTTAAAGTCAAAACTGAATTAAATGGGACTCAAATCAGCCCCAGCAGTCTAGCGCCCCTCAGCACCTCGGCCATGGACCAGGCCTGGGCGATAGCCCCCTTTGGCAGATAAGGGGGCAAACCATCGTACAGCTCCGGAATGTAGCCGTAGCAGGCCCTGTTCTCCTCGGTAACCAGACGATCCAGAACATGACTTGCAAAATCGTCGTTTCCGTAGGTTTTCAGGTAAGCGTCGATAAATGGTCCGATCAACCATGGCCAAACCGGGCCGTTGTGGTATGAAAGATCCCGCTGCCCTATGTTCCCTTCATATCTCGGTCTAAATTCATCGTCCCCAGGGGATAGAGATCTGAGCCCAAAAGGAGTGAGGAGTTCCCCAATGACGACCCTCATCACTTTATCCCACAGATCCTTCCTCAGCACCGGATGCTCCAGTGAGATGGCGAAGATCTGGTTTGGCCTTATCGAATTTCCACCATCCAGGGAATCTTTTAAATACGTAAGATCTGTCTTCTTGTCAGCGATTGGAAAATAATCGTTAAAGCTCCGCTTCACCTTCAATGCCTTTTCCTTCAAATCCTCGCTCTCTTTTCGCTCTCCAAGGACGTTAAACATGCCTGATGCCGTCTCCAACCCATTGTACCATAGGGCCTGAACCTCGACCGCCTTTGACCTTGGCGTGACCGGCTTGCCATCCACCACCGCATCCATCCATGTCACCTGCGGATCGTGTTCAATCAAAAGATCGCCATCGGCCTTTATCCCAAAATCCGTTCCATCCATATAGCCATCCAGGATGTTCCTGATAGTCGGGGAAAATCGCTCAAATACCCTTTCGCTCCCCGTTCCTTTATAGAGTTGGGAGACCCTGTCTATGAACCAGAGCGGCGCGTCAACTGAGTTATAAGTTGCTTCCCCTTTTGAAACTAGATTGGGGAGAAGCCCCCCCTTCTCCATATTAGCTATTCGATCCAGAACCTCCAGGTATTTTTTTGGTTCTCCTCTCACCAGAGTAAGTCCTGGGAGGGAGATAAGCGAATCTCTCCCCCATTCATCAAACCAGTAGTACCCGGCTTTTATTCCGTTTTTCAGTATAAAAGAATCACAATTCCTCCAGATAGTCGAGAATTTTTTCTCCACTCTTTTTTCTCTCTCGACGCTCCTTTCTGCAGCTCCCGTCGATATGGAAAAACTCAACGATCTAGTTCCATCTACTCTTACAAAAAACCTGCCGGGTATGAAGACCAGATCCTCCCAATCCTCTCCCCTATCCCTGTCATAGATATATTCTAACCTCTTCCACTTTTCATTCCTCTCGAATTTTTCTCCGTTAATTGTTACGTTATCTTCCATTGATACTCTTACCCCCCCTTCGAACTCTTTTACCTCGGCGGAAAATCTTTTCCTGCTGGTGGTATAGATTGATCTCGAATTAAGATAGGGGAAGATCTCGAGCTCCCCCTCTCCAGCCAGCTTGTAGTTGATCGCTACTCCATTATTAAATTCCAGGGTCTTAACTCCTCTGACATCGCCCGAATGAAACCAAAAAGTAGAGCCGTCGAAGCCATCGATCTCGAGCTCTTTATGGTTGAACCTTTCCTCCACCCCTGAACAGATCACCCGTTTATTTCTAACCAAAAGGCCGTGATATTTGCTAGCTGGCCTCCAACTCATGGAGAGGGAGGAGTACGATTCTTCTGCCGATTTATCATCAGTAATGAGCCAAAATTTCATTTCTCTCATCTATCTTTTGATATCAGCACTCTTCAATCAATTCCCTATATGTCTTTATGGTCTCTCTAGATATCACTTCCCAGGAGAAATTCTCCAGAACTCTATCTCTACCGTTGACCCCCATCCACTCTCCCCTATCTTCGGATTCTATCACCTGCTTTATCCCCCAGGCTATATCCTCAGGATCGTGAGGGTTTATGTGCACACCGCACTGTTTATCCCCATCGGGGATAACCTGCTCCTTAAATCCGCTTATCCCCCTTGCACCTACTACAACTGGCTTAGCCATCGACATCGCTTCCGTGCACACGATACCAAACGGCTCATAGAACGAGGGTAGGATCACCAGGTCGGAAGCCGCGTAGTTTAGGATCCTCTCCTCCTCATCCACGAATTCCGTTCTAAGCTTTACTCTTTCCTCGAGTTCGAGATCTTTTATCAGATTCTTTATTTCCACATCAAGTTCCCCGACCCCCAGTATGACCAATTTTAGTTCGCTGTGCTCTTTTAGCGAAGCGATGGCCTTCACCAAATTTATGACTCCCTTGACCCCGGTCAGCCTGCCCACAAATAGTAGCATAACATCCTCATCAGTTATGCCGTATCTCCTTCTAAGGGCCTTTTTTCCCTCCTCCTTTATCCTGTGAGGGTTGTATTTTGAGGGGTCAACTCCGTTCCATATCACCCTTATCTTATCCCTTTCGAATCCAAGGGTGGTGAGATGCTCCATCATCGCATACGAGACTGTGATTACCCTATCCGCCATCTGCCCTCCTAAATATTCGAAATCCTCTATCGTTCTGGAGCCTTTGCCCATAGATCTGCCCTTTTCAGTGGAATGCATATGGAAAACTAAGGGAACGCCCAAACGCTCCTTTGCAACGATCCCACCAGTTATGCCCAGCCAGTCGTGCGCGTCAACCAGATCGAATTTCCTGTCGTTCACTATCTGGTTTATTAATTTAGAAGCGGAGAGCATGTTGTAAGTAACCACATCGGAGAAGAACCTCAACCCCTCTCCCCATTTTTTTAATTCATCATCCGCGAATATCCTGTAGATATCGCTAAAATCCACTATCTTGGGTCTATGCACCTCCACCCCTTTCCAGTTGTCAGTGGTGGGGAGGTCACCTCTGTTCAGGGTGAAGAGCAAAACCTCGTGTCCTTGAATAATCAGTTGTCTGGTTAATTCGGTGGTAAAGGTGCCCAACCCCCCCACTATAGTGGGAGGAAACTCCCATGAGAAGTGTATTATCTTCATGATTACGCGATCTTGAAGAGAGATATAAAATTTGATGAAAAGTGATATAGGGTAAAAGGATTTGATGGGCGTAGCAGATGGTGCAAATAGAGGTGTTGAGGTTGGGGCACAGGCCAGGCAGGGATAAAAGGATCTCTACCCATGTAGCTCTTGTAGCGAGAGCTTTTGGGGCCAGGAAAATGCATCTCCATGAGTACGATGATAGGATATCCAAGAGGGTAATAGAGGTGAATAGGAGGTTTGGAGGAGACTTTGAAGTCTTGCCCGCTCTCGACCCCTTGAAGGAGATGGAAAAGTTCGATGGAGTAAAGGTCCACCTTACCATGTATGGTCTGCCCATAAAAGAAAAGATAGATGAAGTTCTAAAGGCTGATCGCATATTGGCGGTGGTGGGAGCTGAGAAGGTTCCCAGGGGGGTCTATAACAAGGCGGACTACAACCTCTCCGTTACTTCTCAACCTCACAGCGAGGTCGCGGCTTTGGCGATCTTTCTCGACAGTATTATGGATGAACCTTATTTCACGGGAGGTCTATACATAGTACCACAGGAACGAGGAAAATCGGCTTCTAAATACCCTCCCAGGGAGGTTTGCATCAGAATTCTGAAGGATAAGGGAGTTCCAGAGAGCGTTATAAAACACTCGCTTAAGGTCGAAGATCTCGCTCTCTCCATAGGGAGGCGGTTGAGCAAATTTGATCTGGATTTAGATCTCATAAAAGCGGGAGCCCTTCTTCACGATATGGGAAGGAGCAAGAGCCATGCGATTGATCACTTCATACTAGGGGCCAAAATGGTAAGGGAGATGGAACTGCCCGAAGAATTAGCCCTCATAGTCGAGAGACACATCGGCGGGGGTCTGTCAATGGAGGAGGCATCTGAGTTGGGTCTGCCGGCGAGGGATTACTTTCCCGAAACCCTGGAAGAGAAGATAGTTAGCTATGCCGATAATATAGTCAACGACAAGTGGGGAAGAGCCCCGCCAAGCGCCAGAGAAAAGATGGAAAAACTCGCAAGAGAGATAGAGTCCATGCTAGCTGATTAAACTCTTCTTCAACAGGAAAAAGAGATTGCTGAAACCGTCCCTCCAGCTCCTCAGCTTCTTTTCTTCCCCCTCCCTCTTCCCGTAGGTGATGGGCGCCTCTTTTCCCCTGAATTTTTTGAAAGCTTCGATCTTTATTTCCTCGGAAAAGGACATGCCGTCTGAGATGAGGTCCATTCCGTCGAGGATCTCTCTCCTGAAGATCCACATACCGGATTGCGAGTCCTCGATCCTGACACCGTGAAGGAATCTAGTGGTAAAATTCAAAATTCCATTTCCCAGCCTGTGCAGAGGGCTCATGGCGCCCTCCTCCATGGAGCTGAACCTGTTGGTCGTTATGAAGTCGAGACCTTCCTTCTCCAGCTCTTCGATCAAGGAGGGAATTGATGAGAAAGGATAGGTTCCATCAGCATCACCAGTCGTTATTATCTCTCCTTCGCAGGCTTTAAACCCGGTTTTGTAGGCCCTTCCGTATCCTCTTCTCCTTTCGATTATGACTTTTGCACCTTTTTCCGCAGCCACTTCCCTGGTCATGTCTCCGGAATCGCCATCCACCACTATGATCTCAGCCTCATATCCCTTTTTCTCTAATTCCCCAAGGGGGATGTCCTCAATCGTCTTCGCGATGCCTCTCTCCTCATTAAGCGCGGGTATTACCACGGAGATCTTTTTCATCTTCTCATCTCATCTACTCTGTACTTTAGGTAACCCATTAGCTCCGAAATCCCTCTGAGCCAGCCCCATTTATTCAATAAGTCTCTGCGAGCCCTACATAAACTGCCGTATTTTTCCCTCATCTGTCCTCTCCCATAACCCCTCCAGAACATCTGTTGGGCAAGGCTGGAGATATCGCTTCTCATTCGATGGTATAACACGGCGTTTTCGTTGTGGTGGATCTCAAATTCCTTCTGGACGGCTCTTACGTTTAAATCTATGTCCTCATTGCTCACCAGCTCTTCATCGAAACCGCCCAACTCCAGAAAAGTCCTTTTATTATGGAGAAGGTTACAGCCGGGCCATGTAACGTCTTTTTCATCCCAATAAAAACGGGTTTTTGCACTGGAGCTCACGTCAAATTTTGAAGTGGAGACGTTTATGGTTGTACCGGCCACTATTTCGTGCTCTTCAGCGCTCTCCCTCAAGCTCTTTAACCACAAAGGCGATGCTGTGCAGTCCGCATCTATAAACGCGACGCATTCTCCCTTCGACTTCTCGATGCCATAATTCTTACCTCCACCTGGCGTCGACTCATACTGATAGATATAGAGCTCGTCGAGCCTATCTTTGAAACTCTCCGCTATCTCCAGAGTCCTATCGTTCGAAAAGGAGTCCACGACCACTATCTCAAAGGGCATCTCCTGATCTATGAGACTAGTTAGCAGAGTGCCGATGTTTCCTTCCTCGTTCTTCGTCGTTATAATTATCGATATTTTCATTTAATCCTCAAGCTTAGATCATGCTTATCCCTTTTAGTTGTTACTCTATTCATGGGTAGAGGCCCCTGGTCTTGACCGCTTCTGCCATTTTCGAAATTGCAAGTATATAGGCACCGCTCCTCAAATTGGTGTCGTAATCCTCCGAAACCTTATACACATCGTTTAGGGCCCCTATCATTATTTCTTCTAGTCTACGGTTTATCTCATCTTCTTTCCAGAAGAGAGACTGAATGTCCTGAACCCATTCGAAATAGCTAACCACCACTCCACCGGCGTTTGCCAGTATGTCCGGGACGACCAGAACGCCATTTTTGTTCAAAATTTCATCCGCTTCAGGGGTGGTCGGACCGTTTGCTCCCTCAACGATGATCTTGGCCCTTATGTCGCAGGCATTTCGTTCCGTTATCTGATCCTCCATCGCAGCGGGAATGAGCGCATCGGCACTCATATGGCACAACACCTCATTGCCCTCGATACAGCCCTTCATGAACTCGCCCTTATCGAAACCCGCAATGAGGCCGTTTCCACTACTCTGCACATGATCGATCAATGCAGCTACATCTATCCCATTTGGGTCGGATATGCACCCACTCACATCAGATGCGCCCACAACCCTGCATCCCATTTCGTGCAATATCCTGGCCGCGTGCATTCCAACTTTCCCGAACCCTTGAATAACAACGGTGGTCCCTTTTACCCCCATCCCCTTATAATCCAATATTTCTCTGGCGATTATAGCAACCCCTCTCCCAGTTGCCTCCGATCTTCCTACGCACCCCCCTATGGCCACCGGCTTACCGGTGACAACTCCAGGTACACAATAACCTTTACCCATAGAGTAGGTGTCCATCATCCAGGCCATCACCTGCTGATTTGTGTTCACGTCCGGCGCTGGTATGTCCATCGAGGGGCTTATCATGCTTGAGATCTCGGCAGTGTACCTCCTCGTT
>DACJ01000038.1:0-18918 GCA_002494765.1 Euryarchaeota archaeon UBA186
CGCCCTTTAGGGCGGGGAGGAGGTCACCAGGAGGCTTTTTGTTTTAATCCAGAGGGAAAGTGATAACGGGAAAGGCTGATACTAAAATGTCAGAAAAACGGAGAGTTGAGAAGTCGAGAGGGCTTTGTAGTAGGGAAATCGTCTCTATTCAGGTTAAGAAAGATCAGACTCCAAAGCGCTTCCCAAATGTGAGCGAAGAGTTGGCCCAGTTGGTAAAGAAAGGATTGGAGATAGGTGTTTGCAGCACATGCTCCGGAGCCAGGGGGATAACGCAAGAGGAGATAATAGACGGAGCGCATATCGGCAGTTTGACGACGGAGCTTGCAGGGTACCTGGGGAAGTCCGATAGGGTTATAACTTTAAGGAGATAATATGGTACAATCTTTACTCGTGATAATCACTAATGCTCCATATGGTTTCGAACATCCTTTTGCCGGCATTCGTTTGGCGTTGGCGCAATTGGCTGGGGGCGTTTTGGATAAAGCGGATTGCGTGCTGTTGGATGACGGCATCTACAACGCAAAGCTTGGTCAGAAATCTGAAGTGCTTGGGATGCCCTCAAACCTGGAGGCGATTCAGGACAATCTGGATCTCGGCGGTAAGGTATACTATGTGAAAGAGGACGCAGAGGAGAGGCTGATTCCTCCAGATCAGATGCTAGAGGGCGTAACTCCGATATCTGGAGATGGGCTGAAACAACTCGTTAAGGAGTATGAAGCTACTGTGACCTGCTAGCGATTGGCCCCTAGAGAAACTATCTATCTACTTTTTTCATTTTGCTCTGTGTATCTAAAATGTGAACAGAAGGTAACGAGACTATCACCTTCTTAATACTATCTCCATGAAAGCGATCTGAGCTTTATCGCGGGATTGCCCCCCACAGCGCTATCCGCCTCTACGTTTTTTGTGACCACTGAGCCCGTACCGATGAGGCTGCCTCTTCCCACTTTTACACCAGGTAAAATCGTAGCGTGGCCCCCTATCCATACGTCGTCTTCTACGGTAACGGTGACTCCCCTTTCCATAGCTCTTTCCTCGGGTTTGGTCTTATGTTCGACCGCGTATATGTGGACTCCAGGTCCGATCCAAACTCTATTGCCGATATCGATTTTCGCCTCATCCAGGAAGATGCAATCGTAGTTTACAAAGCTGTTACTGCCTATATAGATGTTGTAACCGTAGTCGACGAAAAAAGGAGCCCTAATCACCGTGTTTTCCCCTATCGAGCCCAGGAGACCTACCAGTGTTTTTTTGTAATCTTCCGAATCTCTCTCTAGCTGATTCAATCTTTGGCAGAGTTTATAGGCGATCTCCTGTTCATTTTTGAGAGTTTCGTCGGGCCATGCCGAGATCCATTCTCCTGCTTTCAGCTTTTCCTTTGTAGTGGGCATATGTGCGTAGGGCTGTGCTATTTATAAATCTTATATTTGTTGTCGCTTTGTGTAATCAAAAGCGGTAAAAGGGAGAAATGCTTTTAAGCGGAGATTCGTCTATTCTATGCTATGGATAAAAATGAAATTGAGCCCAAGGTCTTATCAAAGAACGAAATCGTTGAAAAATTGACTAAATTTGAACCAGAGGAACTGGAAAAATGCATGGAAAGAAATCTATGCCCAATTTTAGAGGATGTTATACTATATCAGGGAACTCCCGGGGCTGCAACGGTCAAAGATACAGAGGGCAGAGTGCACATAGACTTCACCTCTCAGGCGTGGACATTGGGAACGGGATTCTGTCAGGGAGACGTGGGATTTGCGGCCGTTGAGCAGATAAAGCATCTTACCCACACGCGCAACCACTATTATACCATACCACATATAAAGCTGATAAACAGGCTCACAGACCTGGCTCCTGGAAATCTCAAGAAAGTGGCATTTAACAATCAGGGGGGGTCTTTAGCTGTTGAAGGTGCGATGAAGCTAGCGATGGCGAGTAAACCCGGGGCATCACTGTTCATAACCGCCCAAAGGGCTTACCAGGGGAACACCCTCGCTACCCTCGGAGCGACGCAGTACATGCCGGATATCGTAAGATTTCCCGGTTTTGGCCTGGAGCACTTTGTCAAAGTACCCTACCCATATTGTTATCGTTGCCCATTTGGGCAAGAACATCCGGGATGTGATCTCTCATGCTTATCGGCAGCTAAAAATACAATTGAAATGGGAGTAAACTTACCCATTGCGGGAGTTATCGTCGAGCCGATCATAGGTTCTGGGGGCGATATTGTGCCTCCTCAGGAATACCTTAGGGGATTGAGGGGCATATGCGATGATTACGACATCTTGCTGATATTCGACGAATCTCAAACGGCGTTTGGAAGGATAGGCAAGATGTTCGCCGCGGAGCACTTTGATGTTATGCCGGACATAATGGCTCTTACAAAAGCGTTGGGGGGCGGCTTTCCCCTTGGGGCAACTCTCGCCCGAGAGGATCTAGAGCCTTTTACCGCTGGCGAGTTCCATACGACCTTCAGCTCATTCCCGATTTCTTTCGCTACAGCTCTGATAAATCTCGATGTGATAGAGAGACTAAACATCCCACAAAAAGCCCGAGAAATGGGCGATTATTTCATGAGGCGTCTTGGAGAACTGCAGGAGAAATATAGGATTATAGGTGATATTAGGGGTGTAGGGCTCATGATCGGAGTAGAATTCGTCAAGGATAGAAAAACAAAGGAGCCCGCCACCGAGGAGGCCGACGAAATCGTCTACGAGGCAAAGGAAAGAGGGCTGATATGCGATCTCCATATGCCCATCATGACTCCAAAGGGTGAGATGATACGGAATATCATGCCGATAAAGCCCCCGATAGTTATAACTAAAGAGGAAGCCGATCGCGGATTTGAAATATTTGAAGACGCATTAAAAAAGGTCGCCGGAGAATGACGGTGGAATATATAGCGACCTTTGACCTGGGGACTGAGGGCACCAAGACCTCCCTAGTGACCGTCGAAGGGGAACTGGTTGCATCGGAGTTCACTCCTTATGATGTCAACTATCCAAAACCATGTTGGGCTGAACAGGATCCTGAGATATGGTGGAAGGCAGTTGTACAAAACACGAGAGAGGCGATAAGAAAGAGCGGCATATCTCCTGATGATATAGTTGGGTTTGGGGGAGACGGAATGATGTTTACTGTCTTGCCGTTAGACGAGGGAGGTAAACCGCTCCGTCCCGCTATAATATGGCTGGATTCTAGGGCTGAAGAACAGGTGGGCGAGTATTTCGGTGGGTTGGAAAGGGACCTGATGGAGCTGCTGGATGATGGGATTATCCCCGCTACGTCGGGTAAGGATGTTATACCAAAACTTCTATGGCTGAGAGATAACGAGCCAGATGTGTTCAAGAGAACTCACAAATTCGTTGATTCAAAGGATTATATCGTGTACAAATGCACGGGAAAGTTCAACACCGATTGGACCTGCGCCAACTTAACAGGCATGTTCAGTTTCAAGAGAAAGAAATGGGATAACGCGATGATCGGAATAACGGGCTTAACACCAGAACACTTCCCAGAAGCAACAAGCACGATTAACGTAGTTGGAGAACTTAAAAGCGACGCCGCCAAAGAGCTAGGGCTTCCTGAGGGCATACCCGTTATATCAGGTTCAGGCGATCCCGCTGCGATAGCATTAGGAACTGGTGCAATAAAAGAGAAAAAGCCTCATCTATATATTGGATCTTCTAGTTGGATAGCTCTCCACCTTAAAGAGCCTGTCTTCGATGTCGATACCGGTATCGGAAGCATATGCTCAGGCGATCCATCAAAGCTCTTAGCGATAGGCCAGATGGAGAATGCAGGGTCTTGCCTGAAATGGCTCAGGGATAACGTATTCAGAGAAGAAAAGATCGCTGCCGAGGAGAGCGGCAATATATATGCTCTTATGGATGAGATTGCTGAAAACACAGACCCCGGGGCCGATAAACTCATTTTCATGCCCTGGATGTCGGGAGAGCGATGCCCTTTCATGGACCCAGCGGTGAGGGGGGGATTTGTTAACCTTTGCTTCAACCATGGAAGAGGCCATATGGCCAGGGCGGTGATGGAGGGAGTTGCTTTCAATATCAAATGGATCATAGAGAGCTTTGAGAATCTTGGTTTCAGCATGGAATCGCTAAATACGTCTGGGGGAGGGGCAAGAAGTGACTTCTGGTTACAGACCATCTCAGATATTACCGGTAAAGTATTAAATAGAGTGCGCTCACCGCTAGAAGCGGGTTCCAGGGGCGCTGCCATGATGGTGGGAGCAGCTCTTGGGATCTATAAAGATTTCGACTCTCTAGAGGCCTTCACACATATTGAAACGAAGTTCTATCCCAAAAAGGAGAACAAGAAGACCTACGATATGATCTTCAAACAATTCAAGAAGACCTATGAGAACCTGACCGATATCCATTGTGCTCTGAACCTGTAAGCGATCTTGGATAAGTAAAAAAAATTGGGGGGTGGTCGTTCTACTGGTGCTACTCGACTGTTATCAGTTTTTCCAGGATCGGGATCAGGATCTTCATCATCATTATCAGGCCGGCGAAGATGAATCCCCCCACCTCCACAACGAATGGTATGGAAGTTAATATGCTAGCTAGACCATTTTCTAAGCCGAGAAGTACATTCGCGATTTCGGTAATCGGCTCAGGTCCCACACCAACGGTGTAAGATGGCCCTTCAACTTCCAAAAGGTCTGCGAAATATAGCGGTATGAAGGGCATAGTGCAGGGCCTCCCAGGACAGAACCATATGATAAAATCGTTTGGCTGTATTATAATCGAGTATAGCGTCGTACCAGCTAAGAAGGCATCGAGAGCGCTACCGACATCAAGATTCCTTAGATATTTAGGTATATTCCAATAGTGACAGCATATGGTGTCATCATCTACTGGTTTATCCTCTGAATAATCGCCGAACTCTCTGAGAAGAGTATAGTTTCTCCCATGATCTGCAGTAAAGTCCATCATGAAGTCCAGGTCAATCTCGCCATAGTTCTCATGTAAAAGCTCCCAGGCCCTTCCCAGTCTCGCATATGAGCCCTCTATAGCTTTCTGCTCTAAAGGTGTGGGGGATCCGGATAAGCTTCTATCCAAGTATTGATGGTGGTTGGTAGAGGCCAGTATATGATCCTCGCCATAACGAATCACCATGTAGTGACCAGAATGTTCTATCCCGACCATGTTCCCAGAGGGATCCGTCCATATGGTGTTCATGTTCATGAAAATCGCCGCTGAGAAACCTGCAAGGGAGTATTTTGGGGTTCTTTCGTACAATGTCACTACCTCATCTACTGATGAACACGTCTCCATCGCCAGAACATTCAATTCGAAATCGGTAAGGCCCTCCTCACTACCATCAGTGAGGCCGAGTGCATTGGCAACGTATGTCAAACCTTTATCGTTCAGAAGACCAATACTGAATATTAGAGGTATGCCCAGAATGACGTATTTATTGCAACCTGGGATATCTTGAATAAAGAACACCAGATTAATGGGAAGTGGGAGGAGGGCTGGTATTCCAAATAAGATAAGGGGATCCAGTACATCCATATTCCATGATGTATATATCTGCCCATCGCTCGTGGCTGGCGGAGCCACAGCGGTGGTCGTGCAGCCCATTTTAACCAGTTCTGGGAAGAATAGAGACATCGCTACTACGTCGACCAATGAGCTATCTAAAGCGTCCGACAGGCCTTTTAATCTCTCTAACCTCTGCGGGTAGTATTCTCTAAGCGTTTCTATATGTCTCCCTGCTTTATCTAGAAGAGCGGTTCTCTCCCAGGATAATTCTCCCACCTTATCCCAAAATATCGTCGTAATCGTTTCGTAAACATCACCATAGCTATCTATCAGAGAAAATCCATACTGGTAATCGGTGCTCAGCGTCTTTTCGTTAGTTGAGGCCTCTACATTAACCGACCCAAAAGATGCAGCGATCAGTGAGATTACGACTATCGGCAGTATAATGCTGTCCATCTTCATCCTTTATCACCTCTCACGCCCTGCGGGCCTTTATTTAGAACTCTCACTTATCTCACCTTCATTCTTAAATAGCTTTCCCAATGTTTAAAGATTTCTATATTTACGTTTATACCTCAACATTCCCTTTCGCGGGAAATTTAAAAAAATCCAGGACCGAAAACTTTTTGTAGTGTGTATGCAGTGTTATTTTAGAGCCAATAAAATCGAAAAATGCTCCAATAAAAGCCCGTTTAACGAGAGAAGGTGGCAAAAAATGAGAAGAGTTGGGATAAGTTTGGCCTTGGCGTCGGTTTTAATTCTAGCTGTTAGCCCGATCGTAGGATCATATGATGCAGAGATCTCTCAGAGAACGGTGATCGCACGGTATGGTAAAGGTTATCTGGAAGAAGATGCTCAGGGCAATCAGATCCTCCATCTGAAAGGCTCCCCATATGAAATGGGGTATCAGCAGGGCGTATTGTTAAGCGAGGGCGTGGAAAAAATAACGCATGACTATGTAGCTAAATTATTATTTGTAATGATGAGCCTAGATATTTCTGGTTACGATCTTGGCGTACTGTGGACGCTCATACGGAAAATACTCGTTGAGTTGTGCCTTTTAAACGAGAAATACATTCCTGAACCATATCGCTTGGAGATGCAAGGGGTCGCGGATGGGGCTGGAGACAATGTAACCTATGAAGACGTGCTTCTATTAAATGAGGCTATAGACGTATTGATGAGCTCTGTGTATTTTCTAGCTTTCACGCTAGGGGAATTGATAAGTATCCCCCTCATCATCATAGAATTTTTAGGGGATCTTTTTGAAGACTTCCCGCCCGTATCTTCTGCGACTACCGATGCTTCATCTCATCTATCGCTACCGATGGGATGTAATGAATTTGCGGTGTTTGGCGAGGGTACTACAGACGGTAGGCTATTCCACGGCCGGGATTTCATGTTTGCCAACGCAGGAATTCTCCAGGATTATACCCTTATGCGCGTCGCGGAACCCGACGAAGGATACCCCTTCATAAGCTCAACTGCTCCTGGATTTGTCGGTCTTTATGACGGCATGAATATACATGGCATCAGCATAGGCACCGACATGGGCCCATCGAGAGATAACATCCCCTTTAAAGGTGCTGAAGGCACCTTATTTGTGTGCAGAGACGTCGTCCAATATGCCTCTACGCTCGATGAAGGGATAGAGAAAGTCAGAGATGCGCCGAGGGGCTCCTCCTGGGATTACGTGATATCCGATGGCAAAATTCCGGATGCTGCAGTTCTAGAAACGTCTGCACATTTCGTCGAGGTCCGCAGACCTCAAGATAAGTACCCAGATCAGGTTGAAGAAGAACCCTGTTTGATTGCAGCGACGAACCACTACATCCATCCAAAAACAAAATTGCTCGACAGAGGGTTCTGCTATTACGGAGCGATTTCAATGGCGGGCGGAGGACTGGAATCGGAATGGAGATACAATTACATGGTTGAAAAACTCGTACAAAACTACTCGAAAATAGATGTAAACACAGCTAAAGAGATCATCGACTTCCTGCATCCGCCGAACTACGATTATCTCGCGTTTAAATATCACTCGTTAAGTTATACAGATGACTCCACACTAGCGATCAACGGTTCTATTTCCCTCTTCGATCCAGGCAACTTAGAGATATGGTCGTTGTATGGGTACTACGATAGGCCCTGGGTTCACTACTCTCTAAAAGAAGAACTGGGTTTGGGATAGACCTGACCAGATATCAACCTCTCTTTATTTCTTAGCGTCTAAGGCTCATTTTCTCGTTGGACTATGCATCCAATAACCGACAAACGCGAAGCCTATGGAGATCAAAGCAAAGTAGAAGCCGTAGCCAAATCCGTAGGTGCTGAGTACGTCAACATAAGCTTCAGACCCTGGTACCTTAACCCCAGATATAGTACCGCTTCCGGCAAGGCCGGCAAATAGACCACATGTCACGAAGATTCCTGCTATGGACACGACAACCCCCAGTATAAGGACTATCAGGCCACCAAATGCGATGTTTTTAGTCAGTGCTCTCCGGCGATACTTTCTCGAGTTTGAAAGCAGTAGATCGCCTAAAACCAAGATATACCCAATGGCTAGAAGCACTACTGTTATGAGCAATAGGAGAAAAGTGGCATCCAGACTATCACGCATCTGATGTATTTCCTCGACCACCACCCAGTCTTCAAAGCTAGTGGTTTCAACCGCTGAGGGTTGCACGAGATATAACTCCACTTCATAGTCAAGTGGGTAGAGGTTGTCAGTCTCGGCTCCCTCGAACAAAGACTGTCCCGACAACGACCACCAGGGCGATAGAACAGCCATTACGCCCAGTCCAATCGCGATTGCCATGAGAAGAGCTTCCAAAGAGAGCTTTTTGAAGAAGAATAGAAGGCCAACGATGACTATGATGAACTTACCAATGCTGAGTCCTAGATCGGCTTGATCGGCGTTATAATGGGGACGATTTTGACGGCCGTTCGAACCTCTAGACAAGATTTATAAAGCGGAAAACGATAAGTTTAGTACAGGTGTTAAAATGGTAGAAAAGCCCGGTAAAGATGAATTTCCATTAGTTTTAGAAAAAACCTTTGGGTTGTTGAAAGAGAGGGCCTCTAAAGAGAAACTTGCCGAATTTTCAGAGGACATCGAAATCCTCTGCTTTGAATTTCCTGATGTCGATAAAAAAATCTTCCTGGAGATCAGCGATGATGGAGACATGACCGTAGGCACTGAGGAGCCCGGGAAAGTGGATTGTACGGTCTCCATGAACAGCGATATAGCGCACTCCATACTTACAGGCGAGAAATCTCAAACCGCCGTATACATGACGGGAAAATTAAAGATAAAGGGCATCTCTCCGTTGAAGTTCCAGAAACTCTATCCGAAGCTGGGGCCGCTCGATGAATGCTACGAAGAAGCCGTATCAGAGGTAAGGGGAGATTAGATGACCGAAGTGGAAGAAATTAAAGCCACCTTAGCAAAATTTAGGGATGTAGAGGCGGTCCCCGAGGCGCTTCCCGAGGGCGTAGACCCAGAAGAGTACATAATCACGACGTACTCCGTAATTCTCCCGGCAGGAATGGACGCTTCCGAAGTCGGTCAGGTATTTGCGGTCGAGCAAAGCACCGGCACCTGGATACCGGTACCCGGAGAATCTGCAGAGGTCAGAAAGAAACACGTCGCAAAGGTAGTTGGCGTGTATGAGATACCGTACCATGAGATGGGCATTCCCCCGGATGTGACCGAGAGACAATATATAATCCAGATCGCTTACCCTGTTATTAACATAGGTCAACAAATCCCCATGCTTTTGACGACGGTAGTAGGGAATATTTCGTGCTTTGAGAAGTTAAAAGTACTCGATATGAGATTTCCCAAATCTTTCGTCGACGGTTTTAAGGGCCCGAAGTTTGGGATCAAGGGCGTGAGAAAGCTTTTAAGGGTAAAGGACAGGCCCCTGTTGAACAACATGATTAAACCCTGCACGGGCTTCCCACCGGAACTGGGCGCCAAGTGGGCTTATGAAGTAGCTGCAGGCGGTGTAGACACGGTTAAAGATGATGAGTTGTTGGGGAACCCCTCTTTTAATAGGGTCGAAGACAGAGTCCCAAAATATATGGAGGCAATAGACAGGGCTAACTCGGAAACTGGTGAAAAAACCATGTACACGGTAAACGTCACAGACGAAGCGGATAAAACCGTGGAGCTCGCTGAGAAGGCCATAGAGTCTGGCGCTAATGGCATAATGATTAACTACCTAACCGCAGGTCTACCGATAATGAGAAAATTGGCCGAAGACCCGAGCATAAATGTTCCAATACTGGCGCACATGGATTTCTCAGGCACCATGTACGTATCCAAGTTCTCGGGACTTAGCTCTCACCTGATTTTGGGCAAGCTACCGAGATTAGCGGGCGCGGACATCGTCGTTTACCCGGCCCCCTACGGAAAGGCCCCGACGCTTAAGGAGAGGTACCTGCAAACTGCGCACGTGCTGACCTATCCATTCTACGACATGAAGAGCACATGGCCAATGCCAAGCGGCGGTATAACTCCCGCGATGGTACCGAGCCTCTTTGAAGATCTGGGCCCTGACATCGTCGTAGGCGTTGGAGGAGGTATACATGGTCACCCCATGGGCCCGAGGGCAGGTGCTAGAGCTTTCAGGCAAGCCATCGAAGCGGTGATGACGGGGAAAAAGATCAAACAGATGGCTAAGGACCACGAAGAGCTCAAGGTTGCGCTGGAAAGCTTATAAAGGGGAGAATGACCTCTGAACAAGAGGAAAAAAAGCCCGAAGCTCTGCGTAAGCTCACGTTTATCGAGTTCGCTCTGCTGGGCGTCGGGCTCACCGTTGGTCAGGGCATAACGGTCTTCGTTCCCTACTCCATCTCCCTGGCCGGTCCCAGTGCGATGCTGCTGAACTTTCTCTGCTTCATATTTGTGTTGATCCTGATCGCATGCATGTCAGAGATGGCCACGATATTCCCATACATGGGGGGAACATATCTCAACCTGAGATATGGACTGTGGCCCAAATCCGCAAATTTCTTGACATGGGTTACAATCTGGTCGCTGGTTCTTCTGCTGCTAAGCGGGCTGGGAGGGGAGTGTCTCGCATTTTCGTACTACCTCAAGGTTCTCATACCCTCTCTGGAGCTCATTCCCGACGGCGCTCTGGCCGCCCTGCTGATATTTTTTTTGGTCGGCATAAATATTCTCGGCGTAAAGTTGATCGGAAGAGTCCAAACGATCCTCCTTACGTTCATGTTCATAATGCTCATCCTATGGGGCGCATTGTCGATCCCCCATGTGGATACAGCATTATACAGTCAACCTTTCTTCAAAAGCGATATGTCCCCATTCTCAGGCCTTGCAGCCTTCGGTCTAATCTACTGGGCTTATGTGGGGCCGGAGTTAATGGGTACCATGGGCGGGGAGGTGAAGTATCCCATAACAACTATACCAAAAGCCATGTTTCTCACCGTATTCATAATATTTCTGATAAATTCGTGGACCCTCGCGATAATCACGGGCTTAGCCCCTCCCGTAGAGCTTGCCGAGATGAGATTGGGTCCAATCGCTGCAGCCACGGAGTTTGCACATGCGGGTCGTCTGGCCATAATGGTTATAGCGCTCAGTGCAGTGATAGGGATACACCCTCCAACACTGATTTCTGGATTGGCTGACACGAGCAGGACCATATCCGCAGCCGGTAGAGATGGGATGATACCAGGCTGGTTCGCAAGACTTCATCCAAGGTTTAAAACCCCGATGAACGCTCTGTTGATCGTCGGCCTGGTATTGATGGCGGTCGTGCTCCCAAATCTAATCGAGATAATGGGAGCTACCGGGGTTATAGCGTCAGCTATAGGATTAATAGTATCATTCTTAGCGGTTCTCTCTTTGAAATTGCGCCTTCCCGATCTTGAGCGCCCCTTTAAGGCACCTCTCTGGGCGCCAATCGTCGGTATCCCACTGAGCGTGCTGATCATAATAGGCATGGGCTGGTACATCGCAAGGGAAGCAGCAATTTCTATGGAACTTTCCTTCGAAATGGGTTTAATGTTGACGTTAGCGCTTGGCATACTGTTCATAGCTATAGGTGTGATAATCTACTGGCTTGCCATAAGGAAATCCATGGAAGAGCCCCCCTCGGCCGAGAAGGTTAAGGCGGAGATATTGAAAGTAACAGAACCAACTAGCGAAGAGGTAGAATGGACCGAATTGCACGCTCCACTCGAGGCAAAAGGTGAAGATCTCAGGAAGATTAACAGACAGTATCGCATAGGAATGGCAATCTGCATTGCCGGCACGATAGCTGCTCTGATATTCATGGGTTACGTTTGGTTCTTAGGCTCCTAATTTTTTTCATCGTAGTATAAAGCATGTAACTTTGGGGATGAGGTTTAGAAAGGAGAAGGGGGTTGGATAAGATAGATAAAGACCCCCTTCTCCTTCTTTTTTCATTCTTTGAAATAGTCTTTGAGCCTCTCCCGTGCCCTTTCTTCGACCTCTTTGTACAGGCTCCTGCCGTGAGAATCCATCGACACTATCAAAGGACCGAAGCGCTCCACATTGAATACCCATAAAGCCTCTGGGGCCCCCAGTTCCTCAAGCCATATTACCTTCTCGATGGATTTTATCCCATTGGACGCCAGAACGCCGCAACCACCGGTAAAGGAGCAGTATACGCACGTGTTCTCTTCAAGTGCTTTGAGGGTCTTATCCCCCATTCCCCCCTTCCCTATGATCACCTTGACGTTGAACTCCCTTATGAAATCCGCTTCTAGCGACTCCATCCTGGTTGAAGTGGTTGGACCCGCGGCTATGACCTCTTTGCCTTTTACTATAGGGCCGCAGTGGAACACCGCCAATCCCTCTAATGACACGGGGATTTCCTTGCCCTCTTTCCTGAACCCCAAAGCTTTCTGATGCGCGGCATCCCTGGCGGTGACCATTTTCCCGGTTATGTGTATCACATCCCCCGCCTTTAGGGCGTAGATGTCCTCATCTTTGATGGGGGTTCTCAATTCCAGGATCATTCGATCATCCCCACTTCTCCGTTTGGTTTTATTTTCAGATGCGCCTTCCTATCGCACCAGCATTCGTACGCCACGCCTGCAGCTAGAGACGCAGGGTGCCTATGTGAGTAATCGATCTTAACGTCGAGAACGGAAGTATCACCACCAAGGCCCATCGTCCCGATACCGAGGCCATTGATCGCGTTCATTATCTCAACCTCCAGCTCGGCTATCTTGGGATCTTCATTCCTCTTTCCTATGGGAAGCAGTAATAGCTTCTTGGCCAGTTTTATTGACAGGTCCGCGACGCCTGAAATCCCCACCCCAATTACCACAGGGGGACATGTCCTACCTATCACCTTCGAGGAGTGTTCTATGACGAATTTCTTGACGCCATCTACTCCCAGGCCTGGGCTTAGCATCGCCAGCGCTGTCGAGTTTTCTGACCCCCCTCCCTTTGGGAGAACCCATAGGTCGATTTCCTCTCCCCCTGTTATCTCCCAGTTGATGTAGGGGATATATCTGCCGGTGTTGTCCCCCACGTTTTTGTGGGTGAAAGGGTCGACCGTATTTGGTCTAAGAGGCGTGATCTCGGTCGCTCTTCGGGTCGCCTTGGTAAGAATGTCCTCAAACTCCGACAGGAATGGAGAAGAACTTCCCGCCGTTATATAAAAAGTGATGGTACCGGTATCCTGACAGAGGGGCTTTACTTCTCTGGCACCCATCTCGATGTTCTCAAAAATCGCTTTGAATTGGGTTTTAGCTGTCTCAGAACTTTCAATCTCGTAAGCTTCTTCCAGCGCTGACAGGACGTCATCTGGTAAACCGATCACGCTCTTTTTTATGGCCTCTGCTATCCCCTCGATTATCTTATCTTTACCCATCGTTCACCTACTCTTTATACTCTCTTATGACCCTCGCATCCATCAGGAGTTTTACCCCTCTCTGCGCTTCGGTTATGGTGTGCTCTATCTTTTCCCTTAACTCTTCTTCGCTCAGCTTTAGTCTCGCCAGACCCTGCTCAATCGATTTCAGTCCCACGGCCAAAGCCTCCTTCACGTACATCTCTCCCTCTTCCATGGTCGGTATTATCCTTTTCTCCGATAAGCCAGTTCTCTCAGCGTAATCCGCTACAGCCATGGCACCGGCTATACACATCTCATCCGATATCCCCTTGGAGAAGACGTCTAGAGCTCCTCTGAAGACCGCCGGAAACCCAAGAGAGTTGTTCACCTGATTGGGGAAATCAGACCTACCGGTGGATATTATCTTCGCGCCAGCTTCCTCTACCTCCCAGGGCCATATCTCGGGC
This sequence comes from Euryarchaeota archaeon UBA186, assembly GCA_002494765.1. GTDB lineage: Archaea > Thermoplasmatota > UBA186 > UBA186 > UBA186 > UBA186. The sequence continues at coordinate 13,816 of DACJ01000038.1, forward strand.
ACGGGGTTGGCGCAGGCGAACACTATGGCGTCTGAGCCCATTCCCGATACCCATTCCTTCTTTATGGTGCCGGGCCCTGGTTTTGATAGAGCGATGCAGACATCTACTCCCTCTAGAGCTTCCTTTATCCCTCCCTCTCTCTGCTCTGCATTTCTGTTCACGCACATGTCCCATTTTACCGGATCGTCCTTTACGTCTTCTCTGTGCTGGTTTAGAATGCCTTTTGAGTCGACCATGATCATCTTTTTAGGATCGGCACCGGCCTTTATGCTATACTTTGAATTGTTAGCATTGGCAGCTCCTGCCCCTATGAAAGCTATTGAAACCTCGCCGATCTTCTTTCCCACGACTTTTAAAGCGCCGAGCAGGCCGGCTAAAGTGACCAAAGCGGTTCCCTGCTGATCATCATGCCACACGGGTATATCCAACTCGTTTCTCAGCCTTTCTAAAATTGAATAACACTTGGGCTTCTCGATATCCTCGAGGTTTATTCCTCCAAAAGACGGAGATATCCACTTGACAGCTGTGATTATCTCATCCTCGTTTTTCGTGTCCAAACATATCGGAAAAGCATCTACACCCCCCAGATACTTGAAGATCATGGCTTTGCCCTCCATGACCGGCATTCCCGCTCTTGGGCCTATGTTCCCAAGACCCAGAACTCTGGTACCGTCGCTTACTACCGCTACGAAATTCCCTTTGTTCGTGTATTCGTATACTCTCTCCTCATTATCCTTAATAGCCTTGCAGGGCTCCGCTACTCCGGGAGTATACCAAACAGAAAAGTCATCTAGAGTGTTTATAGGAGCTTTCGCCGTGATGGATATCTTTCCTCTATAAAATGGATGGCGCTTCATCGCTATCCTACCGGGCTCCTTCGCCTTAGATAGGAGCTTTTCTACTTCTTCAGGCTTCATAGTAGCGTAATCATTTTTACGTTTTTAGGTTTCCGGTTATCGTACATCCAATATCAATTTCTGGGAGAAAACACTAGAAAGGCTCAAGTATTCCGAGTGGATATTATATATTGATCAAGATGAGCAGGCTGTTGGTGATATTGATCGCAGGATTAATTGTCGGATCACCTATTTTGACGATAAATGATATCGAAAAGCGCGCAATTGAAGAGGCTATAGAGGTTTATCAAGATGGTGGCAGCGTCATTATCGATAACGGTGAGGTGTCGATAATCATGGATCTAGAATCTGGAAAAATGGATTTTGCGTGGTATGATGGCGGAATGCAGATATTTAAAGGAGTGGCAAGCGCAGAAGTTAACGAAAACTGGATATACTCATCATCATATCCGGAGGCTACCTGGGATGAGCTCACGATAGAAGATGAAATCGGCCTTGGAAAGAGGGTCGATATCACCTTTAGCGCGGAATACATGCCACATCTCATCGAGAGCATTACCATCTACTGGGAGGAGAGGTTCATAATACTGGAACTTGGAGTCTTCAACTCGCTTGAAACGGAAATTTTGATCAGGACGATGAGACCTCTGGAAGTAAATCCAAAATTTGAAGGAACTCTCAACTTCGATGGAGAAGTTCTAGCATTGGTAAATGGGTACCAATCATGGGATTATGCTGGGGTTGTGAGGGCTGTTGGAACGGACCACAACATCGAGATAGGGGATCAATTCAACCTAGCCCTCTCGGACGTGACCAGCTGGTGGGTTCAATCGCTATATGAGAGCACTAAAAAAGACATGACGGCGGGTGCTTTAACCGCAGACAGATGGAAAACAACCCTTTCGTACAGGGAGACCACAGACCTGCGAAAGGGGGATTTCTACCGTTCGCCTGACGAGAAGGTGGATTTTAATTGGTATGTACAGTGTGGTGGTCATGGCGAAAATGTCGCCCTTGCACCGGAGAGTAGGCTTGACTCCGAGAGAATATATCTTTCCTCTGGAAATAATCTGGACGATCTCGAGAAGTACGGTGAGCTTGTCGGGAGGGTTAACAATGCTCCAGATCGGAAACGGCCGCCAAATGGATGGTGCTCCTGGTACTACTATTTTGATACGGTTACAGAGGAAGACATCCTGTCAAATGCGAGGGCGGTCAAGGAAAAACTCGGAGATGTCCCGTATGAGTACATCCAGATTGACGATGGCTGGCAAGTCTCATGGGGGGATTGGACCCCAAACGATAAATTCCCATCTGGGATGGGAGGGATAACAGAAAAAATACACGAATCGGGCTTTAAGGCGGGAATATGGCTTGCACCTTTTTTAGTAAATGAGAAATTGCCATTAGTGAAAGAACATCCCGATTGGTTCTTGAAGGACAGGGGGGGCAGTTACATAAAGTATAACGCCGATGCTGGAAGCATCGAAAACCTTGTAGGAAGCCCTCATCTGTGCCTGGATGCTGCACACCCAGAAGCGCAAGTATGGTTGTTTGATCTGTTTAAGAAAGTAAAGGAATGGGGCTATGATTACATAAAGATAGACTTTCTCTTCGCTGGAGCCTATGAAGGGGCCCATTACGAAAATGCAACGGGGACAGAGGCGTTCAGAATTGGGTTGAAGATAATACGGGAAGCGGTAGGCGATGAAACTTATATCCTGGGTTGCGGCGCTCCAATCTTACCAGGTGTGGGCATATTCGATGGAAACAGGATAGGTGGAGACACCTTTTACGGAATTGCCGGCCATGCAGTGATGAATTGGCTTCAACTGGTCTGGGTAGCGAGAAATACGGCCGCTAGATACTTCATGGGCGGCAATATGTATTATAATGATCCCGACGTAATCGTAGTGCGCTGGCCCTACTCTTATAATGAGGCAAAGACGCTGGCTACGGTTTGCGTCTTGTGCGGGGGCGCAAATATACTAAGCGATAATATACCTGAACTTTCCGGCGAGAGACTCGCGCTGTTGAATGATCCAGAGGTATATAGTCTTAGTTGTGGGAGGGCAGCTAGGCCTCTGGACCTTTTCGAGCAGGGGGACCTTCCGCTAAAATTGGTACTTAGCGGGACGGAGATCCGCTTGACGCTCAGCCAGATGCCCCAGATTTGGTACCTCCCCGTTGATGAGGCAACCTGCGCGGTAGCGCTGTTCAACTGGAGCCCTCTACCGAGGCACGTGAAGTTCGACCTGTCACGGGTTGAGCTGGAAGAGGATAGCTACAACCTTTACGACATATGGGAGAAAACGGATCTTGGGGAGTACTCCAATTCTAGCACCTACTCCGTGGCCCTTCCAAGACATGCGGTCCAGCTTATAAAGATCACGAAAAGCTGAACGGGAGTGAGCAAATTTGTGGGGCTAAACAGGGATTCTCTATCCTCTAACCCGAAAATCCATCCCATCCACCAAAAAAGGCTTAAATCCTGAGTGCGATAGTAGTGAATGAACTGGATGCGATATCGATGAAACAGGTTAAAAGAATGGGGGGGTTAGAGAAGATAGTCGGTATTGTTGTTATTGGATCTATGATAGGGATGGTCATAAATCCATTCTTTGTTGGATCGAGAGCGGAACGGATCAGGTTAGAGGAAACAGTTCCTTTCGATGGTTTTCCATGGTATATCGAAGATCTGGTGACGGGAGGTTTGATCAGCGATTATGGCTCCCATTACGGAGTTAAAGCCGATCTCACTCAAAATCTACTGGGCAAAACTACCTACTACTCAGCTCTTACGACCTATACAAATGGCCAGATCGATAGAAGTTACCTCAGATTAACGGGCGAGGATAAAACATATTTTGAACCCGCGGATAAAAGAATGGTGCATTTCAGATATTGGGGCTGGACCGAGGAGGCAGTAAGCGGCGATCTAAGCGCTGTTTCGCGCACCTTCTTCATGGATACCGACACGCTTATGGTTTACACCATCTATACCAACAGGGGCGATGAGGATGTGACGGTGGCTCCTGAAATAGTGATCGTCGGTAAAATGCTCGAACCAAAAAATGAGAACATGATGCTTGGCCTTGTGCCAACTACTACTTTGAGCAGGATAAGATCAGAAGACGATCTAGCGATAATTTCAAATTTAAACGAGCTCAACATCCAGTTGAAGATCCCCCAGATAATTAGCCTGATAACAAACGCCACTACCTTCAGGGCTTTCGCGCCCAGTTTCAAGATAGAGAGCGTCCTATCGAAGAATGACATAATCCATAAGTATACGCACGCGATTAAAGGCGCTGCTACGAGGATAGGTCCTGGGGAGAACTACTCCACATACTTCATAGTTGGTTTTGATCAATCTAGAGAGGGGGCGGTCAGCAGGGCAAAGAGGGGCTTTTCAAGGATTGAGGATCCAGAGGCCACATCCTCATCTGTAAATGAGGGCTGGAACGACTTCTTTGAGTCATTGCCGAACCCCAATACGGAAAGGCAATCTTTAAAAGATCTCTACTACATGGCACATACTGCGTTAAGAATGGGCTTATATGCTCCACGCAGTGCGATGAAATACTGCTGTTCAGTTCCCTGCAAACCTCACTTCAACTTCTTCTGGTGTTGGGATACCCCCTTCCATACGTTAGGCCAGTCCGAGTGGGGTTACCTGCCATGGTTCAACGGAGATGGGCCATTGATCGCAGAAGAGAATATGTATACTCAGTTCTCCGGTCAGGGAAGGAATGGGATAATCTATGGGCTCCTGGATGACTCATTTACCACGCTCACCTTCTGGCAATCACAACCACCAGTGCATGGATGGACAATCTCTCAGATCTATGAGCGGGATGGCAATACGACTCGAGCCAATCAATTCATCGATAAGATGTACGACGCCAGTGTAGAGTACATAAAGTTCTGGGATAGCAGGAGGGATCTCGACGGAGACGGTTTGTACGAATATATCTCGGCGATGGAGAGCGGTTGGGACGACACCCCAAGGTTTACCCCTATAGATGTACCGGGTACAAACCTGGCCGGAAATTTGCCCACATTCGTGGAGGCCGTGGATCTTAACTCCTGGCTTTACATCTATATGAGATCCCTTGCTAATTGGGCCGTGGAGCTCGGGAAGGATGAAGATGCGACGTATTGGGATGAAAGAGCGGATGATCTGGCGAGGCTGATAGATGAGAAGATGTGGAGCGAGGAAGGGGGGGCATGGTTCGACCTGGAT
>DACJ01000038.1:18957-70966 GCA_002494765.1 Euryarchaeota archaeon UBA186
AGAATAAGAAGAGTAATCGAAGAGCATCTCCTCAATCCCGAGGAGTTCTTCGGTGAGTACCCCATACCCACCGTAGCGTACAACAGCGAACACTACAATCGCGAAGCTGATGGTTACTACTGGAGAGGGCAAATCTGGCTTATCACCGCTTATACCGCTATCCAGGCTCTGTATCAATACGGATATGAAGAAGAGGCAGAAGAGCTAGCCGATCGATTGCTTACGATGATGTCGGATAAGGGGGGCATATATGAAACTTACAGCTCTGAGAATGGCGAGGTTGGCTGGGGATCCGGTGGAGTGGGAGACCCGTCCTGTTTCCAGTTCGGCTGGTCAAGCGCCTTTACGACGAAGATTTTATTGCACAGATATCAACGTACAAGATATGTGACAGAGGATACGAGCTTTTCCGGTTATGTAAAGAACGCCTACGTTTTCGCTGATGGGGGCGTGTTTTACAGGGTCGATTCAGGGGAGTATGAGGTACCACTAGTCAAAGTTTCATCAGCCGATGGAAGATCATTACTGGAGAGCGAAAAGATTGAAGTTACGATAGAGGATCCCTACGATAACGTAGATAGTGAGGAGGTGACCATCACGATCAGCGGCATCTCGTTTAAAGCGGAGATCGGTCACGTATACAGTATTTCCAACGGAAACGTAGTCGATTTAACGATCTAGATGCAAGCGGCAAAAGCAGTCTGAGCTTGAAAATGGAAAAACGGCCCCACACCGAGTCAGAGACTGCACCTACATCTATATTGTGAGAAGACGCGTCGTTTAGCGTCTTCAGCCACTTTGATGGTATAGAGGCTGGAGAGAGGGTTAAACTGCTGAGGGGAGATCCAATTGAGAGATCTTCCGGATAGGGCTGTTCAATTTCTCCATCCCACGTGAAAAAGGTCTTCCCATTGGCTATCCTCACCTCTATTCTTCTACCGTTAACGGTTACATCATACTCCCCAAAAACCTCGAAATCAATTCCTCTCTTTGCTCTCACCAGTATATCGAGTTCTCCCCCTTCCGCATAAGAGGTTATCCTCGCTCCATCATAGAGCGTAAATCCGTCTACCTTTCCCGACTTTGGGTACATTCTTACCAGGAGATCGGGGTCCAAATCCGCGGTAACTATCTCCTCTACCCCGATCTCTACGCTTACAGGAGCGAGCGTATCCACGTCTGGATGGAACATTGGAATTATCGACCCCTCAAGCACGAATAGAGGCATGCGCTCCAGATCGCAGCTGTACCCTATGGATGTACCGCCTTCGTAAAGTTCACCCGTGAACCAGTCTATGTAATTCTCACCCTCGGGGAAATATATAGCTCTCTCACCCCCCGGCTCGTAAAAAGGCGCCACAAAAAAACTATTCCCATAGTAGTAGGAAAAGGAATCCGACGAAGTCCTGGGATCTTCGGGGTGTACGAGAAATGGGTGACGGATTATAGGCATTCCAGTAGAATTAGCGATCTTTGCCATTGTGTATGTGTAGGGAACAAGTTGCGTGTGAAGTTTCGCAAACTCCCTGTACAATCTAACTCCATCATCGCCAAAGGACCAAGGCGTTATGTTCCTCATGCTATAGATCTGCATTATCGGGGACAAAGCGCCGAACTGCGACCACCTGATGAAAAGCTCCAAAGTAAGAGGCGCAGAGGTCGTGTCCGTATACCCTCCCACATCATGGCCATAAAATGGGACGCCACACATCCTGAGAGCTATTCCTCCTATTATGACCGTTGGAAACCCATCGCCCTTATCCCAATCGCTGCTCTGATCGCCAGCCCACATCACGTTGCACCACCTTTTCGAGCGGGATAATAGTGATGAGGTCCTACGTCGTAAAGGATAAATGATGGTGCCAAACTGACCTGAAGAAAGAGCTTAAGGCAAAAATTGAGTGAGTATTCATTTGAGAGAGTGCGCTCGTTAACTATTTATGATCGTTTAACATCTAGACTAAGATGGCCAATAGTGTGTTGAGGGGCTACAAAGAAGAGATGCATGATGAATAGCCCACCCTCACGAGATTTCCCTTTGCCCAAGGGCTTATTCATGGTCTCTGGAGACCAGGCAATGTGGCCCGCGTCCGCCAATATCTATTTGATCAGGGATGATCGGGGGCTTAGTATGATTGACGTAGGCTGCGGTGGTGCCAAATGCTGCAAACTACTAGCCAAGCTGGAAGAGCAAAATCTTGCCCTTCAAGATGTTCACACCGTCATTTTATCACATGCACATCCAGACCATATGGGTGCCATGTCGACCATTTTAGAGCAAATCAAGCCTGAAATAATCATCCATCACATCGACGCCCCTTTAGCAGAAAATCCTGCCCTATTGTCCGCGACCTTCGACATCCCCTTAATAAAAGAACGCCTTGCAGGATCGTCAGGTGATACCTTCGCATTTATTGAAAATTTCGATCTCTTGAACTACTTTGAGGAGGTCGGGTGTGCCATGTGCTCAGCCATCCCTACCGCCACTGTTCATGGGGGCGAAGAGCTTTGGCTTGGCGATTTTTGCTTCGAAGTTGTCCATACGCCAGGACATGCCCCGGGTCACATTTCGCTCTATGAAAAAAACAAAAAATTTCTTATCGCGGGAGACTTGATTGGTTCAGTGTTGGCATGGTATAGCCCTAGCTCAGGAGGCGTCATCGGTTACCTGGCTAGCCTTGAAAAAATAGAGAAACGGGAGCTGACTTTGATCCTTCCGTCTCATGGCGAACCGATCTTGAACGTATCCCAGGCTATAAAATCTACGCGCGAAAAATTGCTGCGAAGGGAGGGAGCGATCTTAAAAGAACTAAGCAAAGGAACAAGAACATTCTCGCAGTTACTAGACCTCCTTTTCGGCAATAAGGCTACCTCATTTTTCCTAGGTGCAGCCATTCTCGAATCTCACCTCCTGAAGCTGGAAAAGGAAGGCCGAGTCGTTCGTGGAGGGAACACGATCAAGCGCGTCTAGACAGGGCTTATTTCATGATACCTGAGAAGTAGGTGATAGGCAGATAGGGATACGCCAGAAGTCCAACCTGCTCAAAAAGGTCTTAAAACTGTATCTCCTTCAAAAAACAAGATTTCAGATCATCTATTTTACTTAAACCCCATTATGGATATCAAAGATTGGGTCATTCTTTATAATGCTGTAGATATCCCTAGCCTCGGAGCTCCTCAGAATATATCTCGGGTTGTCTACTATTTTTGCCATGCTCTGCCTTCTTTTCTATAATCTTCGAAGCCTTAAGCTTTACTAGCGAGTTATATTTATCTTGCTTCCCCTCCTCTCCATCTCCCTCTTTACAAAGGGATAAAGGATAAGTTTTTCCAGCTCGAGATCCCGCTCAAGTTTCTCATCTATTTTTCTCAGGGATTCTCTCAGAGCCGTTAGCTCACTTGGGGAACAAAGATCTCCCATAACTGCTGGGTGACAGGAGATCCCGTTTTCTACAAGGTGCTTTAGCGCATTTAATTGATATGAGAAGAACTCAGGTCTCGCTCCTGTGATCTTTGAGAAGGAGTTTTCATCACAACCCTTCAGGCTCACCCTCACATGGAGATTGGAAAATCTCTTTAGAGCTCTCGCGTATTTTTCATCTATAAGTATGCCGTTCGTCTCCAGAATGAATAAAAATTCGGCCAGGCCTGAGATTACCCCGAGCAAATGCTCCTTGCATAGGGTCGGTTCGTTTCCACTAATCCTCACCCTTGAGAATTTTTTTCGTTTAGCTATGCTCGAAAGCTTCGAGGAGATCTCTTCTGATGAGTAGAAATTGCCGGGTTTTTGATCACGGACCCTCGAGCTCCAGCAGTAGGCGCAGTTTAGAAAGCAGCCGACGCAGTCCGCGGTAGCTATGCCGCCGTAGAAGCGAGTGGCCCTGAACCTGTAATATTTTCTTTTATCGTCTCTGCAGACGATCCCTCTCAGCTTGGTAGCCCTGTCGAGCGGATCTATCGGATTACAGCCCATCTATTATTGAATGGATTTGTGTATATATGTCTCTTGACTCGAGCGAATCGGGTTATCGGGCATCAAAATATACTCTGCCACCAAAAAAGTTTATTACTAGCTCACGCTCTCCCTGCATATGCCAAGAGGAGAGGTAGATTTCCAGACTATAAAGGCAGAACTGGTGAAATTCGGAAACAATAACTTTATAGAAGTAGCGAGAAAAAGGGCGATTACCGAAGATAGGGAGAACATCTTCATATCCGTATCTAGAGGGTTCTTCCTTCCTGATGGAACAAAGAGGTTCAAGTCCTCTCTGACCGTTCCTGATGATGAGGAAGTAAAGGAATTCGTCTCAAAGACTCTACTTGAAGTGTAGGATGGTATACCTGATTGGCTTCGGCAATCTTGATGGATCGATGCCAGAGAGCTCGAGGAGAGGGGTTATGGGGCCGAGAGCATCGCCGATGTTAATTAAAGAGCGATTGGCGGTAAAGTAAAAGAGCCCAACGATTCAAGGGCCCGTCATATCGGATACGCTACAAGCGGAAGGAGCGCTTGCCGGGTTGAGATAAACCCGATCTTAACTTGCGAGGAGCTTATTTTCCCTTAAATGGGCTAGAGTGGGGAGCAGCACGGCAGGAGCTAATCCTCGAGTTTTTTATACACCACAATCGCCCTCTCTATAGCCGTGCCGTTCGAGAGGATCGCTATTGCTATAACACCCCATTTCAGTATGCGATAGCCTGGGAGAAATACGAATTCGAAGATCAGGATCAAGATTATGATAACCAGACGATCAGCTCTTCCCATTATGCCCGAGTATAATCTCCCTAGCCCTAGCGCCTGAGCCTGAGTGCCCATATAGCTCGTGAGCAAAACCCCCTCAATCGCGAATAACAGGTACAAAGGTTCGACGAGTAAGAGCATTCCCATCAGTATAACCACATCCGCGTATCTGTCTAGAACGTGATCCGTGAAGTCCCCTTTTTTAGACGCCAATCCTTTAGCTCTTGCGACCTCTCCATCAAGGGCATCCAAAAATCCTGAAATCGATATCAGCACTGCACCAGCAAGGATCAGCACGTCATTGGAAGAGGGAGCAAACAAGAGACAGACGGCGCTGCCGACGGTCAGCAAAAAGGCCAGGATAGAAAGGGTGTTTGGTTTGAGGGGCACCCTCTTGACAAATGGCTTTAAGGCCTCTGCGAACCTCTTTCTTCCCAACTCTAGTACCAACTCATCACGTCCTCGAGGAAGTCAAGCCTCTTCCTATATTTAGCTCCATCCCCTCTTATTATGTGTTCGACCGAATCGGCGACTTCTTCAATGTTCATATAAGTGGTATCTATCTCGTATGCCTCTCCTTCATCATGGGATTCCTGCGAGAGTATGTTTAAAGCCTCGGCCTCCAGATTTTCCCTGATTTTTTCCTTGTCATATCCCTTAGCTCTTAATCTCCCCTCCAGGATGGAAGGCCTGCATCTCAAAACTATTATAAGGTCCACCGGCAGTAAATGGGACACAAGCCCCTCGAGGATCGTCGCCCTGTCGGACGATTCTTCAACCTTAATCGCAGCGACGTGCTCCGAGATGGCCTCCAGGTCGTATAACCAGCACTTCCTAGCTTCATCGTATCCTTTAAATAGGCCAAGCCCATGGGCTAGGCTGTTCAAATCAATGATACTGAAGCCCCTCCTCCCCAACGTATCGGCAACCGAGCTCTTTCCAGTTCCAGGGGTTCCTGTCAGAGCCACTAGCACGAGATCACCTGTTGATCACCAGTATAATACCCTGAAGGAACTGAACTCCCCCACGGCTTCTAACCATTCTACATCGACCTCTTTGACTTTTGCGTGTCTTGGTCCCTCGTGGCACCACTCCATTAGCTCGTTAACCTCCCGCTCACCCCCCTCGACCATGATTTCGACCCTACCATCCGGCAAGTTCCTCACCCATCCTTTCAAACCCAGGGAGTTCGCCACGAGCTCGCAGTTGGATCTGAAGAAGATCCCCTGAACTCTTCCCCTCACATGTATATGGGCCCTCATCTCTATGCCCTCTTTTCTAGATGCGGTCATCTGTCTTTCTACTCCTATATACCGTCACCAATATCCCGGCGAACATCGGAGCCAGAAAGAAACCTGCCACGCCGCCCGATATCCCCCCTCCGATGAAAGCGAGGAGCATCAGGAAAGGATGTATCCTCCCCCTTCTCCCGGTCAGCCATGGTCTTATCACGAGTTCAGGCAATATATAAAGGAAAATAGAACCAGTGATTATAAAAGTCATCGAAAGAGTTAACGGGGCCTCCCTCAGCACCAAATGGGCCAGCGGAATAAGGAGGATCATCCACTCAGCGAGTACGGGGATAAGTGCGGCGAGGAACATGAGTCCCAGGATGGCGAGGGGGTGGGGGATCCTGAAGATCAGAAGGAAGGGGACGGTCATTACCGCCACTATGAAGGCGGTATAAACACTCCCTATATATATGCCCGATATGGCGTTGTCACAGGTGGCGACGAGCCCTTTGTCCTCCACATGGAAAAGGTCGGTCATGAATTCAGCGACCTTTTTCCCATCGACAAGGAGGTAATAGCACAACAGGGTCGAGAGCAAAAAATTGAGGATTAGCATGATGATGCTGCTCGCGCGGTCAACGGTCAGGAATTCCCGACCCATCCCGGTCGGGAGGATCTCTAGAAACCCCTGGAGAGGCTCTGGCAGTTGTTGAAAGGCCACCACGATCATCTCAAAGGCGGACTCCCACTCACTCATGGCCCAAAGGCCAAGATCGTAGAGGGAAAAGATCAGTATTAGAGATATGGGCGCCACCACAGCTATGGTGGCCAAAATGGCAGATGGGCCCTTCCTCTTGATCGGAATTCTTTTCATTATAGGTCTGGCGACATATGCGAAAACTATGCCCAGGGCTATACCATCCAACAATGGGCTAAAATAGAAAATGAGGATTACCAACACCAGTATGAGGAGAACGAATGTCGCCATCCTCCTATCAAAGTCAGACACCTAAGCCTATCTAGCTCACGGATTTATAGTTTTGGCTTCCCCTATCCTTTCTTGCTGCGCATATCATCCGATTGGACTTTAAGGGGTTATCGAAGCCTCCACTCGTCTTCTATCCCCCTTTTCACGATATCCATCCCTACAACCAGCCGGTTTATGTCGTTTGTTCCCTCGTAGATCTCTCCGATGAAGCTGTCGTTAAAAGATTTACCCAGATAGCTCAATTCCCTATAGCTTTCCTCTCCGATGATCTGAATGCACCCGTCTATCACATGAGAGCTAACCTCTGTTATGAAGGTCTTTGCCATGGCAGCATTTCTCGAGATCGTCTCTCTGAGTTCTTTGGTTATCTCCTGGTGATTAGCGACCATCTCAATGTACTCGCCGATTGAGGCTCCAACGTGATAGCAGAAATATCTGGCGGCCTTTATCTGCGTTGCCAGATCGGAAAGTTCGAATATCAAGCCCTCCCTCTCCATGAGCTTCTCTGGCGGCACACTTTTCCTAACATGGTCTACAACAAGTTCAAAAGCTCTCTCTGCTGATCCGAGGGGGCCGGCACTCAAGCTGGCTCTACCCCCGTCCAGAATAGTCAAAGCTACTGGATAGCCGCGCCCCTCCTGCCCGAGAAGGTTTTCCTCTGGGATTTCACAATCCTCGAAGAAGAGCTCAGCCGTGTGCGAAGCCCTTATACCCATCTTATCTTCTAGCTTACCTGGGGAAAAGCCCGGAGTTCCTTTTTCGACTATGAACGCTGAAATCCCTCTGTGCCCTAGAGATGGGTCTGAGGTGGCGAATACTATCACCACATCCGCCATATCGCCATTGCTTATGAACTGCTTGCTTCCGTTAAGCACGTAGTGGTTCCCTTTTTTGACCGCACTGGTCTTCAGAGCTGCTGCATCCGATCCAGCCTCAGGTTCCGTCAAACCAAAGGCACCAAGCTTCTCTCCCCTTGCTAGAGGTTTAAGGTACTTTTCTCTTTGCTCCTCGTTCCCGAACATGTATACCGACTGGCAAGCCAATCCACAATGTGCTCCAACCGTAGTGGTGAATGAGATGTCTATCTTACCGAGCTCTTCCATAAGAATGTCGTACTCGACTTCACCATAACCCATTCCCCCATACTTCTTGGGGAAGGGTACTCCCATATAACCCTGAGATGCGATCTTTTTAAGCTCTTCTTCGGGCCACTCCTCGGTCCGGTTGATGTGATCCACTCCTGGCTCTATCTCCCTCTTCAAGAATTCCTTTACGTTCTTCCTGAAGAGCTGTTGTTCTTCTGAAAAGGTAAAATCTAATGGCATTATCCTTCTCCTGGCCGATTCCGACGCTTCCTTCAATGAGATTTAGGTACTTAATCCTTTTTATTAATCTTATTCAGACCCCTGTTCCCTTTACTTTTAAACCCTCAAACCTTAAATATAGAGATGAGATCCTGAATTGTGCGCGGGAGCTTGCCTAATGGAGGTAAAGAAGGACAGGAATTATCCCATGCGGCTGTTTTGCTTCCTGTCTATAAGAAAGAGGGGGAGTGTTTCCTCGTATTCACCAAAAGAACCAAATTGACGCATCATGCTGGGGACGTTTCTTTCCCTGGTGGATCTTACGAAGAGAAGGACGGCGATCTGAAGAACACCGCACTCAGGGAAAGCCACGAAGAGATCGGCCTTGATCCAAAAGACGTTAGGATATTGGGCAAGCTAAGTGAGGTAAGGACGCTCACATCCTACTATCTCGTTACGCCCTACATCGGCCTGATTCCTTATCCATACGATTTTAAGGTAAACGAAAAAGAGGTAGAGGAGTTGATAGAGGTGCCTGTATCCGCTCTACAGGAAAAGAATGAAGGGCGCTGGGTCTACAAAGGCCACGTCATTTGGGGCGTCACTGCGATGATATTGTCCGATTTTTTATCTTTCGTCTCTTCATACGATGCCTAGGGTCTAAGAGCTACGCCCTATCTTTATACTCCTCCATAAGCTTCATCGTATCGATTTTTCCAACGCTCGTCTTTGGTATCTCTGAGGTAAAAAATATCCTATCTGGGACCCACCACTTCAATATCTTCCCTTCATCCACAGCTTTCATGAAGCAGTCCCTCAACTCCTTTTCGCTAACGTTTACATCAGCCGGAACTACGACGGCTACCGGTCTCTCACCCCACTTCTCGCTTGGGGTTCCTATAACGGCGCACTCTTTTACCGCTGGGTGGGTGCTCAGTACGCTTTCGAGGAGTAGAGGAGATATCCATTCACCTCCGCTCTTGATTATGAATTTAGTTCTACCTGTTATCTGTAAATAGCCCTCCTCGTCAATGCTCGCCACGTCTCCCGTGTGGAGCCATCCGCCCTTCCAGAGCTCTTTGGTCTTTTCCTCGTCTTTGTAGTACTCCCTCGTCAACCAGGGAGCTCTTACGACTATTTCGCCCACATCTTTTCCGTCATGCTTCATGGGGTTCATGTTTTCGTCGACTATCTCCAGCTTCACAAACGGAATGGGTAGGCCGGTTTTTATCAGATATTCCAGCTGCTTCTCATGGTGCCAGTCCGCCATCTTGTTCTTCAAAGAGGAGATGGTAAGCACAGGGCAGGTCTCCGATAACCCGTATCCTGCTGCCACCTTTATGCCCAGCTTCTCGGCGCTCTTTGCTAATCCCATCGGCAAAGCCGCTCCCCCTATAATTACCTTCCATCTCGATAGCGCCTCGATATGATCTTTTGCCTCTGGGTGGGCGATCACCATCTGGAGGATAGAAGGCACCATGTGCGAGAAAGTTACTTTTTCCCTCTCGATCAGATCTAGAATGAGTTTAGGGTCATATCTCCCAGGCATTACCAGTTTTGGTCCCACTATAAGGGAAACGTGGGGAAAGCCCCAGGAGTTCACGTGGAAATAGGGCACAAGACCCATCAAAACATCTTGAGATGACAGCATGCAGGGCGAGGGAAAGGCGGTTAGCTGAAGCGCCACGCACATGGCATGGAGGCATAGTTGCCTCTGAGAGAAGATCACACCTTTGGGCATCCCGGTAGTACCGGTTGTATAGAAAAGAGCGCAATTTTTGTTCTCATCTATGTCCGAAAATTCATAATCAGAAGAAGATTTTATTAGATCTTCGTATTTATGGTGTTCGAGCTTCGTCTCTTTTTGCTCGCCATCGCTCATGATCATGTAGTTCTTTACCGAGGTTAACTTTTCTGACACCGGCTCGATCAACCGCAGGAACTCATCGTTCATTATTACGGCGTCGTCTTGTGCATGGTTGATTATGTATGCGATCAGATCTGGAGGAAGGTTCAGATTGACCATGTGGAGCATGGAACCCATCATCGGTATCGCGTAGTAAAGCTCCAGGTATCTGTGTGTGTCCCATTCCAGGACAGCTACTTTTGAGCCTTCTTTAATTCCTAGATCGGAGAGAGCTTTCGCCAATTTTTTAATTCTTCCGTGAAAATCTTTGGTAGTGTACCTAACCCTGTCTCTGTATACTATCTCCTGATCCGGAAAACGCTGCAAAGCGTTCTCAACGATGCTTTTCAGATTCAGTTGATATGCATATTCACCCATTTTACCACCTCAGATAAAAATAATGAGATAAGATTTTATATTATTTTCTGTGCCGAGGGGCATAAAAAAGAAGGAGAAAGGGGGATCGCCGGGATATCTTTCAGCTCTTCCCTCTCCCCCTTCTAACCCTCACCCCCTGAAGTTACATAATTCGTAATACGATTAAAAAAGTGGATGCCGAAAGGGCGGGAGGTTAGAAACCGTTTGGACTCGAGATTCACACACCTCCGCGATCAAAATTTAAATACTCCTCAGGATTTCAGGGGTGATGGTCGTCATAAAGGGAGGAGGAGTCTTCGGCCTCTCTCTTGCGTTGGCTTTGTCAGGCGAGGAGAAAGTTAAGATTTATGAGAAAGAGGACGAGGTGGGAGGGATAGTTAGATTTCTGGACTGCAAAGCCACTGGGGATAAGTGCAACAGATGCAACGCCTGTCTGCTCGATGATCTCATAGAAGAGGTAAAGAAAAACGAAAATATAGAGATAATAACGGGATGTGAGTTTGAAGGCGAAGATGTCATAGATGCTACCGGTTATCAACTGGTTTCTCCTTTAGAAAGCGAGGACGTGATCACCGCTCTTGACTTTGAGAAGGCAAAGGGCGAGGTTGAAGGGAGAAAAATAGCATTCTTGATGTGTGCGGGCTCGAGGGACGAACACTATCAGGAGCGCTGTTCAAGGGTCTGCTGTACATACGTTCTGAGGGAAGCGAACAAGCTTCTAGATTCAGATCCCGAAAAGAAGATAGCCATATTCTACATGGATATCAGGAGTGATCAGCTTGATGTGTATGACAGGTTGAAAGCCGATGAGAGAGTTAGATTTATCAGAAGCAGAATACCATACCAGGAAATCGAGCAGCTGGAAAAGGGAGTGAGAGTTAAGTACGAGGACGAGGGAGGGATAAAGGAGGAAAAATTCGACAAGATCGTGTTGGCTCCTGGCATAACGGGCAAAGACCAGGTGTTTGATATAACGGAGACGATGAAGAGCGGTTTTGCCTTAGCTTATGATCTGCTGGGTAAAAAAGAGATAAAACTGCCTATAAAAGAGGGGGAAAGGCAGGTGTTAGCGGGCGGAAAGCATGAAATCGAGACCGAAAAAGGAGAAGGAAAAGGCGTCGTCTATCTGCTCGACGATCGAAGCTCATCCTTCGAGACCCGGGAGAAGGTAAAGGGGGCTATTGAGGCCAGGAATGAGGGAGTGGACGTATCTGTGCTGTACCCCAAAAAAGGACTGAATCTAAAGGGCGAGGAAGAGTTGTATAAAGAAGCTCAATCCATGGGGGTGAAATTCTTTATGTATGGTGATTTGAATTTATCTGAGGATCGAGTTTCATTTCGCGACATCTTGAGCGGCAGAGAACTCGAACTTGAATATGGCAGCATGATCCCCCCCTCTGGCGAGGCAGAGAAAAGAGAGAGCTTCGCCAGAGACCTTGGGTTGCTCACGCCCAGGAAGAATGTGTTCCTGGTAGGGGGCGATCTCTCCACCGATGAGCAGGAAAGGGATGCAAAAGCGGCCCTGATTATGCCAATCGATGAGCCTTTGTACAAGGCAAAGGTGGACAAGGATAAGTGCGCTCTATGCTTGACTTGCGTAAGGCTGTGCCCTCACGATTGTATCGATATCGATTATGGTGAGGAAGCCGCCCACGTTAGAGAGCAGGGCTGCTTCGGCTGTGGTATTTGCTATTCCAATTGCCCAGCCAGGGCGATAGAATTTGTGGAAGAGGAGTTATTCTCCACCTATGCCTGCGAAAACGCATTTCCAAGAGCCGATCCAGGAGTGAAGTTGATCCCATGTTCTGGCAGCATGGATGAGGCAACGCTCTTGAGAAGCGTTCTGAGGTTCGGTAGCGTTAAACTCATCGCCTGCTACAACGAAAACTGCAAGAATTACGATGGGGATGAGAGGGCGCTTTTGACTGTGGAGAGCACGAGAAGGATCCTGGGGGAGATGGGGTACAATAAAGATCTGGTAGAGTTCGTTAGAAAATCCAAAAGAGAGGTTAACCATGATAGTGGCTGAAAGAAAGGAGTTGGAAGAGATCAAGGAGATGGTAGAGCCCTACGACAGGATACTGATTCTGGGCTGCAACACCTGTGCGACCATCAGGTTGTATGGAGGAGAAAAAGAGTGCGAGAAGCTGAGCATAGAACTCGGCGATGTTTTCAAAGATAAAAAAATAAGCTATAAAGTGGTGGAAAGGCAGTGCGAGCAGGAGTTTTTGGAGGATGAGGCCGTTAAAAAGGAGATAGAGGAAAACGATTGTGTTCTCTCCATGTCCTGTTCTATCGGCCCACAGACCGTGGTTGAGATCTATCCGAACTCCATAGCCGTTCCCGCCCAGAACACATCCTTCATAGGCAGGGCTGTAGAGCATGGGATATTCCAGGAGAGGTGCGCCCTCTGCGGCGACTGTATCATCGATGAGACCTTTGGTTTATGCCCTATAGCCAGGTGTGCTAAATCTCTCATGAACGGGCCATGCGGGGGGAGCCATGATGGAAAATGCGAAGTTGATCCCGAGAGGGATTGCGTCTGGCAACTCATATATGATAGGGCTTCCAGATTGGGGAGGATAGACGATCTACTGGGAATAATCGAAGTTAAAGACTGGTCGAACGGTATGCATGGTACCAGGAAGGAGGTAAAACATGTCTGATCTGGAAGAGGCTTTAAAAAAAGGCTTCACCGTAACCGGAGAAGTTGGACCGGTGAAGGGGACATCGACGGAATCCCTGATAAAAAAGACTCTCGCGATAAAGGATTATGTCAGCGCTGTGAACGTTACCGATAATCAGACGGCAGTCATGAGGCTCAGCTCACTGGCCTCCTGCCTGGTAATTCAGAGGGAGGGGATCGAGACCGTGCTGCAGATGACGTGTAGAGATAGGAACAGGATAGCTATGCAGTCCGACCTTTTGGGGGCATGGGCACTCGGGATAAGGAACGTTCTTGCGATAAGCGGCGATCATCAATACCTGGGAGATCATCCTCAGGCCAAAGGCGTCTATGACATAGACTCCATACAAGAGATAGCAATGATCAGGAGGATGAACGAAGGTTATGATCTCATCGGAAATGAATTGAAAGGGAAGACCGACTACTTCATCGGGTGTGCAGCGAATCCGTTCGCAGACCCATTCGAGTTTAGAGCTTTGAGGTTGCAGAAAAAGGTCAATGCTGGAGCTCAGTTCGTGCAGACCCAGTGCGTATTTGATGCGGATCTGTTTGAAAAGTGGATGGAAGAGGTCAGAGCGAGAGGGCTCGATAAAAAAGTCCACATTCTGGCCGGTATCACCCCCCTAAAATCCGCAAGGATGGCGAACTACATGGCGACGAACGTTGCGGGCATCAAGATGCCCAAACAGCTGATCGAGAGGGTGGAAAAGAGCGACGACCAGAAGAAGACGGGGGTCGAGGTAGCGAAGGAGTTGATAGGAGAGGTAAAAAATATAAAGGGAGTGGACGGGATTCACATCATGGCGGTGGGATGGGAGAGGATCATACCATCGCTCTTCGATTGAGATTGAACAGTGCTAAGCCATCAGGTAGTCCTTCGCGTACAATTTCCTGTTTAACAGCACTTCTGCCGTTTTAAGCACGTTCATTAATTCCGTATCCAGTGGATCGACTATGGCTGCATCCAGGCCATTCGCCATCAGCATCGCTAATAACACCCTGTTCAGAAGGGATCTCTCCGAGGATCCGCTCGAGATATTGCTCAGCCCTACTACCGTGTGGGGCGCAGGATCGTCGAGCGTCCCAAACATCTTGGTCGCCTCCAGAGCAAAAGGGAGCTGATCCTGGGCAGCGCTTATTGGGAGAACCACCGGATCCAGATAGAGGTGATCGGACGGGACGCCGTACTCCATCGCCTTGGCCATCGTCGTCATGGCCAGCTCCAATTTAGCGTCGGTTTCTCTGGCTATGCCCCTCTCATCTATCGCCAAACATATTATCCCACAGTCGTATTGAGATGCGAGTGGAAAGAGCAATTCCATTCTCTCCACCTCAGCGGTGGTGGAGTTGATAATCGGTGTCTTCTTCGCCACGCTCAGGCCGGCCTCCGTGGTCTTTGGGAGTGGTGTGTCGACCACTATGGTTACATCGGTAACTCCCTGGACCGTTTCGATCATCCACTTCATCACTTCTTCAGGGTTGTCCAATCCTGGTCCAGTGTTTATATCCAAAGCGTTTGCTCCAGCCTCTACCTGAGCAAGCGCCTCTTCGATTATGGGTTTTTCGTCATGATTGTCTATGGCTTTCCTCATCTTCCTGAACTGTCCATTTATCTTCTCTCCTATGATCAGCATAGGCCCCAAATCGCGCTTTGTATTATAAGAGTTACTATTTACCATATATGGGTAGACACCACTTCAAAAAAAAGGCGAAAAAGATATTTACCTTGCTTATTATACGACATGGATGAGAGACGAACTTTATAGATACATGAAAGTCGGGATCATCCATTTCATGCTCTATCCGGAGACCATAAAGGGGGAGGGCCCGATATTGAGAACCCTCAGAAATTTGGCTACAGACCCATATTTCCAAGTGGTGGAGCTCACATGGATAAAGGATCCCGGAGTAAGGGCAAAGGCGAAGGCGATGTTGGAGCAGGCCCATCTTGAGGTCAAGTATGGAGCTCAACCAAGGCTGCTTACTCAGAATCTGGACCTGAACACCTTTGATGAAGAGGAGAGAAAGAGGGCGGTCAATACCATAAAGGAGGGCATAAATGAGGCGAAGGAGATAGGAGCGACATCTCTTGGTTTATTGTCCGGAAAATGGGCCGGGAAGGAGAAGCGCGATGCAGCTATTGCCCTCCTAATAGATTCATTAAGAGAGATATGCGAGTATGCAAGAGGCTTTCCCGTAACTCTCGAACAGTTCGATTGGGATATCGATAAGAGGGCTTTGGTCGGACCGATAGATGAGACCTTAGAGGTGTGCAGGGAGCTGAGAAAAGAGTACGATAATTTTGGTTTGCTGGTGGATCTATCACATCTGCCGCTGCTTAGATTAACGCCCCATGAGGCTTTAGAGCCCGTCAAGGAGTATCTGGTACATGTACACATAGGGAATTGCCTGATGAGGGACAGGAATCAAGCAGAGTATGGGGATAAACACCCGAGATTTGGGGTTGAAGGCGGGGAAAATGATGTGCCTGAATTGGCCAGATTCCTTAAAGAGCTGTTTAAGATCGGGTATTTAAGCGACGATGGGCCGAGGGTCGTCTCCTTTGAAGTTTCGCCTTTAGCAGGGGAGGATCCAGAAATAGTGCTCGCGAGCTCGAAGCGGGTTCTAAACCAGGCATGGGCCCTGGTAAAATAAAAAGGGAAAAAGGAGGAGAAAAAAAATGGAAATTGAGAGGAAATGGAAAGTGTTCGTGACGAGGAAACTGCCGCAAAAGGCTCTGGATTGGCTCAGCGAGAAATGTGAATTGGAAGTCAATCCCGAGAACAGAATCCTAAAAAAAGAGGAGATCATCGAAGGGGTCAAAGGAAAAGATGGGCTGCTCTGCTTGTTGACGGACAAAATCGATGCGGAGATAATAGATTCTGTGGATTTGAAGATGATTGCCAATTACGCTGTTGGCTTTGATAACGTGGATATAAAGGCGGCAACTCAACGCAAAATACCTGTCTCCAATACCCCTGGAGTGCTCACCGATGCAACGGCTGAGCTAGCATGGGCCCTGCTCTTCTCAGTAGCTAGAAGGGCAGTAGAAGGAGATAAATTTTGTAGAGCCGATAAATTCAGGGGATGGGATCCAATGCTCATGCTGGGTGTAGATCTAAAAGGAAAAACTTTGGGGGTTGTTGGAGCCGGCAGGATCGGAACCGCATTTGCGCTAAAGAGCAGGGGATTTGAGATGAACGTCATATACACAAAAAGGAGCGAAAACGAAATTTTGGAGAAGGAGCTGGGGGCTAAAAGAGTCGAGATGGATGAACTTTTGAAGAGCTCCGATTTTATCTCCATACATCTCCCCCTTAATTCCAAGACCAGGCATATAATCGGTGAATGGGAGCTTAAACTGATGAGGCCTACTTCTATCCTGATAAATACAAGTCGAGGCCCAGTAGTGGATGAAAAGGCTCTAGTTAAAGCCTTAAAGGAGGAGTGGATCAGAGGCGCAGGGCTTGACGTTTATGAGAACGAGCCAGTTATAGAGCCCGGATTGCTTGATTTAGATAACGTGGTTTTGCTTCCTCATCTGGGCTCAGCTACTGAGGAGACCCGGACGAAGATGGCCATGATGGCAGCTGAAAATCTGATAACTGGGTTAGAGGGGGAAGTACCGCTGAATTGTGTAAACGCGGAAGTATTCAAAAGATGAAGAGGATAAGGGTTAAATCAGCTGATAAAGAACTCATTGCGGAGATATGGGATACCTTCACGGGAAAAGGAGTTGAAATAGAGGTGGAAAGGGCTTAATCCAGACCCCATTTACGTACGATAACTCTCAGGCTCTTTGAGTACCTGCCCGATCTACTGGAGTTGGAGCCATACTCGCCGCATATGGCGTTTCTTTTATCTTTATCTGAGCGCAGATATCTTATTTCACCTCTCCACTTCTGTCAGGTAGTTGCCTTCTTCTCCCAGGGGGATGAAGGGGATCTCAATGCTGGATGGATGCTCTTCGTCGTGATATAGGCTTATTACGAACGGGTTAAAAGAATGCTGCAGGAACGGAAAATCGCTCGTGGAGACAGTAACCTTCATCCTGTGGCGCGGTACAATGGTGTAGTATGAGGCAAGGAGGTCAAAATCTATTTTGTGTATGCCTGTCTCATCCGGTATGGCAAAATAATTGCCCCTGGAGATAAGTGTTTCTTCACCGTCAGGATTCACATCGTAAATCTTTACGACGACCTCGAATTCCGCAGGTGAAATTATCTTGGTAAGATCTCCATACCACGGAAAAGGTATGTCGAATGATTCCTCGATGGGCAATGGAGAGTCGGTCTTAAGATAGAGAGTTACGTGCGGTATTCCGATAATGGTGCGATTATCCTCAAAGGGCTCGGAGAGATAAGCTACGCTTCCCAGTCTAGTGCCTCGTGGCAACCTGCGCATGAGATCTCCTGCACCAGGCAGGAAACCGCCTAACATCCAATCCACCAGATATAACAGAATAGCATCGTCAACGAGGCCGTTTATAAGGAAAGTATTGAAGATTTTATCCGGACCCTGGTCTTCCACGGGCCCTGCTCCAAGGCTGCCCCGGCGTTCAGATTTAGCCCTGTCAAAGAATAGGGGGGCATCATTCAGTCCAGCTATCGGGTACTCCTCTAGGAAATAGGTCTTTCCGTTCCAGGGATGCTCCGCTATCTCTATTGGGGGCTCATCCATTATTGAATTTGGCTCTCCTTTAAGCCAGTAATCAAACCAGTCCTTCATTTTCTCCACTATGTAATCGTACTCTTCTTCCCACTCATTCGCCGGGGGGTGACCCGATGCACAGAGGTAGATCTTTTTTGGGACCGATGGGTCAAGTTCCTCATAAGCGTCGAGGGCAAGATTTGCTGGGAACAGGTGATCGTCCCATCCATTTATCATGTAGATGGGGCATCTTATGTCTTCTAGATCAGCGGAACGTGCTTCAAATTCTTCGACTCCCTGCTCCAACCCGATACCCGTAAGCGCTAACCACGCCCAGAGGAACATCATGGTCGAGGCGGTCATGGCGATTAAAGTCTCGCTAAAAAGGAATAAGCTGTAGAACAATTTAAGGCAACCATCCGGCATTATACTCTGGCGCAGATCGTATGTGCCGATTATGGGGACTACGGTCTTTACCCTCTGGTCGACTGCAGCGATGCGGAAGGAGTGTATTCCTCCAAGAGAAAGTCCGCCTATGCCTATATTTTCGGCATCCACTCTGAAGTCCTCTGTCTCAATTAAAAAGGTGATCACATCTTTTAGATCCTGAATCTCTATATCGCTGATGCCATACACCTTTCCTCCGCTGTTGCCGAAGCCCCTGACATCGTATAAAACGGCCACATATCCGCCCTTGGCAAATTTATCCGCCACATCCTGATAGTCTTCACCCTCTCCTCCCCACCCATGGATGAATATTACGCAGGGAAATTTTTCATCTCCGTCAACTGGATCGATCTCGAGGTCAGGGATAAGCACCTTTCCGTTTATTTTAACCCCATCGTGCACCACCAACTTGAATTTCTCTATATGGTAAGTACAGAGTTCATCGGCAAATGGGCTCTCAAGATAGGCCACTTCAGTTTTTTCAGAGACGACCGCACCGAAACCGTTCAGGATTAAAAAGCATCCAGTCAACACGCCCACGAAAATTCTTCTCTTTTTTTCTGTCCTGTTCATTTTACGCCCTCCGGGGCATTTAAGTGCCCCTGATTAACGTCCAGTCTCCTCATAAGGTTTTGAGCACTTAAACCTTACCTGCGTCACTTTCTGCGGGAACGTTCGCCGCCGGAAACCCGATGGAAAGCTTAGCCCGTTGGCTTCGACATTATAAGCTACCGGTAATAAAAGCGCAGGGCAACATAAGCTTAAATAATTTTAGAAGGGTAGTCGGCTGAAGGCGATCTCATGTTGGATTGGACGGGTTGGCTGAATCCCTGGGCGGTGTCTTACATCCTTGTAATGGTCGGAACTATCATCCTGATATGGTTGATCCCCAAAGAGTTCATCAACGAGTGACTATGAAGAAAATTAAAAGGGCGATCTTCCTAGCGGTAGTTGGGATATCGATCCTTTCGCTCTTTCTTCAACCCATCACAGCAGAACTTCTGGATGACCTGGGGTATATGGCGGACGAATTGACCCGGTGCAAGGGGGCTGCCCAGGATGAAAGGTGGGAGAAGGCTCAGCAGCACTATGACAATGCTCTAGCTAGATGGGGTGGTATAAAACCTCGATTGAAGGAAGACGAAAGCGAGGTCGGTAGAAATAGGATCGATAGGATCCTCGAGGTAGATAAAGAACTTGAGAACATTAAAAATTCGATTAACGAGACATCCATTCAAAATCTAACAACTCATGTTAACAGGTGTATTTGGGCTATATCTTACCAGCCTGATGGGTTTAAAGCTCCCGAGGATAATTTTACGTTAAGCGATTGGATACTCGCCCTCGTGATCGGACTGGGTTTCGATGTCTTTGCCATCGCTTTTGGGCTGCATCTGAGACGCATCTATAGACGGGGAGGCTACAAGGGAGGATAGATGATAGCCCCCTGCGACATAGCGATCGTCTGCATTTATATGGCTGCCATTTTCCTCGCGGGCCTCTACTTCGGCAGGCACATGAAATCGACGACCGATTATTTCCTCGCCTCGCGGGCAATGCCCTGGTACTGGATTATGGTCTCAGTATGGACGACCAACATAGGCATGGTTCACGGCTATTTGGCTCACGGGGGAGCGGCTTATAATTGGGGTTTGGTCCACTGTCATATGGAATAGTTGCAGGGCCCCTGGCAGCTCATCATCGCGGGGTTTTTGTTCATAACCTTCTATTGGAAAGCCGGAGTTTTTACCGTGTCAGAGTACCTGGAAAGGAGGTACAACCCTGGTTGCCGACTTTTTTACGCGATCATTTACATCTTCTTTTTCATCGTTACGATCTCTTCCGGTCTATATCTCACAGCTCTATTTATGGAATCAGCTTTTGGGTGGGACTTCTGGATTTGCGTGTTCGTACTGGCTCTGGTGGTTGGCGTTTATACCTGCTTTGGAGGCCTATCGGCCGTCATTATGACCGATGCTATCCAATTTTTGATCATGATGCTCGCGACCTTGCCCGTGTATTTCATCTTAACCAAAGATCTTGGGGGTTTTACTCAAGCTGCAAATCAGATGATTGAGACCATGGGAACATCTAACGCTTATTTCAATCTCATGCCAGGAGCGGATCATCCTTTTATGGGGGGGCCATGGCTGATAGTGGGTCAATGCTTCGTCGCGGCGCTTGCTTGGGCGGCGGGACAGCAAGCCATGATCCAGAGGAATCTTGGAGCCAGAACGGTGTATGACGCAAAATTTGGAAACGTTATGGCGGCTATTCCAAAAACCCTGGGAGCTTATATCTATATAATCCCCTTAACCATTGCTCCTTTATACTTCGCCTTAAATGGTATTTTCTTGCCAAAACCGGATGCCGCCTATGGAACCCTCATCCTGAATTTATTGCCCTCGGGAATGATTGGCCTGGCTTTCGCCGGTTTATTTGCGGCTGGGATGTCAACCATGGACTCGATGCTGAATTCCACTTCAACTCTGTTCGTAAGGGACATCTACGAAAGATTCTTCGTGAGAGATAAACCAGATGCCCACTACTTTAGAGTCGCCCGGTTGGTGACCCTGGCCGGCTTGCTGATCTGCGTTGGCTCAGTTGCTTTCATCATGAAGGTGCCGCTGATCATGACTATGGAGAAGACTTTAATGGCCATGTTCGAGGGGCCATTAGTAGCGGTCATCGTCTTGGGGATCTTCTGGAGGAGAACCAATGGAAAAGGTGCTCTAGCCGGCTTGATAATAGGAGGAATAGTTACTCTCCTCACCCTTTCGTATACTGATAAATTCCTTGTGATAGAGACCATGGGGGCTGCAGCCAGTTTAGCGGTAGTGATTTTGGTATCCATGCTAACGGAAGCACCACGTTCAGATCAGGTAGAAGGACTCACGTGGGGGGTTGGACATGAGAGCAAGATCGGCGAGAAAATTTCTGAGAGGGCGGTGCAAGCGCAACCTTTACCCCCAGTTTCGAGAAAAGTGCCAATTTACAGAGACATGCGCGTGTGGGCCACCATATTCTTGCTTATCCAGATAGTTTTGCTCTTATATTATGCGGGGGTCTAGATTAAATGTTGGGAAAGTCGGATCTTGAAAAACTTGGAATTGAAGTAGAAGAGTTCGAATGGACAGAAGTCGAAGTAGAATCGGGAGAGCAGGCGATCAGAAGGGAAAGGATCGTCTCGGATCAGATGGGGATAGTCGGGCTAATAGTGCTGGTGCTTGGCCTTTTCGCCTTCTTCCTGGCGCCATCACCCTCTTCCGCTTATGTCAATTTATGGAAGTCCATTGCCTGTGGGGGGTTGATCGGCGCAGGAGTCTTCTTTATTTTGCTCAGCCTGTTCAAAAAGAGAAAATTGAGGGTAGAAGAATGAGGAGAATAGTTCCCAGATATCCGACTCTAGAATCTTTGCTGAAGCATATCGGAAGAATAAGCGGGATATCAGCTGAGCTGATTTACCTCCCGTTCTGCCTGTTCAAGTATGAAATAATGGGCGTCGGATTTGGCGATAAACTGATCAGAGAAGAGGGACTGCTGTTGGTGGATTTAGAAAATTGTACGCCTATAAATGTGCTCAGCTTATCCGAACTCAAATGGGAAAAAAGCATAAATCGATCCAAGAGGAATATCATCCAGTTCGATGAGACGGAAATCCTAGAGGAAAAATTGCTTCCACCCAAAGTCGAATTCAAAGATGCAAAGAAAAGGGGCCTATGGGTCCTGAGGTGGGATTTGATGCAGGTTCTGGGAAAGTTCAGATATAAGTACTTGAGCATATTTCCCGAAGAGGATAGTATGCTGGTCTATTATCCCTATTGGATCGTCTACAGGAACTCCAGGGGAAAAACTACCTTTGATGTGTGGGATGCGTTAAATGGAGCGAAGGAAGGAAACCAGATCAAGAAAGCAGTGGTTATCGGCCTGGAGGAGTTAATCGGATGAAATTGCTCGAAAAAATTAGAAAGCGCTGGGTGGAAAGGCCCCTTTCTCTAGAAGTGAATGATGCAAAGGCGTTCGATCGAGCGGACTATCGATGGATCATGATTAGATTAAAGGCTTCCTATTTTGGTAGAACCTTAGGGAAGAATGAGCTCGAGGCCAGAAACTTTTTAGTCGGGAGGATTAACCCGATGACTGGGGAATTGGATTACTCTATAGGAGATGGCTCATCGCCCAGTTCGATGGGTTACGGGGGTTTTGGCTATCTGAGGTCAACCGAGGAATGGGTGATATTTTTTGGCCCCTGGCCAAAGGGTTATGATCTCATCGGGGAAACGCTCCTGATCAGGCTAAATGCAAAGGGACATTCGACCGTTCAGAGAGGGGCGATCAAAGAATCTATAATAGAGAGGATATAATGGAGGAGAGATGAAGCTGAGCATGGTCCTTTCTCTTCAGGATACCTCCTTCGGAGCGGTTTTTAAAGCAGAGCTGGATCCTCTCTTAAAGGAGTTGAGGGAATTGGGATTCGATGGCGTCGAGCTTGCTTTAGCCGATCCTCTAGAGGTGGATCAACGTGAGGTTTTTCGAATTGTGAGTGAACATGGGTTAGAGGTCCCCGCCGTAGGCACGGGACAGGCCTATCTGAGGGATGGGCTAAGCCTTCTTTCATCCGATGAGGGGGTTAGAAAAAAAGCTGTAGAAAGGATAAAAAACCACGTGGATTTCGCCCAGCTCTTTGGCGCGCAGGTCATAATAGGTTTGATTCGGGGTGGGAAAAGTGTTGGAAAAGAATTCATCGATTCGATGCGGGAGTGCGCCGATCATGCTTTAAAAAAAGGCATAATCCTGACTATCGAACCGATTAACAGGTATGAGGTCGACTTCATCAACAACGTCGAGGAGGCGATAGATTTCATAAGGTCACTAGGAGCCAAAAATGTTCATTTGCTTCTGGATACCTTCCACATGAACATAGAAGAGCCCTCGATCGAGAAGAGCATCGAGCGCTCTAAACCCTACCTCTCTCACGTTCATCTAGCGGACTCGAACAGAGAAGCCCCGGGATATGGGCATCTGGACTTCGGGAGCATCATTAAAACCCTTAAGAAGATAGGATATCGAAGATACCTGTCCGCCGAGATTTTGCCCATTCCAGACCAACATAAAGCAGCTCAACAGACCATTAACCTTTTGAGAAGTTTGATGTAACGAGAAATATGGAGTATAGCAAGGACGTAAGATAGAGATACGAGTCATAGAAATTCGATGAACGTACCAGGATCAGGTAAGGATTAAATATCCGCATGCCATAAACGATCTAGAGGTATGAACATGAAGATTTCCGATTTAATCAGAAAGTTTCATAGTGAGTTGATATTATTATCGATACTTTTCCTGTTCTTCTTTGAGACGCTAAATAGCTTCTTTACAGATGTTTATGCTCTAAATTTCGCCATAATGGGTGTTGGCCCTTATGCTCTGCTATCGTTATTCCTTCTATCGCCCCTGATTCTTATAATATTCAAAGAGAATCTTCCCGCCATGGGACTGTATGTTACCTCTGGATTGTTGGTCATCTCGAGGATCTTACTGACGGTTATTTCTGATACTATCGCATTGTCATTCATAACCGGCGCGGGCGTGGCGGCTTTCGGTGTATTCTTGCCGGCTTATATAGCCACAGGAGCCAGAGAGGGCGAGGGATCGCCCTATCTGATTACTACACAGGCGTTAGCCATTGCTATCGGTCTATCCATTGCTCTAAAATCGATCGGTAGCTCGATAGATTTTTCCATGTACGGCTGGGGGAGGATCATCCCCTGGCTGTTAGCAGCGGTTGCGATGGTAATGATCGCTGGGATTCAAATTCAGAGGAAAAATGAAAACGAAAAGGTCACAGGAGAATCTAGGAGAGGCTCGGGGAAGATTTTGCTACCATCCATGGGTATATATGGAATCCTGGCTATGGAATGGTTCGTATTGGCTTATCCATCCGTGCTGAGCAGATGGTCGGATTCTTCATACGTATTAGTTTCCATTATAACAATGATAGCGGTCGCCTCTTTTGCTGCAGTAATAACGATTATGCCGCGAATTTTTGAACGATTGAAGATCAGGACGATCGTCGTTCTTAACGCGCTGTTGGTAGCTTCAGTGGTGCTGGTAGCCGCTTTACCGCAGCAAGAGTTCAGCATGATACAAAGAATCTTCACTTACTCCACGGCAGCGCTCTCACCAGTTGCTCTGCTCGATTTCATGTTACTGGTCGGGGAGGTTAACGGGCTGAAGCCGAGCTCCAGGCAGCTTGGGAAGAGCTTTGGGGCATCATCACTGTTATTTTTGATCCTGAGTTTTGCGATGGTATTTTCATTCAACTATGAGTTCGTTCCGGGGATGGGCATACTCAGGGACAGGGTATATCTGATCATCTTACTGACGGCCCTGATGGCAGTAATTCCAGTAGCGTTATTGAAAGGGATCAAAGGGCTGTCGAGAAAACTTCCGCAAAGTAGGGTAATGGCCTTGGTAATGACAGGTTTGTTCATAATGGGAACGGGGATCGGGCTGGGGATAAACGCGATAAGACCCGATGCACCCCCGTCGCCGACGACGATAACGGTAATGTCCTTCAACGTCCATCAAGGGGAGGATATGGACGGACGATTCAACTTTGCCCGGGTGCTTGATACGATCAAAAAATCGGGCGCGGACATAATTGCCTTACAGGAAACGGAAACGGCAAGAATCTGCCTTGGTAACAATGACCTGGTCAGGTTCTTAGCAGAGAAACTCGACATGTACTCTTATTACGGACCGAAAACGGTCACGGGAACTTACGGCGTGGCAATACTCTCGAGGTTCCCAATAGAATCGGCAGAGACGTTATTTATGCCAAGCGAGGATTCTCAGAGGGCGATAATAAAATCCGAAATTAGGATCGGTGCGGAGATAATAACGGTCTACAACACGCACTTTGGACTGGCATTCTTGGAAAGGATCGCACACGCGCAGTTCACAGCAGATTTGACGGCGAACTCGACCAGGGCGCTTCTGTTGGGGGACTTCAATACCCTTACTGCGGAAACGCCCTATGCGATGATCGCTGAAAAATTCCAGGACGGCTGGTTAGCGATCAACCCTTCCGGGACGGGCGACACGGGCTATGATGGGGCGACATTTGACTGGCAAAACCCCACCGAGAGGATAGATTACATCTTTTTCACCCCCGATATGAGCATAACTGACTTTGAGGTTTTGACCTGGGCGCATGAATCGGATCACCTGCCGATAGTTGCAGTATTCGATCTGTAAAAAAAGAAGGGGGAACCCCCACCTAATCTACCAGTTCCTCCCTCCCCCTTCTAACCCTCTCCCCCCCTTGAGTATACATACTTTGTATAACGATAAAAAAAGAGGTTACGACTAAAATTCATCTGATACTGGTTTTATGCTTGCCCATGCTAGGGAAAGGCAGGTTCCATACAAAAACTTCTTTTATTCGCAAACGTTAGGCTAAATTACCGTAAAAAGGGGTAAAAAGATGAGCGCAAAAAATATTCTGATGATCGTGGGAGATTTCGTCGAGGATTACGAAGTGATGGTTCCCTTTCAGATGTTGGAGATGGTGGGCCACACCGTTCACGCTGTCTGCCCGGGGAAGAAGAAAGGCGAGGCCGTAAAGACAGCCATTCATGATTTTGAAGGCGATCAGACATACAGCGAAAAATCGGGCCATAATTTCGCCCTTACGGCGACCTTTGATGAGATTAACCCAGAAAGTTACGATGCCCTCGTGATCCCCGGAGGGCGGGCCCCGGAATACATTCGTCTCGACGAGAAGGTACTTTCAACAGTACGACACTTTGCGGAAAATAATAAGCCCATCGCCGCAATTTGCCATGGCCCACAGGTGCTGGTTACGGCCGATATCCTAAAGGGTAAACTTTGTACTGCTTATCCCGCTTTAAAGCCCGATATAATCGGGGCAGGGGGTAAATGGGGAGAGCCAAACGAGAGTTTCTCCAACGCTTATGCGGATGGAAATCTGGTTACGGCGGCGGCCTGGCCCGGGCATCCGGAGTGGATTCGCAAGTTTCTGGATGTATTAGGCACAAGAATTGAACCGTAGACGAAACATCTCCCCCAGTTAATATCATATTTTCCAGGTGTGCCGAGATCACGGAAACGTATTTGTATGGTTTACTAGATGGGGATTGAAAGATAGGAGGTGAAATGTATAGTTTAGGGGATTACGAATTTCCGGTGGAAAAATTCCTTCCGAAAAAAATTCTGGATCAGATCACGAACATAAGGGTGGAGAACAGAGAGATCATAGAGCTGGAAGCTATGACGAGAAAAAGACAAGAAAATCTGACAAGAGACGGGAAATTATGCATTTTGGCCGCTGACCACCCGGCCAGGATGATAACCAGATCCGGGGACGATCCCTTAATAATGGGGAACCGCCAGGAGTATCTCGGCAGGGTACTAAGGGCGATCATGGATCCAAGGTGGGGCGGGATCATGGGCACTCCGGACATACTGGAAGACCTTTTGATCTTAAACCACCTGGTAAAGGAAAACGGCATAAAATTTTCTAGACGAAAAGGTAATGATAGGATGCATGAATAGAGGAGGGCTGAGCAAATGCGTTTTCGAGATGGATGACAGGTTCACGGCCTTTACGGCTGAGAAGATCTTTGAAATGCGCCTCGATGGGGCGAAGCTTATGTTCCGGCTGGAGCCGAATGAAACGGCAAGCGGAGATACTATCCACTACTGTTCTAATGCCATAAACGAGTTGAATGATTATGATGTGCCCGTGTTCCTGGAGTGTTTACCGGTCGAGAAGACCGATGACGGCTACAAGGTGAGAAAAAACTTTTCCGATCTGGTAAAGACAGTGGGGGTCGCCACCGGTCTGGGGTATTCCTCTAAAAATTTGTGGTTGAAGATACCCTACTGCGATGACTTTGAGATAGTTGCAAAATCCACAACCTGCCCTATACTGATGCTCGGAGGCGCTTCCAGAGAGGATCCAACAGGAGTGATGAAAGAATTCCGCCAGGGAATGGACTCGGGTAAAAACGTAAGAGGGGTATTAGTGGGAAGGAACGTCACCTTTCCGGGGAAGGACGACCCCTATGCCGTCTCTAGCGCGATAATGAGAATAGTGCACGATGCTTGCTCGGTTGAGGAGGCGCTGGATTGCCTCGCCAAAGGCAGGGGCAAGAACATGGACGTGTTGAGCAAGCTCTTCTGATCTCGGGTGGTATGGATGAATGTTCTGATAGGCCAATCCGGTGGCCCCACTGTGGTGATAAACAACAGCGTCTGTGGCATAGTTCAGGAGGCAAAACGTCAGGGTGTAGGGGGCATATACGGGGCGATAAATGGAATTTTGGGAGTATTAAGGGATGATCTGATAGATCTCGGTAAAGAGGACCCATTTACCATCGAGGGTTTGAGAAAAACGCCCTCTTCCGCTCTGGGATCCTGCAGGTATAAAGTCCAGGAAGAGGATTACGGAAGGATAATTGAGATTTTTGAAAAACATAACATAAGATTTTTTTTCTATATAGGCGGAAACGATTCGATGGATACTGCCCATAAGATAGAGGGGCTCGCTCGGAAGGAGGATTTCGATTTGACCGTGATCGGGGTTCCAAAGACCGTCGATAATGACCTCGTGAAAACGGACCACTGCCCGGGTTATGGGAGCGTGGCAAGATTTAACGCAATAGCGACCAGGGACGCTGGAAGGGATACTGACGCCATATACACCTCCGACCCCATCAAGATAATAGAGACTATGGGAAGGAACACGGGATGGATAACCGCCTCCACAGCTCTCGCCAAGGAGGATGAAAATGATGCGCCCCACCTCATCTACCTGCCGGAAACCCCCTTCATAGCGGAGGATTTTCTGGAGGACGTTCTTACCGTATACAAAAAGCTGGGGAAGGTAGTAATAACGGTCTGCGAGGGTTTAAAGAATGAGAGCGGCGAGCATCTAATGGCCTCCAGGGGCGAAATTGACACGGACGGTTTTAAACACGCTCAATTGGGGGGAGTTGCGGACTATCTGTGCAGGCTCATATCGAGGGAATTGAAGATCAAGGCAAGATTCGACAAGCCAGGAACTATACAGAGAACATCGATGGTTTGCGCTTCGAAGACCGATATAGAGGAAGCTTACATGGTGGGGAGAGATGCGGTAAAATACGCCATGGAAGGGAAGAGTGGATATATGGTCTCGTTGATAAGAGAAAAGGAATACAGGTGCAAAACCGGGTTGGTTAGGTTAGAGCTCATAGCGAACAGAGTTAAAAGAGTGCCTGAGAACTTCATAAAGGAGGAGGGCAATTTCGTGACACAGGAATTCATCCGGTACGCAAAACCCCTGATAGGCGGTCCATTGCCGGAATACGTGAGATTAGGAAGGTTCCCGGTAAACATCTCAGGTTAGCAAGCAATAGATGGATCGCCATCCTTCGCTTCCTAGTTATAGGGTCCCATTTCTGAGCTCATGAAAGCCGGCTCCAATTGACACAGATCTCCATGTTATTCACTATGATCCGCTTCTTAAACCAGGCTCAGGCCAATTAGCTAAAAATCCAGATGATACAGATAGCCAGCATCCTTGACAGGATAATGCCCAGCTACGAAATGAATGAACCCGTTACTCGCCTCATGCAAGGTCAGACCTTCCATTTCTTCTGGAATTTCAGTTGGGATCACGTCCAAAACCTTCCCGGTTTTGGTATCTATCTTACAGATATCCTTGTGCGGATCATCAAGGCAAAGGTAAAGATACCCTCGATAAAAATCTCCTCCTTGAACGCTCGATAACCTCTTATCGAGATGGACTTTCTCTACCAACATCCCACCTTCTGCAAGATCATACACATAAAGATCCCATGCGTCATTCCATTCCGAAGAATAGAGATACCCTGTTTCAAGGTCAATGGCACACCAGGGCGCATGGAATTGAGAGGTTTTAAACGATCTACCCGTGAATTTGAGTTGTGAATCATAGATCGCAAATGTTGCGTTAACTCTCAGACCATTCAGTACCGGTTCGTGTTCAATGGGAAGATAGAGCTTTCTATTCCAATAATCCAGGTCTCCTATGTGATCGTACCCTTCTTTTGCCAGGGAGGGAGGAATAACGTTTTCCTCCTTCAAAATCACGTTGCCATCACTGTCTAATTTATAAAGATCGTTAAACTTACCCTGGTGGGAAGTGGAGAAGTACCAGCAATCATCATCCCATCCTAAGCCTTGACAATAGGGGAGCCATGACTCCTTTTCCATTCTAATTTCAGTGGGCTTAGAGAGGAGAGTGAATCCTATAGAAATACCTATCAATAAACCGATCAAAATTCCAGCAATTAGCCAAGCAATTCCGACTTTGCCTTTTGCGCTTTCGGCCATTTGTTATTTTGTAGCGTTCGCAGTACTTAAGCATTGCCAATGCTCCGGCTTTGGGACAAAAATACCCCATCCCCTCACGTAACAGGGAAATGAGGAAGGCGGCATCTATCACATCAAGTGCCTATGGAGGGATAGGCTTGATATTCGATAGATATGTCAGATAGCACAGCCGTTTTATGTTATCGGTCAAAGAGTAATAGATAGATATCACCTGAGTTTTTAAAGCGGCTCTTTTAAGCTCTAACTGGAAAAGATTTATATCACACTTCTGATCACAGATTATGGCAAAAAGCGTCCTGGAGGTGAAGGACCTTGTCAAGTACTACGGGCCGCTAAAGGCTGTAAATGGCCTTTCTTTTGAGGTAAAAGAGAACGAGATATTCGGTCTAATAGGGCCAAATGGTGCTGGCAAAACCACTACTCTGAGGGTTATCTCGACCATACTTCAAATAACATCTGGATTGGTAAGGGTGTTTGGTTATGAACTCCCCAGGCAAGCAGGAGAGGTAAGGAGGATAATAAGCTACTTGCCAGAGGACGCTGGTGCATACAAAAACATGACCGGTAAGGTCTATCTGGGGTTCATGGCCTCATTCTTTGGTAACGGCGGCAAAACAAGAGAGATAGTCCAGGAAGGGATAAAGATCGCAGATCTAGGGAGGAGGATAAACGATAGGGTGGACACCTACAGCAAGGGCATGATGAGAAGGTTGCTGGTTGGTAGGGCCCTGATGACCGATCCCAGGCTGGCGATACTTGATGAACCCACCTCTGGCCTGGATGTCATAAACGCCAAAGAGATCAGAGATATAATTAAAAATGCCACTAAGGAAGGTACGACAGTACTGCTCTCCTCCCACAACATGTTGGAGGTCGAATTTTTGTGCGACCGTATCGCCCTGATAGATGAAGGTAAGATAGTTGAAGAAGGAAAACCCCAAGAGTTAAAAAAGAAGTATAAAGCCAGCAACATAGAGGAAGTCTTCGTGGAGGCGGTTAGATGAGGAATAAAAGAAACGAGGAGAAAAGGGGCTGCCTGGGCAGTATAATAAAGAAGGAGGTGAAGGAACTACTGACATGGGAAACGATACTCCCCATAGTTATGATTGTGGTCATCTTTGGGATGATGGGGGGCGTTTACAGCGGAGTTGAGGAAGATGTGGAAGAAGAACCGATTATCGGGTTAATAAACAACGATGGAAGTGGTACTTACACTGATATACTCATAGATACTCTCGACGGCGGGGCTGAGTTGGTCTATAACAGAACTGATGAAGATGGCGATCTGGGGGAACTGATAGATGAGGGTTTAGAGGAGGTAGGGAATGAAGGGGGAGCGGCCCTTTTGATCATACCTCTCGGTTTCAACGATACGATCGCCCTAGGAGAAGAGCGGGCGAGTATAAGAGTGATATGGATACTAGAGGGGGTTGGAACCTTCGATTCCATTCCCACGGGTTCGGTGAGCGGGCTTTTAGAGGTGGCTAGAAGCAAGATAACCAGGGAATTGGTCGGAGGAGATGGGGGAAATGTGGATACGATCCTAGCTCCATTTGAATACAAAAGCAATGAGACCACCATGATCAAGGGTGGAAATCCAGTAAACGCGGGCCCCGGCGATATTATCGGAGCACTCGCCACTCAGTCGATGCTAATCCCAATAATGATCATGATAGTAATAATGTTTTCTGGAGGAAATGTCATCACATCCATGGGTCTAGAAAAGGAGAACAAGACCCTAGAAACCCTCTTGACTCTCCCGGTAAAGAGACGATCGATAATAACTGGGAAGATCGTGGGGAGCTCTGCAGTCGGATTGGCAATGGCTCTGATATACATGCTTGCCTATGGGTTCTTCATGAGAGGTTTTTACTCCTCCTCCGACCTGAATCTGGAGGAGATAGGACTGTCCCTTGGAATCGTGGGCTACCTGATCCTGGCCATATCCATCTCCCTTGCCGTTTTGGGAGCTCTCGCCTTATGCCTTGTCTTGGGAAGCTTTGCGAAGAACTACAAGTCGGCCCAGATGCTCAACGGGCCCTTAGTGGCGCTTACCATGGTGCCAATGTTCATAACGATGTTCAAGGATTTCAGCACCCTGCCGCTGACTGGAAAAATTGTCCTGTTTGCCATACCATTTTCTCACCCTATGATTGCTTCTAGAGCACTGCTCTTCGGTGATTATTTACTGCCTTTAAGCGGCCTGGCTTATATGGCATTCTTCACTCTGGTGATGATCCTCATCGCAGTTAAGATATTCAACAGCGATCACCTGCTGGTGGGAAGGGTAAAGAAAGAAGAAGAGGGTAAAAAAAGAGGGATCAGATTTGGCCTGAAGTCAAGGATTAAACCAGACTGAGATCAGGGGTTCAATCTCCTCATCATCCTGGGGAATGGCACCACATCTTTTATGTGCTTTCCCATTACCAGCCAGTTTGTTAGCCTATCGACCCCCAGTCCGAATCCCGAATGGGGTACTGACCCATACCTCCTTAAATCGATATACCAGTAGTAATCATCCGGGTTCAATCCCACTTCTTCTATCCTTTTTAATAGAATATCCAGCTCATGAATTCTCTCACCTCCACCGATGATCTCTCCATACCCCCCAGGAGCCAGAAGATCGTGGCAGAGGACGACTGCGGGATTGTCGGGGTTTGGCCTGTGGTAAAACGCTTTGGCCTTTTTTGGATAGTTGTAGACGAAGATCGGTTCCTCTGAATCAGAGGTTATTTTTTTCTCGGCTCTATAGTCCAGGTCTTCGCCCCATTCTACATCCGCGATTTCTATCGCCTCATCATAATCCATTCTCTG
The DNA here is from genome assembly GCA_002494765.1 of Euryarchaeota archaeon UBA186. Taxonomy (GTDB): domain Archaea; phylum Thermoplasmatota; class UBA186; order UBA186; family UBA186; genus UBA186. The sequence goes on from DACJ01000038.1 coordinate 51,489, forward strand.
AAATGGTGTGATGAGCTCTTTTGGCCTCTTCCCTAGTATTTCGTACTCCTTAGATTCACTTACTTTATTGAACACGCGAGTGACCAGTTCCTCTTCGAAATCCATAATCTTCGAGTTGTCGAACCAGGCCAGCTCAGCCTCGGCATGCCAGTACTCCGTCAAGTGTCTTCGGGTCCTTGAGCGTTCAGCTCTGAAGCTGGGAGCGATGGTGTAGACCCTGTTTAACGAGAAGATCATAACCTCCAGATAGAGCTGAGCCGATTGCGTAAGATAGGCCTTCCTATCGAAGTATGGCACCTCGAAGAGGGTGGCCCCTCCCTCACACGCGCCCGATACAAAAGTGGGAGCCTGAACCTCGACGCACTTTTTGCCCTCGAAGAACTCTCTTAGCTCTTTTAGGATAGACATCCTTATCCTGAGCAAGGAGGCTATCCCTCTGCTTCTGAGCCATAGGTGGCGGTTATCCAACAGAAATTCCTCTCCCTCGCCTCCTTTTATTGGAAAGTCCTCCGCAAGCGATACGATGGAAAGTGATTTGGTCGATATCTCACAGCCAGTTACAGCTCTCTCATCTTTTCTTAGCGTACCTTTCAACTCGACCGAGCTCTCTATTGTAGCTTGGGAGGCCTGGGCAAAGGATTCAACATCAGCTTCTCCTTTTTTTACGACGGCCTGAATTATCGAGGTACCGTCCCTTACAACGAGGAAAACCACAGAACCCGAGCTTCGCTTCCTGTAAATCCATCCTCTGATAGCTACCTCTTTACCCTCGAGCGCATCTCCGCTCTCCAACACATCCTTGATGAACACCTTCAGGCAAATCTTCTTGTGTGCATAACCTTTTCGGCTTTATCAGATTCGTTTACGAAACGGGCCTACATGCCCTTCCGGACAGCTCGCCTTATCTTTTTCTTGTCTTCATCCGGCAATCCCCAGTAGAACAGCCTTAAGGAGAAGACGTAGAGTATGATGGCGGAAATGACAGTCGTTATACCTATAACCGCGCAGATGGAGTTTTGGTAATTCGAGAAGAATGCCCCCAACCAGACCATCAAAGAGAAGATAGCGTGAATTCCAAAAGCCTGGGCAAGAGAGGAGAGGGTCGCCCCTCTGGCACTCCCCGCACCTAGAACTAGCCCAGTCGCGCTGTTCAACAGCATATAGACCACAGCTATTGTGATAGGGAGTATGATCGCCCTGGGATAGGATAAATTGGCGAACTGGAAAAATGGCGCGATTGCGGCGGTCGTCCCAAACCCAATTCCAAGTCCAAATCCAAAGAACGTGGCTGCTCTCTTAAACCTAAATCTCGCCAGATTTATGGCGACCCCCTTGAATCCCTCAGCCAGGATGGCCGAACCGGCCATGTATATTATGAGGCCCGTAGACTCCATACCGAAGAGAACTCTCTCCAAAACCGTAGAGGCAAAGCCAAGCATCATGCCAGCTATGAAGAGTAGGAAAAGGGTGTTCTCCTTAAAAAATCCCTCAAATCGTCTTAGGGTCACGAGCATGAGGAGCAAACCCGCGATCATCAGGGGTATTGGGGCTAGAGATGGGTCCATTTTTATATCCTTAGCCCATTGAACCTAAAATGGTTTCCCCCTATGATAGAGTATGCACCCTCTTGGAGGGCAAAAACAGAAAAAAAGGAAAACTGCCCGACAAGTGGGAGCTCATCGGCGATGTGCTCATCCTCGATACTGATGATAAAGAGATAGCGGAAGCATACGCTCAGGTACTTGGGGCCAGAAGCGTCATAAAACAGATATTCATTAACGGCGAGTTGAGAGAAGTAAGATCCGTTCTTGTATGGGGCGATTCAAATACTGAAACTCTCTATAAAGAAAACCGCCTGCTCTACAAGCTCGACCCCTCCAGGATAATGCTCTCCAGCGGTAATAAAGATGAAAGGATCCGAATCTCAAGGGTTTCGGATTCTCAGGAAGTCTGTTTAGATATGTTCGCCGGGATCGGCTATTTTTCTTTACCACTAGCCCTTCGCTCCAAAAGGGTATTCGCGATCGAGAAGAACCCTTTTGTCTTTAGATATCTGCTCGAGAACATCAAACTGAATGGATTGGATAATTTGATTCCTATTTTAGGGGATTGTAGAGACGTCTCGCTCCCCTGTCGGGTGGATAGGGTGATGATGGGCTACCTCCATTCTTACCAATTTTTGGATACGGCTTTGAGCTCGATTAAGGATGAGGGTGTGATACACTACCATAGCCTCTGCCGGACTGGGGATACGGAAACCCCCGTAAAAGAGCTCGAAGAGAAAGCTTCTCAGCACGGATTCAGCTTCAAACCTCTCCTCAAGAGAGAAGTGAAGTCCTATGGCCCAAAAATGAGCCATATCGTGGTTGACGGGCTTTTCCGGAAAAGAATATGTAGGCTATATCTCTAGCAGCTCTCCATTTTGGGGCAGTAACACCTCGTATTTGTCCTTTATCTCTTCGTAGAGTTTCTCCCTCGCATCGCCGTGGAATAGGACGACCTTTTCTGGATCGCACTCTTTAATGAATTTTACGAGACCAGGGTGATCCGCATGCGCCGAAAAGTCGAAGGACTCGACCTTGCACTTAAGCGATGAGATCACACCATTCAGGTCTATTGTACCCTCCTCCATCAGGGTCCTGCCCTTGCTCCCCTCCACCTGATAACCCGTTAGGAACACTCCGCTATTGGGGTTATCCTTTATCTTGTCTAAATACCAGAGTGCAGGGCCTCCATCGAGCATGCCGCTAGTAGTTAATATCACCTCTCCCTTCAGGGCCTTTTTTCTATCGTTTTTATTCGTAACTTTTTTGACCGCATCGAACGCCTTCTCGAGTTTGTCGGCATCTCTTACGTAGTTCCCGAATGAGCTTATTATCCTGGCCGCCCTTACCCCCATACCATCCATGTACATCTGATAACCCCTCTCATGGAGGAGAAGGAGAAGCTCTTGGGCCCTTCCCACGGCAAAAGCTGGAACTATGGCAAGGCCCTTCTTTTCGACGGTTTCATCTACCTGGGCTAGAAACTTCTTTTCCACACTCGCCCTCGGAGGGTGCTCCTTGCCGGCATAGGTCGACTCGATCATGAGCAGGTTGCACTTTATCGGTTTTGCCCCGCGGAGAAGTCTAGTGTCCCTATCGTTCAAATCGCCAGTGAAGAGCGTTATGCTATCCCCCTCGATGGTGTACATAGTAGAACCGGGTATGTGTCCAGCATTGTGTCCTCTAATCAGGGAATCATCAACCACAATTCCATCACCTACTTCCCTGGTCTTTCCTATAGTGAAAGGTATGTCTTCCTTTGTGTATGGGGGATCGTAGCCCTCTCTCCTTGCCACCTTTAAGGCATCGTAGGCGAGGAGCTCCATGATAGCCTTGGTTGGGGGACTAGCTATTACATCTATCCCATATTTCGAAGCCAACCATGGGATCATTCCGGAATGGTCCAGATGACCGTGAGTCAAGAAGGCTAGATCTACCTTTGGAGCCTCACGTGGATAGTTCGGCGGGTTTGAGGGTACGAAGCCGTAATCGAACAGGAGGGTAGTCAAGGAATTTGGTTTGATCAGCGCACTGACCTTCCCCACCTCCTCAGCACCTCCCAGAAATTTAACTTCCATTAAGGGTTGAAGAGGAACCATTTAATTAAGGTTGCGGTTACATTTGGGGATATTGAGGCTTATGTTAGATTTTCGTTGAGGAAACGCTCGAAATAGAGGGTTATTTGTTCAGCGCATCTAAATTGTGGTAGTATTTGACATAATCCATCACCCAACTCTTTAAATAATCCTCAGTCATCATGCATTCGCCCGTGTAGTAGCTCCCATTTTTAAAGTAGGCCTTTGCAGCGCAACCCCCTGCGCAAAGGGGAAGCAACTTACAGCTCCTACATTTTTCCAGTGCGAGAGGGTCTCTCGCCATTTGCCGATAGTACTCTGGAAAAAGGACCATATCGTTTTCATCTTCTATCTTTCCCACTCGGAGCTTACGAATGCCCATAAGGGCGGCGCATTTATAAATCCTAAATCGCTGTACCATACCCTCTCGTGGTCATCCTCTTTTTTTTGCTGTTCCTTTTTCTCAAAAAAATCAATAGTTTTGAGCATGATCTCTTTTGATCTGACATCAGGGTATTTACGATCATGTTTTTTGGGTTTAGAAGAATCATATTACCTCCTTTTAGAGATGGTAATTATCTAAATAATTGACACCCCTAGGGCAAGAAATAGACCAGAGCATATGCAGCTTTCCGTAATTTCGTGTATTAACTCTTCTCACGGCATTCGGAGAAAAAGGAAACTCTGTGGACAAAGATTATATCACCAAAATTATCTTTGGGAGTGGTAAAAATGGACAATGAAGTAAATGAGAAAGTGCTCGAAAAAGTAATCCAGAGGGCACGAGAGAGGAACATTATCATCCCCACCTATGAACAGATGAGAAATCCCAAAAAAGTTCCAGATAGGATCAAAGAGGAATTGAAAAACGTCGGTCTCTGGGACCTCCATCCCAGAAATCTCTTCAGGATCACATGGAAAAATGATCCTAGAGGAGGTTTTAACGGCGTGAATTACATGGAGATGCCCAAAGAGATAACCGGGGTGAAAGCGAGGATCATCGTGCTTATAGGCAAGTTCTTTCCCACGGGTTCACACAAGGTGGGAGCGACGTTTGGCCCCCTGGTTGAGAAGCTCGTGAGGGGTGCGTTCGATCCCACAAGGCAGAAAGCACTCTGGCCATCCACTGGCAACTACTGTCGTGGAGGCGCATACGATTCATATTTGCTCTCATGTCCCAGTATAGCCGTTTTGCCTGAGGGGATGTCAAAGGAAAGGTTCGAATGGCTAGAAAAGGTTGGAGCCGAGATCTACCCGACCCCAGGTGTTGAGAGCAATGTAAAAGAAGTATTTGATAAAACAGAGGAGTTGAAGAGTGAAAGACCCGAAGAGGTAGTAGTACTGAACCAGTTCGAGGAATTTGGCAATTCCATCTGGCACTATGCAGTGACGGGGCCTGCTATGGAGGAGGTATTCCACAAAGAAAAGGGAAAAAACCAGCGCTTTACGGCGTTGTTTCTCACCCAGGGTTCCGCGGGAACCCTGGGATCGGGAAACTACCTGAGAGAGAAATTTCCGAAGATAAAGATCGCCGCGGGGGAATCGCTTCAATGCCCGACATTGTTGTATAATGGGTTCGGCGGCCACAGGATAGAGGGGATTGGGGATAAGCACGTCCCATGGATCTTTGATGTGAGGAACATAGACATGGTGATAGACATCGATGATGAAGCCTGCATGCGGGTCGTAAGGCTCTTTAATGAACCCGCGGGTAAAAAACTGCTTGGGGGTAAAGGGGTGACTCAGGAGCTTATAGATAAATTGGATCTCTTGGGCATATCCTCCATAGCAAATATCTTTGGCGCTATAAAGATGGCTAAATACTACGAGATGGATGAGAATGATATCGTATTCACCATCGCAACGGATTCCATGGAACTTTATCGATCAAGGATCAAAGAGATGAAAGGTGAGTACGGCGAATATGCAGAAATTGAGGCTGCAGGGGATTTCGAAAGGTATCTAATGGGCGTTACAACGGACTGGATGCTTGAACTTTCCTACTGGGATAAAAAGAGGATGCACAATCTGAAGTACTTCACCTGGGTTGAACAGCGCGGAAAAACGGCGGAAGAACTTAACGAACAGTGGCATAGCAGAGAGTACTGGAGAGATAAGTTTATTTCATATGAAAAGTGGGATAAGCGCATTGAGGAATTCAACGAGAGAGTAGGCTTAATTTAGACAAAAAGGTTAGCCCAGTAAGAAAATTTGTTGAAGACTTCGGTAGTTTTCTACTGTACTGCTGGGGGCACATCCATGCTCAAAGGTCTAGAGGATCTATATAAAAAAGAGAAGGTGGGGGAGCTCACTGGTTCTTCAAACGTCATATCACGACTGCTGGTGATGAGTACACATCGTCACCGGTCTCATACTTCCATATCCCCTTACCTGAATCAGCGTTAAGGCAGTATACATTTTTATCCAAGGGGCCAACATAGACCCTGCCTTTGCCTTTGCCTTTGCCTCCGCTGTCGGCCACTATAACTATTGACATACTAACCAGTACTAGGGCGGTCACAAAGATCGAAATCAATTTCTCAGTCATGATATTAGATAAGACGTTGCTCTAAATGATCTTTTGATAGATCACCGTTTGTTCCCAGTTCATTTTAGTCTCCATTATGGGATTGAAAGGAACGCTACGATTGCTCGGTCCATAGAGCGATAATAATAAAACCTTAAATCAGTCATGGCGTTCCTTTTTAAGATGAACGAAAGGCTAATTGGACTTACCTGCAGCAAATGCGGTAACTTTTACAGGCCTGATGAGGGCCCATATCTCTGTCCCGAGTGCTGTGGGGTGCTGGAGACTTTATACGATTATGAAAAGATCGAGAAATTTGAAGGCAAGGATCTTTGGAGATATAGGCAGCTTTTGCCCTCATCTGGAAGGACTAACCTTTTAGTTGGAGTAACCCCTCTATACAGATCGGATGCGCTAAACGAAGAACTGGGTATTAATGATCTATGGGTCAAGGATGAGACGAGAAACCCAACTTACTCCCTGAAGGATAGAGCTTCGGCAGTAGTAGTCGTTCTGGCGAGGGAGTTGGGTTGTAAAACAGTGACCTGCGCATCCACAGGGAATGCGGCCACATCCCTTGCAGGGCTAAGTGCATCTGAAGGATTAAAATGTCATATCTTTGCCCCCAAAACGATTTCTGCGCCAAAGTTGGTTCAGCTTCAGGCCTTTAATGCAAGGGTTCTCAAAATAGACGCGAGTTATGATGACTGTTACGATCTTTGCAACCGTTTCGCTGAGAAGTACAACTGGTACAACAGAAACACGGCCTACAATCCCTATACGCTGGACGGCAAAAAGACCGTAGCCTTTGAAATCGCTGAGCAGCTTGAGTGGGAGGTTCCCAATAAAATATTCGTTCCAGTGGGGGATGGATGTATCGTCAGCAGCGTGTGGAAAGGTTTTGTCGAATTGCAGAAGATCGGCCTAACCGATGGACTGCCGGAGCTGATCGGCGTTCAAGCTGATGGGTGTAAGCCTCTGAAAGAATCTTTTGATAAGAATAAAGGCTGTGAGAGGGCAGAGCCCAAAACCCTTGCCGGGAGTATAGCCGTGGGCAAACCGAGAAATGGTTTTATGGCCTTAAGAGACGTGAGGAACTCAAAGGGGAAGTTCGTCTCTGTAACTGACAAAGAGATGTTTGAAGCGACGAAACTGCTGGGTTCAACAACAGGTATATTTGGAGAGCTTGCCGGGGTCGCAAGCGTTGCGGCGATCAAAAAAGAGATGGAGAATGGCAAGCTTGACGAGGGAGAAAAAGTTGTTGCTCTGATAACTGGGAGCGGGCTAAAGGACGTTGAAGTCGCGCTGAAACTTTTTGAGAAAATAGATCTACTCGAAGCGGATGAGGGGAAGATCTACGAGCACATAGAAGAAATATCGACAAATAGAAGGGGGCGTTAATGATACTTGAAAACTGTAGCATCTTTGATGGAAAAACGATCCAAGAGAGATCCATCTCCATCGATGGAGATGTCATAAGCAAAATTGGAAAAGGATTCATAAAGGCCAGGGATGAGGAAAAAATTAACGTCAAAGAAAGGCTCGTTCTGCCGGGTTTTATCTGCGCACATGCCCATGCCTACAGCGCATTTGCTTTTGCGTTTCCCGTTAAGGGCCAGAGCAAAGACCTTAAAGAGCTGCTCAAAAATTTATGGTGGCCCCTGGATCAGACGTTGGATAGAGAGGGCGTATACCAGAGTGCTGTTCTAACAGGCATAAGGTACCTGAGAAACGGGGTCACTACAATACTAGATCACCACGCCTCGCCCAACGCTTTGAGGGGCTCTTTGTCTACCCTTGCCGAAGGTTTTAAGGAAGTCGGAATGAGGTCCTGCCTTAGCTATGAGGTCACGGACAGATATGGAGAAGACAAAGCCGAAGAAGCCATAAAGGAAAATGAGGAGTTTGCGAAAGAGTTTGGAGGGGGGATAAAAGATGAGATGGTCTCAGCGCTATTCGGCCTTCACGCCTCTTTCACATTGAGCTCCGAATCGCTTCAAAAGTGTCGTGAAATCGCTAGGAAACTCGATATCGGTTTTCATCTCCACCTCGCCGAAGGCAGCGTGGATGTTATCGACGCCAGGAGAAGATTCAAGAAACCTCTAGTTCAGCACCTGAGAGATGAAGGAATCCTAAATGAAAAAACCCTGGCCGCACATTGTGTAAATCTAAACAAAGAAGATATAAAAGCACTGGGAAGGACAAACGCTAAGGTCATCACCAATCCAAGATCCAACGCGAACAACGGAGTTGGCATAATGCCGCTCGATGCCATTATGCAAGAGAAGATTTTGGTGGGAATCGGTAATGATGGACTTGAGTACGATATGTTCGAAGAGATAAAAGCCCTTCAGTACATGCAAAGCCTTAAGGCAGAGAAGCCATCAGCCCTTTCCCCCGAAGTTCTAAATGAGATACTGTTTATAAACAATTCAAAAATCGCGTCGAACCTCTTCAAAAGAGAAGTCGGGCGGATAAGCGAAGGCGCATACGCCGATCTTGCCATATTGGATTCTAAACCATTTGGCGAGAAGTTTAATTTGACGAATCTTGACTCCTCGTTAATAGATTCCGTAATGGTAAATGGCAAGTGGGTCATAAAAGAGAAAAAATTCGTATTCGACGTCGCGCGTTATGAAGAAGGGGTCAGGAAGACGGCGGAAAGGATGAGAGAAAGAGCTCCCAAAGTCTGATTCAGCGACTTGAGCGAGATATCAATCCATCCCATCGAGTAAGAGTTATAAATGGAAGCTTATTGATAGGTGATGGATGAAGAGCCAGCAGAGCCCTACAGAATAAAAGTGATAGAGCCGATCAGGTTGTTGGATCGTGAGGAGAGGAAAAACAGAATCAAAGAGGCGCACTACAACGTCTTTAACCTCAAATCCGAGGACGTCTACATAGATCTCTTGACGGACAGCGGGACCTCGGCGATGAGCGACACCCAATGGGCCGCGATGATGAGTGGGGACGAAGCATACGCGGGTAGCGGGAGTTTTTACCGTTTTACCAAAGCCGTCCAGGATGTCTTAGGCTATAGGTATCTGATACCCACCCACCAAGGAAGAGCTGCGGAGAACGTCCTTATCGGCAACCTCGTTAAAAAAGGCGACATCGTGCCATTTAATATGCCATTTGACACCACTTCGAACCACATCAGGGTAAATGGGGGGCAACCGGTTGAATGCGCCCTTGATGTCGCTTATGAGCCTCAGCAGGTACACCCATTTAAGGGAAATGTCGATATCGACAAACTGGAAGACCTTGTAAAAAAAGTGGGCGTTGGAAGGATACCTTTTGTCATGGTAACCATAACGAACAACACAGGTGGCGGGCAGCCCGTCTCCATGGAGAACCTCAGAGAGGTGAGGATGATGACCTCTCGATACGGCATCCCGCTTTATCTCGACGCGGCCCGCTGCGTAGAAAATAGTTATTTCGTTCACCGGAGGGAAAATGGCTATGAGAACAAAACCCTCGCTGAGATTACGTTAGAAACTTTTTCTTACGCTGATGGGTGCACATTCAGCGCTAAAAAGGACCCCATGGCGAACATCGGCGGTTTTATCGCGCTAAACGATGAAAAGACCTACCATGAACTGCTGCCAAGACTGGTCACTTATGAAGGATTTACCACCTATGGAGGGCTAGCGGGCAGGGACTTAGAGTGCCTCGCTCAGAGCCTCTACGAGATGACCGATGAAAGATACGTCGCCAACCGGATCAGACAGGTAGAATATCTCGGAAAACTGATCGAGAGCAGAGGGATAAAGATCGTCAAACCGGTAGGGGGCCACGCGGTCTTTGTCGACGTCGCAGCGTTCCTGCCCCATTTGCCGCAAAGTCAATTTCCTGCCGATGCTCTTGCGGCTGAGCTCTATGCGGAATCGGGCGTGAGAGGCGTGGGGCTGGGAGCGCTCGCTTTTTCCAGGTTAGATGAAGAAACCGGTGAACAGGTATTCCCAAAGCTGGAACTCTTACGACTAGCTATTCCAAGAAGGGTTTACACGGATCGTCATATGGATGCGGTGGCGGATGGGCTCGGCAGAGTGTACGAGAGACGGAAGGAGATAAGAGGGCTAAAGATCGTCTATGAACCCCCCCTGCTGAGACACTTCCTTGCCCGTTTGGAGAGAGTTTAAAATCACAATTTAGTCGGTAATTCCGCGTCAACGTATAGGTATGTAGAAGTTTTAAATCATCGATGCCGATCGAGTTCCATGGAGATCGAGATATCGGGGATAAAGTTTAAAAATCCAGTCCTGACCGCAGCGGGTCCGACATCGCTGAGCGGGGAGGCCCTACTCAGAGCCGCTAAAGGTGGCGCTGGCGGTCTCGTCGCTAAGACGATATGTCCCAGAAGAGCGAAGGTGCCCCACCCCAACATCGCTTGTCTGCATCAGGGCAACTTCAACGCGGGTTTGATAAACGCCGAAACATGGTCTGAGACACCCTACGAGCAATGGTTGGATAAAGAATACAGAGTGGCAAAGAGCTCAGGTTTACCGGTAATAGCGAGCATCGGTTACACGGCAGATGAGCTTGTTTTTCTTGGGCCTAAGGTGGAAAAGGCAGGCGTCGATGGAATTGAATTTTCCACTCACTACATAGGGAAGGACACAAAAACGATAGCGGAAACGGCAAAGGCGTTGAAAGATAGCGTTAGCATCCCGATTTTCGCAAAGATAAGCCCGAGTGTAGAAGATGCAAAAACCTTGGCGAGAACTCTTGAGCCGATAGTTGATGGGATGGTTGCAATAAACACAGTAGGCCCGGTTTTCGCCATCGATCCGCAAACAAAAAAGCCGTTGCTGGGAAATTCATTCAGCTGGCTTTCTGGCCCTCCGATAAAACCGATTGCTTTGAGATTTATCGTAGAGGTATCAAGTGCGGTCAAAATACCCGTCATCGGGGTTGGTGGAATATCCTCAGGCCTAGACGCGGCTGAGCACATAATGGCTGGTGCGAGTGCTGTTGAGATTTGCACGACCGCCCTGTTGAGAGGGCCGCACATCTATGGAAAAGTTGAGAAAGAGCTGGTATCTTTTATGGAGGCTAATGGTTATGAGGCGATAGGGGATTTCAAAGGCATTTCTCAAAAGCAAAAAAATGAACTTCATGATACACCAAAGATAACGGAAGAGTGTACTGGGTGTAGGATTTGCGAGAAAGCATGCCCGACTCAAGCTATAGAAATAGAAAAGATTGAGGAGGTCTACAGGGGAAGCATATCCAGGGAAAAATGCACAAGGTGCGGCCTCTGCATATCTGCATGTCCTGTGAGGGCTGTTCTACCCTGATTTGTGTTTACGCTTCCATCGATCCTAGGGATAATGTTTGAAGATAAATATCACGCAACGCTATGATAGCGGGTGGCTTCAAAAGTCCGCGCTCATTTTTTCAAATGACTGTTTGAATAGTCTTAAATAAACCTACTATATTTAAACTCCAATGGTAACAAATGAAGAGCTCATAGACGTTGCTATGAAGAGGAAACCTTGCGATCTCATTTTAAAAAATGGTAACATCGTGAATGTCTTTTCTGGGGAAATACACTCTTGCGATATTGGGATCTACAAGAACAAGATAATTGGTTTAGACGACTACAGTGCTCGGAAAGAGGTCGATATAAAGGGCATGTATGTTTGTCCCGGATTCTTTGACGGGCATGTGCACATAGAAAGCTCGATGGTCACTCTTAGGGAATATGCAAAGGCGGTTGTACCGAAAGGAACCACATCCGTAGTTGCAGACCCCCATGAGATAGCTAACGTTCTGGGTTTGGAGGGTATAAAGTATATGCTCGAAACGAGCGATGGGTTGCCGATGAACGTCTTCTTGATGCTGTCTTCCTGCGTCCCAGCGACGACGTTGGAAACCTCTGGGGCAAGCCTTTCGGCCTTTGATTTGTCTCTTTTTTTAGGCTCTCCCAATGTGCTCGGCCTTGCGGAGGTGATGAACTATCTGGGAGTTATCAATAAAGAGCCCGATATGATGGCAAAGATATCGGGAGCCAAGGGCAAGAGGATAGATGGCCACGCCCCGGAACTTAGAGGCAATGGGCTGAATGCATACGTGGCTGCAGGGATAAAATCCGATCATGAGTGCACTACCCTGGAGGAAGCATCTGAGAAACTGAAGAGAGGCATGTACATAATGATCAGAGAAGGCACAACTGCTAAGAATTTGTTATCCCTTCTACCTTTAGTAAATCCAAAAAATTCATCCAGGCTCTTTTTCGTCACAGACGATAAGAACCCCAATGACCTTTTAAAAGAGGGGCACATAAACTCCATGATAAAGACAGCTATAGAACATGGAATAGACCCTATAAGAGCTATCCAGATGGCGACTCTTAACACAAGCGAATACTTTAAAATCGACGATCTTGGAGCTATAGCCCCTGGGTATCGAGCAGACGTCGTCGTCTTTGATAACTTTAACGATTTTAATATAAAGCTGGTGTTTAAAGATGGCGTGCTCGTCGCTAAGAATGGAAAGTTGACCAAGAGGATAGTAGCACCAAAAAAAGTGCCACTCAGATCGACAATAAATGTAAAATGGATCGAAATTGATGATTTTAGGATAAGAGCGAAGTCAGAGTTCGCCAAGGTGATAGAGCTCGTACCTGATCAGATAATCACGAGAAAAAGTATTAAAAGAATAAAGGTGGAGAATGGTCTCGCAGTATCAGATGTTGAGAACGATACTTTGAAAATCTCCGTCATCGAGCGCCATATGGCTTCTGGGAACATCGGCCTGGGATTCACAAAAGGCTTCAATCTGAAAAGAGGTGCGTTGGCGTCTTCGGTTTCCCACGACTCACACAATATCATCATTTTGGGAACGAACGATGGGGATATGTACAAGGCCGCTGTCAGAATAGTTAAGCTTAGAGGCGGGCTTGTCGTTGTGAACAATGGGGAAGTGGTTGAAGAACTGCCATTGCCAATCGGAGGTTTGATAAGCGAGAATAGTCTCGAAGAGGTTGCCGGGCGCATAGATAGGTTGAATTTAGAAGCGGGCAAGTTGGGATGCGGGCTAGGAGACCCGTTCATGATGCTCTCGTTTCTCACCATTCCTGTCATTCCTGAGTTGAGGCTAACTGATAAAGGGCTGGTGGATGCAAATGAGATGAGAACAGTTGAGCTTTTTGAATAGGGATTGCATCAACGTCGGTGAGACCATCTATGATTTTTGCTCAAGAAGCTACTTGAGCACAATCAGAGCATCCACTACGACGGGTTTGTCGCCGCTGATGATGACGGGATTCAAATCGATCTCGGCGATCTCTGGGTGGAGCAACAGAAGGGCACTTAGCTGCTTAAGTAATGATGTTATAGCTTTGGTATCAGCTGCGAGCATACCTCGGAATGCGCCGAGTAGGCGATGCGCTTTGATATCTCCTAGCATCTCTTCACCCTCATTATCCGTTAGCGGCGCGAGGCGAAACGTCGTGTCTCGTAGAGCCTCCGTAAAGATGCCTCCAACACCGAACGAGACGCACGGCCCAAAGCCCGGATAACGCATTGCACCGGCGAGGAATTCCCTCTCCCCTTTCACCATCTGGGCGACTAATACAGGCACCTTTCTGCCCGCCCCATTCCGGATTGCCCTGAAGGCGCTGAGCGCCTCATCCAGAGTCTTTAAATTGAGGTGAACAAACCCCTGTTCGGTTTTATGAAGGATGGCGGGATCTAGGACTTTCAAAACGAGTGGATATCCGATCTCATCGGCGGCTTTTGCCAATTCCTCTTCGTTTGAGACGACTTTTTCAGTTGAAACGGGAATACCATACGCAGCCAGCACCAGTTTGGCGCTGTGTTCGTCAAGGGATTCCTGACCATTTTTACGCGCCAGTTCGATAATTTCTAACGCCTTTTTGGGAACAGCAGGCAAGTCCTCTGGAACGTAGGGTTTTCGCTTGGTAATCTCCTTGTAGCGCAGCAGCGTTACCATCGCACGGGCCACCTTTTCCGGATCGTCAAACACGGGTATGTCTCCATCCTGATAGGCCGCGGCGACATCATCATCATCTCGACCAAAGAAAGTGGATAGCGCCATCGGAATTCCATAGTCAAACGGTAGTGAGACTGCCCTCGAATAATCGTTCCTGAACATTTCAAGCATCGATTCAAGCGAGCTGTCGGTGGAGTCACGTAGATGTGGGTATATCGATTTTATAAACCCGGAAGTTTGTGCGCCGTGCAAAATAATTGCATCAACCTCGCCGCTTTTCATGATCAGCTTGGGAATCTTTTCCGCGAGTTTGAGCATATCCATGTCAAATGTGACATCAACCGGATTGCTGGTCTGCCCATGGGGAGGAATCAGGGGCTTAATCCCGTTTTGCAATGCGTCTGAGAATTTCGAAACTTCGAATCCGCCTTTTTCTACGGTATTCGCGATGGTAGTGCCAGCTCCGCCTGCATTGGTGACGATCCCCATACGTTTTCCCCTGGGAAGGGGCTGAGTTGCAAGCATCCAGCCAAATATGTACAGCTCTCCAATCGAATTTACTCGAATGATGCCGGCCTGCCTGAAAAGTCCATCATAAAGATAATCGGGGGCTGCCATAGCGCCTACATGGCTCTTTCCGGAGCGTGCGCCCGCTCCCGAGCCGCCGACATATAACGCGACGACGGGTTTGTGAGGCGTAATTTTGCGTGCAACATCGAGGAAGCGTGGCATTTCCCGTATTCCTTCGATATAGAGCGCAATGGCTTTCGTCTGATGATCCTGGCCCAGGTATTCAAACGCATTGATAAGGTTAATATTCGCCTCGTTACCTACACTGATGGCTTTGCTGAATTTGATGCCGCGCTTCTCAAGATAGGGGAGCGCCTGTGTCACATACATGCCGCTCTGCGACGCAAAACCCAGCTTGCCCGGTCTTATCTTGGCGCCCATGACGGTGGTGTTCAACGATATCTCGGAATTGATGATGCCTATACAATTGGGTCCGAGAAAACGGATGCCGTATCGCCGAGCGATCGCGGTGATTTCCTCTTCAAGCTTTTCTCCGCCAGGGCCCTTTTCTCTAAACCCCGCACTGATGATAATCGCGCGTTTTGTGCCTATTTTGCCAAAATCCTCAAGAAGCGGTGGCACTTTATCCGCCGGAAGAACAAAGAGCGCCAAATCCGGGACTTCTGGGAGATCGTACACCGATTTGTAGGCCTTATGCCCTGCTACCATCTCATCCCGTGGGTGGACCGGATAAAATTTTCCCGTAAAGCCATCTTTGAGGATGCTCAAAGCATGAAGGGTTCCCATCTTCATGGGATTATTTCCAGCACCTATCGTCGCGATCGATCTCGGATTCATCAATAACTGAAGCGGATTTTCGTTCATGGGCGTTTTCATTCTCTCGAGAAGAGGGCCGGGCATAAAGATTTTTCTTATTTTTTATCGTTATAGGAATGCGTTAAGGGGAGAGGGTTTTCCCTTTTTCTTTTTTACCGTATTACGAATTATGTGTTAAGGGGGAGAGGATTAGAAAGTTTTTCTACCTCTCCTTCTTTTTTATGCAAAAATGTGCGATGCCCAGATTGTAGAGTTAAAAAGTGCAGAATTGACATCCTTGTCTTTTCATTTAGGGCTAGACGGCTGTCTCCATACGTCTCGTCAACTATCTAGAAGTAGGGCCATAAAATACCGTTAAATCCGAGATATTTCTTGAAGTCTTCAATCGTGTTCAAATTAATGATTATGCCCTCATCGTCTATCTCCACCTCTTTTATTTCATGGCCATGGACAAAATCTCTGAGAGTTTTTCCTTCGAAAAAGATGAGTTCTTTTATCAAAGAGCTTGGAATCAGAATTGGGTGTCCTCTCTTTCCCTTGTAGGTCGGAACGACTACTCTACTGCTGTCATAATGATTTATTATCGTGTTTATCGTTTTTACGTCTATCAATGGCTGATCAACCATGCATATGAGAAAATTGGAATTGAGGTCCGATTTGATCCCATGCTTTACGGAGCTGAGCATCCCTTTTTTGTATTCTTTGTTGATAAGGACGTCGATATCTTCATCTTTTATCGCCTCTTCTATTTTCCCCGCTTCATAGCCTAAAACGACAACAATTCTGTCGACATCGCTTTCTTTCAACTTTTCTATCACGGTCTCTATGACAGTTTTCCCATTCACCGGCAAAAGTGGTTTTAATAGCGGACCTGTTCTTTTTGTCTCTCCGGCGGCCAAGAGGGCGGCGGTTATCATCATATTTAAAGAGCGTTGAAATTTTTATTCTTTTTGGAAGCTTTGGGGGAATTCTTCTATCACGCGCTCATGTTCGTATCAGGCTGGAGGGAAATGGGACCAATAACCGTTACCAACCGTTACCCTGTACGATCAAAAGTTTTATAAATTTACTCTTTACTTTGGACAAGATGGAAGAATACTTTTATCCATCTTCCTTAGAAGAGGCTATTTCTCTCCTTGAGGCCGATAAAGACATAAGGCCGATAGCAGGCGGGACTGAGATAAATCTGAAGCATAAGGATGTAGACTGCCTGGTCGATCTGGGGAACTTGGGCCTAAACTACATCAAGAGCTGTGAGGGTGGCGTAATAATCGGGGCGACCACAACTATAGCGGATATAGAAGAGAGCCCTATAATAGGGCAGTTTAAGGCTTTACACGATGCAGCGAGTTGTTTTACTGGATCTGTGAAGCATTTGGCCACGATAGGGGGCAACATCGCAGAGAGCGTGGCCTCTTCCGACATGGCCCCCCCTCTGATCGCCCTTGGCGCAAAGGCCGTTCTGGTGAGCTCTAAAGGAGAAAGGGTCTTGCCAGTTTATAAAATATTCAGAGGGTTAAGGAAAACGTCGATAAAAAAAGGAGAAATTTTGAAAGAATTTTTCTTACCCGAGGAAAGTAAAGATTCAAAAAACACGGCAAGCTCTTTCCAGAGATTGGGCAGAACGGAGGAGGATCTCTCCATAACAAGTGTTGCCGTCAGGCTAACTATGGAGAGGGAAAGGATAAAGGATGCGGGCATTGGCGTAGGGCTTGCCGCCCCCATTCCTTTGAAAGCGGTCGAAACTGAGAAGTTTTTGAGAGAAAATGGACTGCTGGTAGAGAGGGCCTCTGAGGTGCTGATCAAGGAGACGAATCCAAGATCGAGTATAAGGGCTTCGAGAGAGTACAGGCTCATGCTCGAAAAATCGTTGTTCAAGAGGGCTCTTCTTGAGTGCGGAGAGAGATTGAGATGAAGATAAACTTAAAGGTAAATGGGGATAGGCATGAGCTTGATGTACCTCCATCAAAACTTCTGTTGGATGTGATAAGAGAAAATTTGGGGCTTACAGGAACTAAGTATGGGTGTGGAACTGGTGACTGTGGGGCTTGCACCGTTCTCTTTGACGGCAAGCCGGTTACCTCGTGCACGATGTTAGCTGCTCAGGCGAATAACCACGAGATAACCACGATAGAAGGCATCAGAGGCGACCCTCTTTTCAAGAGAATTGAAGAGGCCTTTATGGCAAAAGGGGCCGTTCAATGCGGCTACTGCACTCCCGCGACTGTCTTAACGGCTTTTCATTTCCTTAAAAAGAGAAAAAAAGCTACGAGGGACGAGATAGGAAAGGCGCTTTCATCAGTATTGTGCAGATGTGGCTGCTATCAGAAAGCGATTGATGCGGTAGAATTGATCCTCAGAGGAGAAAGACCTGAGGCAGACTCCTCATCTACCTCCCAGGTAGTCGGTAAGAGGGTCAAAAGAATTGATCTCGAAGAAAAGATCGAGGGTAGGGCGATCTATACGATCGATCTGAAACCCAAAGCGATGAAAAATAGGGATACCCTCTTCCTCAAATTTATGCGAAGCTCCTATGCATTTGCAAAGATAAAAAAGATAGACGCGAAAAAAGCGGAAAGGCTTGAAGGCGTTGAACTTGTTTTGACTTACGAAAATGTTCCGGATGTTAAGTTTACAACCGCGGGGCAGTCATATCCCGAGCCTTCTCCCTACGACACGAGAGTCCTAAACAACCCGGTGAGATATTATGGCGAACCCGTTGCAATCGTAGCCGCCAGAAGTGAGGAGATCGCTGATAAAGCGATCGAGCTTATTAAAATCGAATATTCCCACCTGACACCCATCTTTGATCCAAAGGAGGCTCTGAAGAAGGACGCGCCGAAAATTCATCCTGGGGGGAACATAGTAGCGGATCTCCACGCGAAGGTTGGCGATATCGATCAAGGCTTTAGAGATGCTGATGTTATTATAGAAAGGAGTTATGAGACCCAGATTCAAAAACATATCCACCTGGAGCCGTATGCATCTTTTTCTTACTGGGATAAGGGTAAGCTCATCGTTGAGACGGGGAGCCAGGTCGTGTTCCACTGCAGGAGGATACTTTCAAATATACTGGATTTGCCGATGAACAGGATCATAGTGAAGTCAAAGACCATAGGTGCTGGGTTTGGAGATAGACAGGAGATGACGTTAGAGCACTATGTATCACTTGTGACCTTGAAAACGGGAAAACCCGTTTGGGCGTCTTTGACCAGAGAGGAACAGTTCTTCCTTTCAAGGAGGAGGCACGACACGAAGATAAAAATAAAGATAGGCGCAAAATCATCTGGAGAGCTCACCGCCATCTCCATGGAAGCTCTGTCAGACACAGGTGCGTATGGAAGCCATGGTTTGACCGTTACGGCAAATATAGGCTCAATGACCCTGCCACTCTACACAAAGCTCTGCAAAAACCTCTCTTTTGATGCCAGGGTGGCATACACAAACAAGCCCATAGCCGGCGCGTTCAGAGGTTATGGAACCACTCAGGGCGGTTTTGCTCTGGAGAGTGCGATGGATGAGCTTGCAGAAATTATGGATGTGGATCCGATCGATCTGAGGCTGAAAAATCTTATAAGTGAGGGGGATACCGATCCGATATCAGAGGTTCTCAGCGAGGGTGGTGAAGCAATACCCAGAAAGATCAATTCATGCGGTATAACAAAAGCTCTTACAGAAGGAAGAAAGATCTTCGAATGGGATAGGAAGAGAAAAGAGATAAAGAAGACAAAGAAAGGAAATGGAATAGAGAGAGGGATAGGACTTGCGTGTGCGATGAAGGGAAGTGGAGTTGCGGGTTTCGAGCTTGCTTGCTCAATGGCAAAACTCAACGAGGACGGCACGGTCATCGTAACGATGGGCGCATCGGACATTGGCCAGGGAGGTGAATCAGCAATTGCCCAGATAGCTGCCCAGGCGATCGGCGTTAACATGGATGAAATAGAGGTTATAGCGGCTGACACAGACAGAACTCTCTTTGACATGGGAACCTATGCCTCCAGCGTCACTTATGTAACCGGTGAAGCC
>DACJ01000050.1 GCA_002494765.1 Euryarchaeota archaeon UBA186
ACGTCCCTCTCGGTTTTAGCGACAACTTCCCGGCCTGGGTAGGGCCAAATCCCAATCTGCTGAAGTTCGCGGTTCTCGATTAGGTGAGACGACGATCAGATCGCCACACCGTCAATTCTGTTGTATGTAGGTTCTGTTGCCCTATGCTTATCCGGGTCGAAAGGCGGTAGTAGCTTTCTTATGTAGGGGTATGTTACCACTATATGAACGGCTGCCTGATCTAATATAAGGAGGAAGTATGTCGGAAGTAGAAAAATTGAAAGAAGAAATAGTAAAATATGCCAGGCTTATAGCTGAAAATAAGCTTGTAATCGGAACATCGGGCAACATAAGCGCTAGAGTTAATGAGGGTATAGCAATCACCCCTACAAGCGTGGATTATTCTCTAATGGAGCCGGATGATGTGCTTGCACTGGACATGGATGGAGAAGTGGTCTCCGGGGAGAGGAATCCGTCCATAGAGAAAATGATGCATTTGGGGATCTACAGGAAAAGAGAGGACGTTAAGGCCGTTATCCATACGCATTCCAAATATGCATCTGCAGTGGCGGCTCTCGAAATCTCCATTCCGCCGATTCTAGATGAAATGGTCAATTATTTGGGCGGAGAGATAAAAACGGCAAAATACTCGATGCCCGGAAGCTCAGAGCTAGCTGAGAATGTCGTCGGAGCTCTTGAAGACAGAAATGGGGTTTTGCTCAGCCATCATGGCGCCTTAGCATGCGGAAAAGACCTCAAGACCGCGTTTGAAAACAGCTTGCGCATAGAGAGGATCTCCGAGATTTACGTGATAGCACACATAGTTGGAAAGCCGGGGAGCCTCCCAGAAGAGGCCATAGAGTTGGAAAGGGACATATTTGAAATATTGAAATCACGATGAGTTTTATTATAAATTTAATATTTATGACTTGATTTCCGTACCGGTATAAATCAAAAAATCTCTCTTTTTCTTCTAGTGTACCATGTTTTTCTATACCTGTGAACACAATGATTCGCGCGCCTTAACTCTATCACACACCAAAAGCCACCCTGGTTTAGTTGCACCTTTCCATCCCAACCGTAGCTGGGGGTTATTCAAATAAAGACAAACTTATCTATATCTGGACTTCAAGGTTAGGATTTTAACCTTTCCTCTAATAGCACTCTTACCTCCTCTTGATCCTTCCCGTCGATCCCGAAGTATTCGTTGAAGAGCTTCGTCGTCTCGACCATCTTCGTGGAGCCAAATGGCTTCCTGGCAACCATCTTGGTATCTTCTAGCAGCTTAAGATCATCGTATGCCCTCCTTCCCACCATATCCCTCAACTCCACCTGTTTGATCGGTTGATGGTAAGCCACCAAAGACAGAGTCTTCAGGAGCTTCTGGGGTATCTGTGGGGGTGCCAGTTCCCTTAGCCTCTCCGCGTACTCCTCTTTCACCTGCATGGAGTATGCGTCGCCTATCTTGGCGATCTCTATGGCACCGTCCTTCCATTTCGAGGTAAGATCTTTAAGAGCTCCCCTAACCTCCCTGTGTCTGATCTTGATCACTTTTGCCAGATCCTCTACGGCCAACGGTCTGGAAGAGATGAAGAGCGCTGCTTCCACCAACCCCTCTATATCCATCAGTCAGCCCCCTTCGTCCATACCCATATATCACCAAAAGGGAAATCTTTCTGCTCAAGTTCAACCTTCCCGTCACTGGCAAGTTGTAGTATCGATCCAAAAGCCATAACCAGTTCATCTCTCTGCTCATACAGATCATCGATCTTTACCTTTTTTCTCTTTCTTATCACACTCCAGATCTTATCGATGCTCTCAAGGATCTCATCGACCACCTTTTTGGAAATATCTTTTCTGGCGGCATTTGACCGCATGAGTTTTTGCTTCTCGCGCTCAGCTCTACGCCTCTCCCTCCTGCTGAGCTCCCTTTTGCTCTTCCTCAAAGCCTCTATCAGCTCCATGAGGGTTACCTTTCTCGGGCTTTTTCTGGTCAAACGCTCGGATATCGGTGGCTTTTGAGCGGACAACACCTGTCTGGTAAAATCAAAGCTCTTCTCGTCGGCAAGCCAATCCCAGTTGCCTATATCCAGATCTAGACTTTCGCTCTCATCTTCGGTTTGGACGTCGTTCGCCCCTCTCAGCGCTAGATCGGATTGCAGCTTTAGAACGGACCATGCCATGAGCACTATCTTGCCCGCCGTTACGAAATCGACTTCCTTCTCGTTTTTGACCTTCTCGATGTATAGGGATGAAAATCTGGAGAGATCCACATCTAAAGGATCGACGACCTCGCTCAGCGCCAGATCAAGGGCCAAAGAAAGGGCTCGATCTAGCGGATCCTTAGAATACGAACTGGGCGAGTTGAGGTCATCCTGAAGCGCCCCCTTCAGAGTCTCGATATATTTGTCGGGATCATTAGTCCTGAATATGGCCTCCAGCTCTATCCCATCCTCATCCATCATGCGCCTCACTCTTCACTTCCAAAAGTTCTGGCGAGACCTTTCCGATGATCTCCGAAACCCCTGGTTTGGTGATGCTTATGCCGTAGAGATGATCGGCCTCCATTATCATGGCTTTCCTCAACGATATCACTATCACCTGCGCTTGTCTAGCCCTCTCCCTTATCAGCTTGGCTACGTTCTCCGCGTTTGCTCCATCCAGGAACATGTCGACCTCGTCGAAGAGGTAGAAGACCGATGGCTTAACTTTCTGTATCGCCAACACGAAGGAGAGGGCGACCAGCGATTTTTCACCTCCGGAGAGAGATTCCATCCTGAGGGTTCTTTTGCCTTTCGGTTTAGCCCTTATGAACAAACCACCCTGGAACGGGTCTTGTTCGTTCTCCAGGAGCATATCTGCTGTCCCCCCGTTCGAGAGTCTGGCATACATAGTACAGAACTCCTCTCTTATGGGCCAGTAGAGTGAGAAGAAGCCTTCTCTTTTTCTCGATATTATCTCGTCCACGAGTGCGATCAATCTTTGTCTATCTCCCTCCAGCCTCTTGATCTCCTCCTCCAAACCACTCTTTTTCGATACCACCCGCTCATAATCTTCGACGGCTCGCATATTCACTGGACCCATAAGTTCAAGCTCCTTCTCGGACTTGGATACTTTCCTCTTGATCTGCTCCACCGAGAGATCAAGATCCAGATTAAGATTCCTGAGCTCCGGGAAGGAGTATAGTTCCTCCCTCATCCCCTTCAGTTGTTCTTCCATCACGGGTAACTTGAGTCTGAGATCATCGGCCATGTCTATGTGAGATCTGATCCTGGAGTCGAGCTTATCCATTTCAAGCTCAAGGTCTTTGCGATCATTGTAGAGTGAATCCCTCTTTTGGGAGAGGTCGGCAATATGTTCGGTCAGTTTCCTTTCAACCTCCTCGTGAGCTCTTATCTCGTCATCCGTCTTATTCACATCCGCGTTTATCTTCTTCGCTTCCCTGGAACAGCTCTTCTCAAGCTCCGATAGCTCAGTTGCTTTTTTCTTCACCTCTTCGAATCTCTCCTCCAAGAGCGCGTTCTGGTTTCTAGCAGTCTTATACGTGGAGGATAGCTCCATCTTCAGCGCTTCTAGTTTCTTCACCTCTTCTTCTAGCTCTCTAAGCTTCTCGCCCTTTGATCCTTTTGAAAGTGAGATCAGCCTTTTCTCCAATTTTTCATGGTCTTCCTCAGCGATCGTCAATTCCCTCTCACTCTTCTCCAAGCTCTTTTTTGTATTATAAAGCTCAGAGCTCCTTCTCTTTAGCTCCCCTCCCTCTTCCTGGTAGAGGGAAAGTTTCTTCCCCTTTTCCCCCCTTAGCTTAGAAATCGCCGAGGTTAGCTCTTCTATCCTGTTGGAGGGTAGGTCGATCTTCTTTCCCCTCATGGACAGGGATAGTTCCTCAGCCCTCTTCTTTAGCTTCTCAGTAGACGAGGATAGCTCCTCCCTCCTTGAGGTAAGCTCCGCCATTCTGGAGGCCAATTTCCTTACCCCTGCTCTGCTGGGTGGCAGCTTCACGCTGCCCCCTATCATAGCCCCAGAGCTTTCTATCAACTCACCATCTAGCGTTACTAACCTCACCCCACCCATAAGTTTTCTAGCGCTCTTCAGATCTTTGACCACCACGGTATCGCCGAAGACGTACTCGATCGCGTGTCTGTAATCATCGTCGAATTTTACCAGATCAATTGCGAATCCGACTGAGTTTTTATCCCTGATCGCTAGAAGGCTTTTAGCGCCCGGCTTCCTCGGGATCATCCTGTTAAGGGGAAGGAAGACCACCCTACCAAGCCCTCTTTTCCTGAGATAGTTTATGCAGGACTCGGCGACCCCATCGTTCTTTACCAAAACGCAGTTCATCCTCGAGCCTGCGGCTACCTTGATGGGGAGTTCATGTTCCTTTTCTATATCTATGAGCTCTTCTACAAGTCCTAAGACCCCCTCCAGCTCCTTCCTATCTCTGGCCTTAAGTATCTCCTCCCAGGGCCCCAATCTCGTGTGCCTCTCTCCGTGTTGCGCTCGGAGTCCCGCCAGCTCGTTCTCGATTTTCTTTAACTCTTCAAGCTGGGAGCCTAAAAGTTTGTGAGTTTTTATCAACTCCAGTTCAAGCTCTTTTATCTCCTGCTCTATCTTTTTCTTCCGCTTTTTCTCCTCTCCAATCCTCCAATCTGCATCCTTTATCTCAAAGTCTAGAGCTTTAAGTTCCTCTTCTCTCTCCGCCAGCTTTAGCCTTAGCTCTTCAAGCCTCTCCCCCTTTGATTCGACTTCCAGCTTCTTTATCTCCACCTTTTTCTCAAGATCTGTTATCTTATCCTTTAATTTGAGAGAGTCCCTTCTCAAGCTCAGGAGTTTCCCATCGCTCATGGCTAGATCGCTCTTAAGCTCTTCCAGCTCTTTATGCTTGGATTCCAACGTGGATGCGGTTTCCTCCAATTGACCTCTAGCCAGTTCCCCCTTCTTAGAGCTCTCCTTGATAGAGCGCTGCAGCTCTGCGGTTTTAGCGTCCAGGGTTTTAAGCTCTGCGAGGGCTCTTGCCCTTTCATCCCCTCTGTTCTTAAGTCTCTCCTTTAGCCTGGCCTTCTCTACTCTGAGTCTGTCCAACTCTTCCTTTATCTTCCTGGCCTCTTCTCCCCCCCTCTGGGCCATCTCCTTCTCTACTTTCTCGTATTCGAGCTCTTTTTGCCCCCTTTTTTCCTCGATCTGGAGGCGAATCTTGGTGAATTTTTGGATCTCCTTTTCGTACCCTTTTATCTCCTCTCCTGTTCTCTTCAAATCCTTCTCGAGGGCGGCTATGCTCTTCTTCAGCAGGAGATATTTACATCTCGTGATCTCCTCTTTGAGCTCTTCGCATCTGATAGCTTGGTTCCTCTGTTCCTTCAGAGCGTTGGCTTGCGACCGCACCTCATCCAGGACGGCTTTCACTCTCTCCACATTGTCCTCTACACCAAGCCTTTTATCCTCCGCCTTTGAAATATCCTCATCGAACTTCGCTATGCCCGAAACCAGGTCTATTATCTTTCTCCTCTCGGTAGAGGTCATAAGGGCTATCGAGTTTATATCCCCCTGCTGGACGAGGTTGAATCCATGGCCAAAGAGGCCTGTGGAAGAGAGGATATCCTCAAACTCTCCCAGAGAGGAGATTTTCCCGTTAACGTAAAAATAGCTATAGTAGTTATCACTCGTCTGTGATATCTTTATCACTCTCGTTAGCCTTATCTCGTCACTCTCTATGGGCACCTCCCTGTTCGTGTTGTCGAAGATTAGAGAGACCCTGCACTTTTTGGCCGCTTGGCCCTCTCCCCCTCCGTTGAATATCAGGTCTGTTAGCTTCCCGGCTCTTATGACTTTGGAGCTTTTAGGCCCTAGTGCGAAGAGAATGGCATCGCTTATGTTGGACTTGCCAGACCCATTTGGGCCAGTAATGGCTGTAAATCCCGGGAGAAAGGGTATGACCTTCATCCCCCCAAAGGATTTGAAGTTATTCAGCTCCAAAGATTTTATGTACAAACGAACCCTCCGGTTTTATAAGTGCATCCACACGCTTGTATCTGAGATCCCTTATAAATAACTATCTAAATTAAGCTATTATGGCGATTTGAAGTACGATCAGGGCCTTTATGATTTCGTCATAATTTGAAAAAAGAAGGAGAAGAGGGAACACTCAATTAATCTACCAGTTCCCCCCTCTCCCTTCTAACCCTCACCCCTGAAGTTACATAACTCGTAATACGGTAAAGAAAGAAGGAGAAAGGGGAATTAGAAAATATCTCCAGAAGCGTTATCTGTAGTATCCGCCGCAGGAAGTTAAATATCCCGATCAGCGTTGTTCAATCGACCGTTGTAATGCTCAAGCGAGGACGAATGAATAGTCTAGTAGAACTCAGAGAGGAAATCGCAGGGTGTAAGAAGTGCAGATTGAGCGAGACAAGGGTAAATGCTCTCCCAGGTGAGGGACGCCCGAATGCTAAACTCATGCTGATAGCTCAAGCCCCTGGGGAAAACGAAGATAGGGAGGGCAGGATGTTCATTGGCCCTTCTGGGAGGGTTTTGGATGAATTATTGGGAGAGGCTGGGATCGATAGAAAAGAGATCTATATGACAAATCTTGTCAAGTGCATGCTTCCGGGTTACAGGAGGCCGAAATGGGATGAAATCGAGATTTGCAGCGACTACCTGGATGAGGAGATTGAGTCAATAAACCCGAAAATAATAGCCCCCCTGGGATATTATGCAACCAGGTACGTTTTTGAGAAATGTGGCGTTCCATTGCCATCTAAAATTCACTATGGCAAGCTTATTCTGGCCGGTGATAAAAAAATACTCCCATTACAGCACCCAGCAGCCATGCTCTATAACAGCTTCATTAAAGAAGAAATGGTAGAGAATTACTGTAGGCTAAAAGTGCTTCTCGTAGATTGCAAATGGTATCAAACATGCCCGATGAAAAGATTTTACGAGGAAGGAATGTTGAGCGAAGAATGGGTTGAATTGTATTGCAGGGGAGATTGGAAGAGTTGCGTGAGATATCAGATGGAAGAGAGCGGGGCATATCATCCAGATTGGATACTTCCGGACGGGAGCATTGATGAAAAATTGAAGGGCAGATGAAATTGAAAATAGGGCCGCCGCGTCCTATCACATGCATAAGTTCGTAAGCAAACTTTTTCACCTCAAAACGTTAATCGGAAAAGTGTGCGATCATGGATGAGATAAGGTACAAGCCAATCGGATTGATTCGTTCTCCGTTTAAAAAACCCAAAGGAACGCCCATACAGCCTGCAGGTGCTGAGGGTATAGACGGGAGGGTTGAAGTTTTTCCGCAATATGCTGAGGGTTTAAAAGATGTAGAGGGATTTTCTCACATCATTCTGATATACCATTTTCATTTATCCAAGAGAGCGGCCTTAAAAGTTAAGCCATACATGGATGATGAGGTACATGGCATCTTCGCAGTGCGAGGCCAGAGTAGACCCAATCCGATAGGCATCTCAGTGGTTAGGCTCGTAAGGATAAAAGGAAATATACTTCATATCAAAGATTTGGATATCGTGGATAGAACTCCTCTTTTGGACATCAAGCCCTATGTGCCAGAGTTCGACATAAGGGAAGTGGAGAAACTCGGTTGGCTTGAGAAAAATGTGCATAAACTTCCAAAATCAAAGGATGACGGGAGATTCGTTAAATGATCTGTGACCCGGATCACTTTTTGAGTTAATCACATCGAGAATGGTGTGAGTAAAAAAAAGGTCCTACGATGCATCTCTGGATCGCGGCAATTTTTCCCTTGACAGGATCGCTTTATCCTACAAAACGTTAAGTGAAGCTGGTTATATGGGGATAATCTAAAAATGAAGTTAGCAAAGGAGAGAGTACTTACCAGTGGGAGTATAGCGAAGAATATATGGTTCCTCGCCTTGCCTATGATATTAACTACTTTCTTGCAGGATTTTTTTAATATAACGGATATGTTTTTCGTTGGCAAACTCGGGCCATCGTCTATAGCTGCTGTTTCTATGGGTGGGATGGTAATCGGAATAGGCATGGTTGCAGTTATGGGTGTATCTATAGGCACAATCGCTCTTGTTTCACGATATATCGGAAGGGGAGATTAGGATTCTGCTGATAATGTCGTCATGCAGTCCCTCATCCTCGCTTTGATTATTTCACTATTCATAACGATTTTAGGATATGTACTTGCAGAGCCTTTGCTTGGGATATTAGGTGTAGATGCCAAAGTGACCGATCTTGGTGGCAGGTATATACAAATAATGGCTTTGGGCAGTTCAACTATTTTTTTTGAGTATATTGATGTTTTCATCGTTAAGAGGTGCTGGCGATCCCATATCCCCAATGATAGTACTTGTCGCTTCCACCATATTGAATATAATTTTGGACCCTTTATTCATCTTTGGGATTGGCGGTTTCCCTGAGCTTGGCGTAGCAGGCTCAGCAGTGGCTACTGTTGTTGGTAGAGGCGTTGCACTACCATTTATCTTCTGGGTTCTTCTTTCGGGTCGCAGCAAAGTTCGCCTTAGGAGAAGAGACTTGCATTTTGACTTAAAAACCATGCGTAAAATAATCGAGATAGGCATTTTCGGTTCACTTGAAATGGTAATAATGAACCTCACCATGCTCATTTTGATGTCAGTTGTTGCTTTTCATGGAACAAATGTAGTGGCTGCTTATGGAATAGGGATGAGACGTGATATCCTCCCCGCCCTAAAGGGCGGGGCTTCCTGAGACTGCCCCGAAATCCGATAGA
>DACJ01000068.1:0-10104 GCA_002494765.1 Euryarchaeota archaeon UBA186
CGGGAGAAGGCTATCTGCTGCGGGGCCGGAGGAGGCGTAAAATCCTCGAGGGCGCCTCTCGCCAATGAGCTGGCTTCCAAGAGAGCCGAAGAGGCCAAAGAGGCTGGGGCGGAGCTCATACTCTCTGCGTGCCCGTTCTGCGAGCTCAACATTGGGGAGAACTCTGAGATCAAAACCATGGATATATTGGATTATATGTTGGAATCCTTAAAAGGTAAGGAAGGGGGTGATAAATGACGATCACCAATTTAACTACGATGGGTGAAAGCGAGGAGGAGCTTAGAGATAAGATAAGAGCCCAGCTCGAGCGCATAGGTGAAAACATCCCGGATATGTGCTACCAGTGCGGTAAGTGCACATCAGGATGCGAGGCGATGAAGCTTCTGGAGCTGGAACCCCACAACATAATGGCAATGGTCAAAACGGGTTTCATTGAGGAGTTGATAAATTCTGAGATTATCTGGACCTGCGTTACATGTTTCAAGTGTAAGGAGCGCTGTCCCCAAAAAGTAGCGCCCGTTGAGGTTTTATTTCTGCTGAAAAACCAGGCAGTCGCTCAGGGAAAAGAGATACCCGTAAATCTCTCGAACATGTTCCAGAACGTTTTAACCCAGGGGGTTGTCCAGATGCCTCTTGAAACAAGGACAAGAGCGGGGGAGGGGGTAAAAAGAGAAGATTTGAACCTTCCCGAACTTCAATTGCCAAAAGATCCTGCAAAGTTCCAAAATGTTCTGATGAAGCTGGCTATGGAGGAGGTCTGATGGCTAAGTATGCGTTTTACCCCGGGTGTATAGTGTCCACTGAGCAGTACGGTTACGAGATCTCCGCCAGGAGAGTTCTATCGGAGTTGGGCATTGAGCTGGAGGAGCTTGAAGGCTCGTCATGTTGCGGCGCTCCGTTGAGACATGTAAACCTCAACTTAACACAGTACCTTTCCGCCAGGAACATAGCCTTAGCGGATGAGATGGGTCTAGATATCCTGGTCCTCTGCCCCAACTGCCATCTTGCTTTAAGGGACGCCAAGCAGAAGATGGAGGGGAAAGAGGTGAGAAGTAGGATAAGCGAGGAACTCAAAGGCGAAGACCTAACCTATCAAGGAAACGAGAACATTTATCACATCCTCGAGATCTTTTATGACAATATCGATGAGATAAAGAAAAGGGTCGTAAAGCCCATCGAGCTCAAGGGTGCAGCTCATTACGGTTGCCATTTATTGAGGCCAAGCGAAACGGGGGGGGTGGACAACCCTGAAAATCCGAGCAAGATGGAAGAGATCTTAAAAGTTATAGGTGCCAAGACGGATCGATATCCTGAGAGGCTCAACTGTTGTGGTGGGCCCATCTATTTCCATAAACCAGATGCCGCCCTGTCAATGGCGGGCGATAAGATCGCTGCCCTTCAGGGAAAGTTTGACTTTCTCGCTACTGTCTGCCCCTACGGCCAGAGGATGTACGATTCCAAACAGGAGCAGGCTGGCAAATCGATAGGCCAGGAACTTGGTTTCCCGGTCTTTTATCTGACCCAGCTCATAGGTATGGCCCTGGGAATAGATGGAAAAGAGCTGGGGCTCGACCTCAATTTAAGCCCCATTGAGAAGGCGCTGTCGACCCTAATGGCGGAAAGCACGGTTCCGGATCCGGATGATGAGCCGGAATAAGCAATCTATTTTTTGAGCAACTCGGCGAGCTTTGGGACCACCTTATACAGATCTCCAACTATTCCATAGTCCGCTACTTTGAATATCGGCGCGTCGGAGTTTTTGTTTATAGCCACTATTGTCCCTGAATCCCTCATACCCGCAAGGTGCTGTACCTGTCCAGATATGCCGCAAGCGATATAGATCTTTGGCTTCACCTTGTGTCCTGATAGCCCTACCCAGTGGTCCTCCGAGAGCCATTTCAGATCCGACGCGATGGGCCTTGAGCAACCCACTTCTCCTCCGATCGCTTCGGCGAGCTGGCTTATCAGCGAGAAGTCCCCCTTCGCCTTCACCCCTCTTCCCCCCGAAACGACGTAGATCGCATCCTCGATCTTTATGCCTTCTTTGGATTTCTCCTTGAGCCCTTTTATGGATTTTCCTACTGGCTTTGCCGTAAATTCAAACTTTTCGATTTTTCCCGTTCGGCTCTCGTCTTTTTCAGCCTTCTCAAAAGTCATGGGCGGTACAGTAGCAACTTGAGGTTTCTTCTCGTATTTCTCCGTCGCTACGGAATTGCCGCTATAGACTCTCCTCTTTACTATGAGTCCTCCGTCCTCTATATCAAGGTCGAAACAGTCGGGGGCGCTGCCCACCTCTAACCTCGTCGCTATTCTAGGAGCGGTCTCCTTGCCCCTCTTAGTTCCCCCGATCAGGATCGTATCCAAATCATACTTTTCTGCTAGTGATGCTATAAGATCAGTATACACCTCCGAATAGAACTCGGGGGGTTTTTCGGTCAGAAATGCCACGTCGGCCCCATACTTTATCAGGTCATTTGCCCCATCTTCACTAAAAGAAAGGGTCGATAGTTCAGTGCCCGCTTTTTCCGCTAATTCTCTACCTTTGGTCAACAGCTCGAGTTCGACATCCGGATTTTCAGAAAATACAAATATCATATCACCCACCTATCTCCTTCACCAAAACTTTAGCTAGCTGCTCCACCGCGTCATCTCCCTCAAAGACTACCCCCTTTCTCTCGCTTGGCGGGGATATGTTCTCTATTACGACTATGGCCTTCTCCTTTGAAAGGTCTCCCTCAATTCCCAAATCCCCCAGAGACCATGTAGTTGTCGCTTTTTTTGACGCTGCAAGTATCTGCATTATGGTTGGAAGTCTCGGCTCGTTTATGGTCTTCACCACGCTGATGAGGCATGGCAGATTGGCCTCTACTACCTCTATACCATCTTCCATATCTCTCTCGACAGTCACTTTACCGTCTTCCAAAGAGATCTTCTGGGCGTAGGTTATCTGAGGAATTTCCAATCTCTCCGCCACTCTAGGAGCCATCTGACCGGAATAGCTGTCGATCGACGCTTCTCCGCAAAGAACTAGATCGAATCCTATTTTCTCTATGGCCTTCGCGAGTACCTTTGAATCGACAAGGGTATCGTAGCTCTCAGATATTGCTGCAAAGGCCTCATCGGCTCCCATCGCCAATGCTTCTTTTAATCCCTCTTTTACGCGCTCTGGACCCATGGAGAGAACTGAGACGTCAGCTCCTTGCTTTTCTTTTATCTTTATGGCTTCTTCCAGAGCATTCTTGTCGAAGTCGCTTATCTTGAACGGTACACCAGCCAAAACCGGTGCTCGGGTTTTTGAGTCTATTTTCAGTTCCGCCACATCCAGCACGTGTTTTATACATACCAATACTTTCATGCGATTACCCTCTAATTTCTCTTTGTCCCTCAATTGATATACCAACAACCATGATTGCTATGTCATTATGAGGGTACAGCCCGTTATTCGTTAGGTGAATTTAACTTTTTCCTTAAGAATTTACCTCTTTCCGCCAGGATATAAAGCGCCTTTAACCCCCGCTCTATTGAA
Organism: Euryarchaeota archaeon UBA186; assembly: GCA_002494765.1. GTDB lineage: Archaea > Thermoplasmatota > UBA186 > UBA186 > UBA186 > UBA186. Next base: position 3,527 of record DACJ01000068.1, read on the forward strand.
GGGTAGGCGGGGAGTTTAAGCTCTTCGTATTTCTTCAGTACGTTAAACGTGTATTCGCTCCCTATAGATACGCTAACTATCGGTTTTTGGGCTTTTCCTTTTAGCGTCTCAATTAGGGTTCCATCCACCCCGAGAGGTTGAAAAAAGGTGAGCGCCAGTATTGCATCTGCCTCTTCAGCCTTCAACAATATGTTAAGAGCACTCTTCCAATCTTCGTTTGTTAAGCTGGCGGTGAGATCGACTGGGTTTTCGATTGAAGCGGAGGGAAGCGCTATCTCCTTTAGCCTTTTTTTCGTTTCCTCCTTAAGTTTAGCTAGACACAGACCGTACTCCTGTAGATAGTCTGTAGCTATTATTCCAGGCCCACCAGCTGATGTGAGAATGGCTATCCTGTCTCCATATAATGGTTCAGAGTAGGCCAGGGCTTTTGCATAGTCGATCAGTTCAACCTCATCCAACGCTTTAACTATTCCATGTTGCTTAAAGACTCCCTCTACGACCTTGTCCGAACTCTCCGCCAGGGAGCCAGTGTGAGACAGAGCCGCCCTTGAACCTTCTTTACTCCTGCCCGCTTTCAATACGATAATGGGCTTATCCATGCGATCTACTATCTTCAAGAATTCTTTCGCATCGGCGAATGATTCTAGATATAGGGCTATCGCTTTGGTCTCCTTATCGTTTGAGAAATAATCGCTGAGCTCGTTCTCGTTTATGTCTGCGCGATTGCCGATGCCGATAAAGGCCGAGAATCCTATATTGTAGAGAGAGCAGCTATCCATGAGCACGGTGGCAGTGGCTCCGGATTGTGTTATCAAAGCTATTGAGCCCTTCCCAGGCCTCTTGCACCTTTCGACGCTGAGGAATGTGGTGTCGATAACTTCAGGTATATAAATCCCCAGAGTGTTTGGTCCCAGAAGTCTGGTCTCACTTCCTTTTATGATCTCCTTCAGCTTTTCCTCCAGCCCTTTATTACCAATCTCGCTGAACCCCCCAGCTATAACAACGGCATGCTTCACCCTCTTTTTCACGCATTCTTCAAGCGCCCCCGGGACCATTTGAGCCGGAAGACAGATCACTGCTAGATCTACATCGGACTCTATATCTTTAAGGCTCGGGTAACAACGCCTATCTCTTATTTTTTCAAACTTAGGATTAACCGGGAATAGCTCGAGATCGTACCGTTTTAGATTCTCGAATATCATCCCGCCAGCCTTCCCTCGATCTCGAGATGTGCCGATGATGGCTACCCGTCTGGCATCAAATAGCCCTTCCATATTGCCCATCTATTATCTCCTCCGCTACTTCGAGAAATTTTTCCTCTTTTCCGACGTCGATGGTAGCTCCAGCCGCGATGTCGTGGCCGCCCCCTATCCCGCCCACTTTTTGAGCTGCAGCGGACATGACCTCGTTGAGATGTAGGCCCCTATCGACGAGCTCCTTGGTCCCTCTTGAGCTCACCTTTATCTTTCCGTCATCACTTTCCGCAAAACCCAGAAGGGGCTTATCTCTTTCAACTTCGCCGGAAGTGAGCATCATGTTGAGCAGGGTGCCCAACAACGTATCTCTCACGGCGTTCCCAGCATGCACGTATTTTACCATTTTTCCGTTAACGAACCCGATCTCTCTAAGGACATCAAAACCGATCGCGAGTTGAAGTCTGTGGCCGCTGAGCAGGGATCTAGCCTTCTGGAGATAATCTCCTCTATCGCCCATCGCTACTTTTAGCCCAACTTCACCCATATCATACCTCGCAGTTGCGTTTAAGAGAGTGGAGAACTCCTTGGCATCGTGCAGTTCCGTCCCCTTCTCCTCTTCGACCATGATATAGACTTCCCCTACTAATCTTCTCGCCCTCTTTCCATAGCCGCCCTTTATGAGGTATTTCACCAGAGCGGAGACCACTCTCCCCCTCTCTTCAAAGTTCAAATCGACCCACCTTCTCCAACGATCGTTTTTTAGCTCTATCCCAACCGAATTCAGAAACGCTATGGCGGCGGCTTCATTTGAGGTTATCCCGGGTATTATGGGATCGCTCGCGTACTCTAACATTTTATGGATGGGCTTGGTCTCCCTTCCAAAGAGCTCAATATCCCCTATCAGTGAGATTTTCTCAGCTTTTATGGCGTCTTGAAGTATTTCCCTGTTCAGGGAAATCAGTTTCCCCATGCTCTTGGTCTGCATGTCTCCGACAGCTCCCACTATAGCGAGTGACGAGAGATCTGAGTTCCTGTTCGAAAGGGCTTTAGCCACTAAATAAGCACTGCCAGCTCCGCTGAGTTCCGTTGAACCATCATGCCCAAAGAGGTGAGGATTGAGGTGCAGCTTTTGATCGGAGCCGCCCGGAGAATGGTGATCCATCACTACCCTCTTAAAATCGAGCTCATCGATAACGCCAGATCCCAGATCCACAAACGCGGTCAGAGGGTAATTAGCCTCTCTTATCTCGGATAGGGCATCCTCATCCAGCTGTTTTATTATCTTCACTCCGTAAGCGATTCCTTCCCTCTCCAAAGCGCTCGCGATGATGCCTGTGGCCGTTATCCCATCGGCGTCAGCATGCCCTACAATCATTATGTTGCTCTCTTCTCTGATCGCATCGGCTATCTCTCCCGCTCTACCGATCATCGTATGGGTAAGCATCAATCAGATAAAAACCCTTCAGCTCGACTTGGAATTTAAAGTCTCTTCATTTCGGTTTCGGATCTTTCTCATTCTTTCCAGTTTTGCCACGAAATATCGCACTGACCCCAAAAAGAAGGATCGCGCTAGCCGCGAAACCTAATAGGCCCATATCCTCTTTGAACGGAAATTGAATGGCAGGAAGTTCCCCCATCAAACCAATGAGCCCTCCTCCTATGAGAGCTACCAGAGCTCCTTCCGAACTAACCCTTATCCTCAACCTTTCTTTATAAAAACCTGCGATCACGGGAACGACCAAACCGCAGGTGAATATCGTGTAAGCAAAGAGTAGCGTCTGGATCACGTTGTCCAGTGAAATGGCCAGGGCGAGGGCTAAACCTCCCAGAACGAGCATGCTCCCCCTCGTAATTAGAACGGATTTTCCGCTCTGCGGCGAAACATTGAGCATATCTTCGGTGAGTATGACGCTCTGAGTGAGCAGGCAAGTATCCGCAGACGACATCAACGCGGCGATCAGTGCCATTAAGATAAAACCGGTTAAGGGCACGCCGCTTATAACTCGGGGAAGCGCCTCCTCAGCGGCGATTTCGGGGTAGAGGATTTTGGCGCCCATCCCGATTAGAGTGATGGCAAAAGCGAGGGGGATGAATAAAAGGGCAGCCAGAAATATCGACTTTTGGGCAGTTTTCTCATCTCTGGCGGAGAAGATCCTGGAGTATATATCGGGCCCGACGATGTATGTGGCCCCGACGAGGATGAAAAGCGAAAGGAGATCCTTCCAGTTGAAATCGGGGGCCACGGGAAAGGAGAGGTGGCCCGCAGGCAAAGCTCCCAGCCCTTCAATCCCTCCAACTTGGGAGAGGACCAATATCAAAGCAACGAAAATCCCTGCGAAGATCATCGTCCCCTGTAGGGCGTCCGTATATATGACGGAAAACTGTCCGCCCAGGATACTGTAGGTTATGAAGACAACGGCGAAGATGATCATCCCCCATGGTCCTAACCCCAGAACGGATAGAAGCTTTCCAGCAGCGACGATCTGCGCCGCAACAACCCCAATCCAGGCGATCACGATGAGACCGGAGGCCGCCAGACCCACACGTCGATCATACTGTTTTTCCACCAGCTCGGGGAGCGTGTAGAGGGCGGAGCCTCTCACTTTTTTTGCGAAGAATGCTCCCAGGATGATGAAGTTGATGGATCCAACCAAAAGCCACCAGGCCCCCGCCAACCCACAGGTATAGCCCAACCCGGCCATTCCCACGGTTGCGGACCCCCCAACAGCCGTTACTAATAGAGACCCCGTTATGAACGGCACGCTCCCTCTGCGATCCGCGACGAAATATCCCTCTTTGCCCTCTATCTTTCCACGGGTCCAGACCCCTATAAATATCAAAATCAGGAAATAGATCGCGATGATAGTCAACTCTAGCATATCGTCCTCTCTTGGCCCTACATCGATAGACGATTGGATTAAGGGGTATTAGAATAAAAAGTTCTCGGCTTTACGCCGAGCGGGATTCAATTATTCAGAAAGAGGTTAAAATTTGGAGATTGCGCCCTCCGCCGCGTTCAGTATATGGCAGTTCGCCGGGGAGCACGTCATCAGCGGATGCGTTCCCAGCTGGAAGGTGGGTATCTCGTTCGCCGTCATCCTGTTCTGTATCATTGTTGCAATGGTGTTTATCATACAACCCGCACCGCTTCCACCGCCGTATACCTCTCCTCCGATCAACTGCGCGGTGGACCTTTCAAAGGTCAATCTCACCTTCATCATGTGTGTCCCGGGTAATGTCGCGGGGTGTCTATCCGGCGCTTTCGCATCACCCACCACGATTTCGTATCCGAGCTCTTCCGCCTCCTTCTGTGGCAATCCCGCTTTCGCGAACCCATAATCCCCCACCATCGTCGAGAACGTGCCGATCGTGCCCTCATTAACCCTTCTCAATTTGAATGCGTTGGCGCCCGCAATTCTCCCTTCGTTCGATGCGATCGACGCGAGTCTCAAGGGGATAGGATCATTCGTGAAGAACGAATATGATTCCGCGCAGTCCCCGACCGCGAAGATATCTTTATCCTCCGTCCTCATATATTTATCGACCCAAATTCCTCCCTTTTCAGAAATTTTTAATCCTGCCTCCCTGGCTAAGTCAACGTTCGGTTTAACGCCGATGCCCAACACCAACGCGTCTGTCTTGAGTCTCTCCCCATTGCTCAACTCCACGTATTCGACCTTCTCATCTCCGAGAATCGTTTCTGCGATACGATTGGTGTATATCTTTACACCTTCTTTCTCCAGCTCTTCTTCAGCTCTGGCGCAGAAGTCCTCGTCAAACGCAGCCATCAGACAACGGGGAAGCATCTCCACAATACTGACATTTGCATCTCCTTTGGATAGATCATCTGCAAATTCTACCCCGATGAATCCTCCACCTATTACTACGATGTCCTTTACATCTGAAAGAGCTTTGAACAACTTAGAGAGATATGCTGCATCTTTCTCTACGGAGAAGACATTCTCTAAATTTATGCCCTGTATAGGGGGAACAATTGGGGTTGATCCGGTGGCTATAACTAATTTATCGTATTCTATACGATCCCCTTTTGAAGTTGCGACCGTCTTCGATTCTCTCCCTATGGATCTGGCTTCGCCTAAAATGATTTTGATCCCTTTGCCCGTGAGCATCGTATCGGGCATTGCGTCACTTTCAATATCTCTACCCAGGGTCTCACAGATATATGGAATCCCGCATGGAACGATGGCTTTATCCTCTTTTCTTATCAATGTTACCTCTTTGTCGGGATAAAAACTCTTTGCCGTCGAAGCGGCGACGAGACCGCCCGGTCCTCCTCCTATCACCAATAGATCTGTTTTTATTTTATCCATCATATATCACCTCATTTTTAATTCATTCTAGATACCACAAGACTGCCTTGTTGAGCAACTCTATGAGTTCACTCACATTCATATCGACTGTCTCTCTTCCTTCTGTGCACATTTTTATCCTTTTTTATTTTACTCACTTCATTGGTCGACCGCAGCAAACCAACTCACCGCCGCCAACTTCTTTCACTTCAACTACATTCTCATAGATTTTACATCCCTAAATCTCTCTAACTTCTTTAACTTTTGCTATCCTTTCACCCCCTTTCTGTTTTTGATAGGGATTTTCCACGATCTCGTGTAACGGTTTCGGTGTATGCGAAGTTTGCGTAGCAAATTTGGGAAAATCTTTGATCTCCCAGTAGTTTTTACTGGTAGATGATGGTTGCTTCAGTTCTGGGAGTAAAAACGAGATTGGGGCTAGAGCTACCATCAGCTCTATGTGTTAATTGCCCTAGCTTCTTCGAGTAGATACCTACCTCTAGATCCTCAGCCATCTCTCCTATTCTCTCTCANNGTGTTTCAGGGGTTTCATGAGGTCGTTATTGCACCCCATGGGATGCAAAAATGGCGATCGGCAGACTTAAGTATTCCGAATGGCCTAGATAGTAATAAAGAGCGCTAACAATAGTAAGAGGAATGATAAGATGTATGCCAAAACATTAAAGGATGGCCAGATAGCAATACCCAAGCGGATAAGGGGAAGGCTAAAAATAGATTTTCGGCCGGTTTTGGCCGGGATATTCGCAATTGCAGTAGTTTTAAATCTTTTCGTAGCGCCTTTTTCAATAGCTCAGGAAAGAGAGATGCAACAGAAGACAGTGCAGGAAGAAACTCTTGGTTATAATCAGGTAACGGAGAGGCTTGATGTTCCATATTCCAATGATCCGAATCCATTAAAACGATTGGATATCTATATTCCTGAAAAGGGAGATGACAAATTCCCGGTTCTTATACATATCCATGGTGGTGCATGGATGATGGGGGATAAGAGTCAAACCAAAGAACATGGGCGCTTTTACGCTGATCTGGGCATTTTGTTTGTTTCTGTAAA
>DACJ01000068.1:10113-16587 GCA_002494765.1 Euryarchaeota archaeon UBA186
GCATCCCGCGCATGTGGAAGACTGTGCTGCTGCTGTAGCTTGGGTTTTTTCAAATCTCCATGATCTTAATGGTGACGAAGATCGTGTGTTTATTTCCGGACATTCTTCTGGGGCGCATTTAGTTGCTTTGTTAGCCACAAATCCAATATACCTGCAAGAATACAATCTTAATCCTGAAATGTTTGCAGGTGTTATCCCTGTGGATATAAGATATTATGATCTCCTAGAACTTAGGGATGAGATACCAGGGATGAAAATAATAACTAGGATGGCTTTTGGAAAAGATGAAGCGGTACTAAAATCGGCTTCTCCTATCCACAATATTCATGAGGGCTGCGTTTACCCTGAATTTCTCGTTCTCGTTTCGGGGAATAATAAAGATGGAGTTAAAGCAAGCAATGATTTCGTTGAAAATTTAAAAAACGTGGGAGGTGAAGCGCAACTTCTTGTGGTTGACGATCATACTCATCGCGATATGAATCTGAGAATGTATGATGCTACCGATCCTGTGGGGAGTGGCATACTAAAATTCATCCTCGAAACATAAGTGGCATACTAAAATTCATCAAGATTCTATCCGATTATGTGCGATCAATCAACCACTGATAGGTGGGTTCGTTGACCATGACGTCATTATACGTGCCAGTGTAAACGTCCAGGTGCCCCCATTCCTCTAAGGTGTAACCAGTAACATCGGGGTTTGCTATACAAGGGTCGAATGAACCAAACATCGTTAGACCGAATCCGCTTATAAACGCGATCAAAGGAACATCTATTTCGTCATAATGCGCATAGAAGTTGTAGTAATCCCTGTTCCATACCCCGCTATCCGATTCATACCCAGGTCTGAGGAGATCCGCTATCAACTCTAGATATATTTGCAGTGGCCAGTATCTGTCGAATCTGAAAAAGACATTAGCCGATGACTCCACATCGTTGTACCCCTCATAGAGGTTAGTGGTCCCTCGTGACTCGGCCAGGAGACCAGCTGCCCATTCGATGTAGTTGTCAAATGGTTCACCTGTTATTGAGCTCTTGGTAGGCTCAAGGCGTTTCCCAGTGACGGGGTCGAGCGGGGGATCCAGCGGATGTTCCAATGCATATTCTCTCACTTCTAGGTAATGTGGGATGGGTTGCACCCCTAATTGGGTCATTATGGGGTTCAAAAGGGGCCCCATGTCATGTGATTGGTCCAGCGCGTACAACCCTAGCAAGTGCGTCATCAACTCTAAGATAGGCCTAACAAACTGCCTAACGATCGGGAACAGATGGAGAAGCAAGGACGGGATCTCGATCGGTAACATGCCCATTAGCATATCCGATATGCTTTGTTTCCCTCCCGTGCCGCCGTCGAGAAGCACTATTCCGTCTAGATCCTCTTCCCAGTGCATCGAAGCGTAGTTCATCGCCGCCATTCCGCCGAAGCTCTCTCCGCCCAAGAAGACCTTATCTGCTCCTGAGACATCTTTCACCTTATCTATCACCAATTCAGCGTCTTCCATGTACATCTTCCAGCCCCATTCCGCCATGAACTTGAGGTCGTCCTGTGTATAGGTGTTGGGCACGAAGTGAGTCCTGTAGTCCATGGTGTAGACATCCCACCCTCTCAGCGCTAAGTAGTGCGTAATAGAGTGGCTCTTTCTCTTCTCCCTTATCTCATTCACCTTTTCCTCATCCGCATCTATTGCAGCAATGTATCTAAGATAATAGTCTTCCGAGATCAACTGCTCTCCACTCGAGCTGGTTCCCGGGAAGATGACGATGACTCCGATCGGCTCTTCGCCTGTCTTGACAAGCCTGTGCAGACCTATTTTATCCCAGATCTCATAAGGGGGTCTTTCCAGCACCCAGGCGTACTCTTCCAGCTCTGGGATAAGTTCGAGACTCTCACCATCGATCGTAATTATCCACTCATCATCGCTCTTGGCGATTGAATCAACTAAAGGAAAGGGGAAAACCACGAAGCTCACCACGAGGATCAGCGCGATTGGACCTGCCGAACTCTTTTTATATGCCATCTTTCACCTCTTGTGCCTTTTTCATCCATAAATGGTCATATTTTTATTACTACTATTATCCAGAGTATTTTGAGTATAAGTAGTTTGGGGGGGAAAAAGATTTCCCGCTCTGATACTTAAGCCTCAGTTTTTCCGCCTTTTTGTCTACAGGTTATCGGCGAACCACTCCACTGTGAGGTTGATGACCTCATCTCTTTTATCTTTAGGGCTGGTAAACCAGTGGTCAGTGTCCTCCAACATCACGATGGTCGTTTGTTCACCCGCAGCCTCGTAGAGCAGTTCGGCGTTCCTGGGGTGGACCGTGGTATCCTCCTGGCCCTGGACTATTAACAGAGGTCTTGGCGATATTTTTCCGACGTAATCTATAGGATATGGCATATCCTCAGAGTACAGCTTGACGAGCACCGGCAAATGGTGAAGGTAAATCTTGCAGGAGCCGATCATGAAGTAAAATCCCTCTGGCGATATCCCCGCTCCAAACCCTTCTTTAATCATCTTCGTCTGCGAAAATGGGACGTATACTGATAAAGTGACAACACTGCCCAACAAACCTATGAGACTATCCACCAATGGGAGATATCCTACTATCGACGGTATCATCCCCATGATGTGGGGCAAGAGCGTATCGACCATCCCGCTGCCTGCCGAAATCTCCATGCCGGCTGGAGCAGCCCATAGGGCAGTAGCTTTAACCCTTTCGTCCATTCCAGCCACGACACACGCGACCATCCCGCCCATCGAATGGCCTAACAGCCCTATCCTGTTCTCATCGACCTCCGGTTGTTCCTGAAGGAACGTGATGGCGTTGCTTACATCTTTTAGCATGAGCTCGTAGTCCATGGCTCCAAGCGTATCGCCACGCCCCCTCTGATCCAGCAGTAGCAATACATATCCTCTGGAGCAGAACGTCTCAGTCAGATCGAATATTCCGAGGGATTCGTGTGTATATCTGTTGGAATACGTATACCGTTCGTTGATGAACTTATCAATTGACGAACTGAGTCCATGCAGCACTATCACTGCAGGGGCATTAACCGCTTCCTCTGGATAGATTAAAACCCCCTTTATCTGCCAGCCCTCGCTCTCGATGCTTACTGGCCTGGAATCTATATTAACCCCATCATCGGTCTCGGAACCGACGGTTAGAAAGGTTGGGAAAACGATGATGCCTGCCACAAAGATCGCCGATATCAGAGTCGCGAATTTCTTTTCAAACATGTTTCTTCTCACATCCTGTCTTTTTTTATTATTTAGAATATTTAAGCCAGTCTTTATAAGGGATTAGAAATATTTAAATCTTCTGATGAATGGATTTGTCTCCTAGAGATCTAAAGGAAGTTTTCCGAAGTAGTTTTGATGAATGTCGTGCATGTCCAAAGTGCTCTGAGCTGAATACCAGTTCTTGAACCCTCTCATCACCTTGTATCTCTCTTTTACCTCCTCATACAGAAAGGCTTAAAAATTCCGAACGTTATAAGACCATCTGATGCAGGAAGGTATTTGGTATGGTATGTCTGGAGATAAAAAAAGAGTTAAAAGGAGATAATAGCTGCCGACATCGAAATCAGCTGACTGGAGGGAGATAGATTCATGAGGACCATATTTAAAACCCTCATCTCAGTTGGAATCGCTTTCATTCTTGCGTTGGGGGGGTTATGGTACGTTATCAGCCCTCAGAAGTACGAAGAGAGCGAAATAAAGAATGGGCCATGGGTGACTAGCCTTGAAGCTGGGAGCGCAGATGCCAGCATCTATCAGAGGGCGAGGATAGCTAGATCCGGTTTATGGGCGCTTGAGAAGTCGGAAGTAATCTACTACGTGACAACGACGGACTCTGATGGGAATAAGCTCGATTATAATGGGGTCTATAAGATCGAGGGTAGTGAGCTCCCCGCTAGATGGTGGGGCATAACCGTGTACAAGGATCTATATTTCATACCGAATGAGGCTAACAGGTACTCGTTCTCCAAGACCAACATAGCATATGACGAAAATGGAACCACCTGGACAATCATGCTTTCAGCCCGGCCACAGAAGGGAAACTGGCTCCCTTTGGGTGATAAAGAGCCCATGAGGGGTGAGAGAAATGGTGACCTTTGCCTGACGCTCCGTTTATACAACCCCAATCCCGAAGTTCTTGAGAGCCCAGAGACGATCGAATTACCCCAGATCATCAGGATGGTGTGATATGGGGCTGGATAAACCCTGGAAAAAATGGACCTTCTGGACGTTCTTTACGCTTATCCTGGCTTTTTCCTTAAACACTATAGCCATATGGGCTCTGCCCTACATAACTACTGATAAAATGTCGGATGAACTCCTTGAATCCAGTGGTGTATCGGTTAACCAGTTTACCCATGTAGCAATTCGCGTGGCCGTTGACGAGCCGGTTATCGAAGGGGTCCCAACGAGAGTTGATAGGGTGGTTAAGGATTGCCCCGACCACTTAGCGCAATTCTGCAAATATGATGTATCAAAGAAACCGCTTCATATCCATGTACCAGTGCCCGTTGACATAGCCCCGTATTGGTCCATTTCCTTTTATGCTCACAACACGGATAACTTCTGGGTCATGAACGATCTTGATGTCAAAGAAAGGGGGCTGACCGAGCTGAACATCACGTTGGTGAGAAGCGGAACTTATGAGAAACCGGGTAACGAGATAGTATATTCGCCGAGCGGCACAGGCATCATCCTCATACGGACCATAATACCTGATAGATACAGCGCCGAGGGTCAAGAGGTGATAAAGGAATTGCTTAGATATCAGGCTGAAGCGTACCAGTTCTAATCGGGGGTGATACGCAGGCTCTTTAAACTTATACAATTTTCCAAAAACATGGCTGTGGGACAGAATTCATGTAGCTAGCAAGAACAGGTTGTGCCATATGTCGATTGAGAAAGATGCAGTATCTATACGATCCGCCCTCCACTACCTCACGATCCAGCCAAATTTCCTCTTATCGGCCGAAAAACCGCTTTCGGAATTGTCCCGTCTGAAGATCTGAAAAAGTGCGAGGTAAAATAACGTCAAAGGTAGCCAGAGGTTCTTATCACTGTACCACGAAGTTCTTTCGGAGATACTGCGCTAAGAGTGAGTTTTTTATAGTAGAAGTTTTTAACTGCCAGCAGTAACATTTAAGTATATCGACGGCTATACAGATTTGCGCTTAAATGCTCTAAAGAGTAAAAAAGCACAGGAAGCGAAGTGATAAATGTTTGAAAAGAAAATTGCGACTTTGATATTGGCAATCTTTGTGGCAGGCATCATGGTTTTCCCAGTCTCCCTAGCTACCTGCTCCGAGACCGACAATGAGGTTGCCATAGATTTCAGGCCGGTAAGTATTGAGAGCGAAGGATGGCAAATAAAGGGGCTTTTAATCTATCCAGAGGGAGCAGTTGAGGCGCCCGCAGTGATAGAGCTCCATGGATTCACCGGGTCAAAAGATGTGCACACCAACGAACGTTATATGTATTCCAACAGATATACACACGAATCCATCGGCAAGTACGATCTGACTGAGGCGTTCTGCTCTAGAGGGTATGTGTTGTTACTGATAGATCTGAGGGGACACGGTGATACGCTTGGAGCCATGGACTATGGGCTCATGGTAAAAGATGTAAGTAACGCCATTACGTTCCTGCAGGAACAACCAGAGGTCGACGGGAACAGGATAGGGCTGTTCGGCCACTCTCTGGGCGGGATGGTCGCGTGTGTCGTGGCTGGAATGGACGAGAGGGTTAAAGCTACTGCCCTGTGGGCTGCTCCAGCCGGCATGGAGATTTCGGCAGGTCTTATGGTACATGACATCCTAAATCTCATCCCGATAATAGGGCCTATGCTCAGCGGGATAGTCGATATGCTCTTACCGATCATCATGGGGATGATACCGTCGATAGTAGGGTATCTCCCATTTGGTGCATTGGACAGTCTCATAGGTTTGGTGGGCAGTGTCGTCACTCTATCAGGATATACCCCAATTTCGATAGGGATTGGAGCGGGGATATCGCCAGAGGGATTTTACTTCATGATCGGCTCCTGCAAGATTTACCTTCACCATTTGCCGGTGCTCGTCAAGCAGCTCACTAAGGATACACCATACCCGATAGATTACGTTGGAAAAATATCGCCAAGACCTCTGTTAATAGTCCAGGGCCAGGAGGATACCACGGTCCACCCCGGGAATTCCGAACTGCTGTACGAAAATGCGGGTGAACCAACGACCATCGTGAGAGTGAAGAACACCGACCACTACTTTACTGACCCCGAAGATAAAAGAGATGAGGTCCTCACCCTCACAGCGGAGTGGTTCGCCGACAACCTGTAGACAAAAGGTAAAAACTAAGGCTTGAGATGGGCTATAAGCCCATCACCTTTTATTTTTCTGGTTTCATTATTTAGTTTTTGTTGCCGAGTTTAATGTTTTTAGAATCTGGTCAGTTAACTATTTCCCGC
>DACJ01000054.1:0-4059 GCA_002494765.1 Euryarchaeota archaeon UBA186
AATTATGCAAGAGGTCTAATGGATTCAAAATGATACGAAAAGATATCTTTTTATGCTTGTGTAGATTCACTAACCTTCTTCAAACCGAGTTTGGCTGTTTCGCTCGACATTCCGTTTTTTTGGCTTTATATCTCATTTAGGTTATATGTATGATCCAAAAGGAAACTATTTTAGGGAGATTATCTGTATTACGTGACAGGCGGTAAGATGGACCGAATAACGAGAACAGGAAAGATAGTTGCGTTTGGCATAATGGCCCTGATGATATTGCCGATTTTCGGGGCTGGTGCAGGTGAAGTATTTTCGAGATCTGAGCTAAGATATTCTAGCGAAAAAGAAATAATCGATGATTTCGGCAGAGTGGTTATCATACCTGAAACAGTCGAGAGAATCATCTCAGTCTCCCCTTCTGCGACTGAAGTTCTTTTCGCTCTGGGTTTGGGTGATAGAGTGGTAGGGGTAAGTGACTGGTGCGATTACCCTCCAGAAATCTCAACAAAAGTAAAGGATGGTGTGATAAAGAGGGTTGGAGGTTATTCTACTCCCAAAATAGAAAAGATCGTAAGCCTGGAACCCGATGTAGTCTTCATAAGTGGGATAGCCGGGGAGGAGATAGTAAAAACACTGGAGAATGTGGGTCTTGCGGTCTTCGCTTTAAAAGAGTCTCAATCTATAAGCGGCATATGGGATCATATCAGCATAATGGGAAAAATCGCGGGGGTAGAGGAAAAGGCAGAAGAACTGATCTCTGAAATGAGAGACAAGATAAACGAAATAACGGAAAAGGTCAGTGGAGAAGAAAAGGCGAGTATAGCGGCCATTGTATATCCTGATCCTTTATGGATCGTCGGGCTAAACACGTTTACAGATGAGATGATCAGGATAGCCGGGGGCAGTAACGTGTTCTCAGACAAAAAAGGTTTCTCCCAGGTCACCCACGAAAAGCTCATTTCCAAAGACCCAGACGTATTGGTGGTTTTTGAGGGGCATGGAAGCGAGGGCAACATGTTAGATTTTATAATGAATGATGAACGATTTAAGGATTTAACAGCGGTAAAAAATGAGAGGGTCTACGGAATAGACGAGAATTTGCTGGCCAGAGATGGGCCGAGAGTGGCAGAGGGAATTGAGGCTCTGTATGGCTGCATGCACCTATATAATAAGAATGAGGAACTCCAGGTCACGTGCCAGATCGTGTAAATGAAGAGAGCATGGAGGTAGCTAAGACTGGAGGGGAGCTCAGAAGAGCTAAATCCTGGAAGGCCACGATCCTCGCGTTGATTGTTGCCCTTCTAATAAGCATTCCCCTCACCCTCATGATAAGCGACGTCTGGGTGCCCCCAATGGAGATTTTAAAGATTCTGGGCAGCGTTTTTAATTTGTCTCAGCCTTCCCAGCACTGGTACAGCACCATAATATTGGGTCTAAGGCTTCCCAGGATCTTTATGGGTTTGCTTGTCGGGGTAGCCCTTTCGACCTCAGGGGCCGTAATGCAGGGGGTGTTCAAAAACCCGATGGCCGACCCCTACATCATCGGCACCTCCTCTGGAGCAGCCCTTGGCGCGGCGATAGCTATGGCGTTTCTCCCTTTTTCTGGTTTTAGGCCCGTACTAGCATTTCTTGGCGCTATGGTTGCCATTTTCGTCGTTTACAGGGCAGCTATGGTTAACGGAAGAGTCCCTGTGAACAACTTGTTGCTCGTCGGCGTGGCCGTTTCATTTTTTTTATCTGCTATGCTATCATTTCTCATGTACCGGATGGGACAGGATGTGCACGGGATAGTCTTCTGGCTCATGGGAAATCTCCAGCCCTCAAGCATGTCCAGAGTGCATATAACTCTAGTTCCCATTTTTATCGGCGTTATGGGGGTTTACCTGTTCGCCAGGGATCTAAACGCCATGCTATTCGGCGAAGAGAGTGCCCATGGGCTGGGAGTCAACGTGGAAAAGACGAAAATTTTTCTTCTGTTTCTCACCGCCATCATAACCGCATCGGCGGTGGCATTCTGTGGGACCATAGGGTTTGTGGGGCTCATCATACCTCATGTAACCAGAATACTGGTAGGCCCTGACCACAGGATCCTTATACCCTCATCGGCTTTAATGGGAGCTATATTCCTCATATGGATGGACGCTCTTGCCAGGTTTGTAGGCGTACCTGTGGGCGTGTTAACCGCGTTCTGCGGAGCGCCGTTCTTCATCTATCTGCTAAAGAGGGGCAAATATGGATTTGGAGGTTAGAAAGATAAACTTCCATTACGGAGGGAAAAAAATACTGGACGATATTAATTTTGAAGCGGGCAAAGAGCTGATAGGCGTAATAGGCCCAAATGGGTCTGGAAAGACGACCCTGCTGAGAAATATCGATGGGGTGCTCAAACCGGATAAGGGATCGATATTTATCGATGGCGAGGATGTTACCACCTGCAGCCCTAAGAATCTTGCCAAAAAGATGGGAATTGTGCCGCAAGATAGCCAAATAAAATTTGAATTTACAGCACTGGATGTTGTGCTGATGGGCAGGAACCCTTATTTAAATAGGTTTCAGCTTGAGGGAGAAACAGAAATAGAAATAGCAAAAAGATACATGGAGTTGACTCATTGTTGGCACCTGGCAGAGAGACCCATAACTGAACTTTCCGGTGGAGAGGCGAGAAAAGTTATAATTGCCAGAGCCCTAACCCAGGAGCCAAAAATCCTTCTACTCGACGAACCCACCTCTCACCTGGATCTTAACCATCAGGTAGAGATCATGGATCTAATAAAGGACCTTTCAAGGGATAAGGTCATTATAGCAGCCCTGCACGATCTGAACCTGGCGGCCAGATATTGTGATCGATTGATACTCTTGAATAATGGTAAGGTGATTGTTCAGGGGAACACAGAAAAAATCCTCACGCGCAAAAATATAAAAGAGGTTTTTGGCGTTGACGTGATGATAAGGAGAGAAACCGCTACTGATTCCTATGCGTTGACTCCCGTGAAGAGGGGCGAAGAAAAAAATGTTTGGGTACACGTGATATCAGGGGGAGGTTCCGGCGGGGAGCTTATGGTGAAGCTAATCACTATGGGATTCAGAGTGAGTGCGGGAGTGCTAAATGTTTTTGATACGGATTATCAAACGGCAAAAGATCTGGGGGTAGAGGTCGTGGGAGAGGCACCATTCTCTGAGATAGGAGAAAATGCACATGAGGCAAATCTCAAGATGGCAGAAAAAGCGGATGTAGTTATACTTGCTGATTTTCCGGTTGGATTGGGGAATTTGAAGAATGTGGACGCGGCAGAATATAGTGCAAGTAAGGGGATATTGACCATCGTCATAGATCTAACCCCCGTGCAGCAAAAGGATTTCACAGGTAAATTGGAGGAACGGTGGAGAGTTCTCAATGAGAAGGGGGCTATATTTGTGCAAAGCTCACAAGAGGCGATAAAAAAGGTTGATACATCGATGACCTGAACAGCGTGGTACGTGCCACCTACACCTCATCTCTTAATCCTTAAGTGCCCTTTTTATCATAGATCTGGCTTGTTCTGACCCACTCGATTTTTTAAACCAACGGGTTTATCCCTGTAGGTGTTATATCTCCTACCTGGCAATCAAAAGACACAAGCGAGGAAACCGTGTCTACCTCTCTGAATACAGGTCTATCCGGCAGGGAGAGAAGGTCAAGAGCGAGTTCGTACGGTATATTGGGCCCGAGGATGAAGTATCAAAGGGGATCAAACCTAAAAGACGGGTACTGGATAGGCTACACATCCCCAGATCATACAGGGCCGGGGATGTTCGTCTCTTGTGGAAGATCGCGCAGGATCTTCACTTTATCCCGATTATAGACAGAATCTGCTGTGGAGAATCTTGTATTTCAGGGGCTTCTCCCGGGAAACTGCTGACCATTTGGGCCATTAACCGTGTCATCGATCCTTTGAGTGCCACCCAGCTTGAGACATGGGTTCCCACTACGGATCTTCCCTTTTTATCGGGTATTCCTCCAGAAACATTCACAAAGGATGCATTTTTATCAGCTCTCGACTTTGTATGTGTGGATGGTATTGGAAGGCA
>DACJ01000054.1:4070-5072 GCA_002494765.1 Euryarchaeota archaeon UBA186
ATTGTAGACCTGAGCCCAGAGATAGACGATGCACTCTATTTGAAATGGCGCCATGACAATCCTTTGCCTCCTGGTGAGAAGGAAACCTTAGCCTATGATCTGACGAGTATACTCTTTTTCGGCGTCAGTTGTCCATTAGCGGAACTTGGATACAATCCCGGAAGAGTGCGTAGACGACAGGCGAACATCGCTCTACTGGTTTCGAAACGCGATAAATTCCCGATAGCACACTTTGTGTATGGAGGCAAACGATCCTCTATGACAACGGTAAAGAATCTGCTTGCCCGTTTAAGTGATACGGCAATAGAACCCGGTACCTTGATAATGGATCGTGGGAATGTATCTAAAACCCATGTGAATGGGATAGAAGCGTTAAAATGGAAACTCATCTGCGGCGTACCAAAGACGCTGAATGACGCAAAGACGATTCTCAAAGTAACGGATGTGCCAGCCAATCCTGATACACTTATTCGAAGCAGCAAGGCGGGCCACATCTATGCGATAAAAACCAGAGGGGAGTTATATGGAGGGGAACGATCGATCGTGGTCTATACTAACAGGGAGAGGGCTATAAGAGATGCAGATGCGAGAAATGAGGCATTGGCCCTTGTCGGCAGAGATCTTAATGAATGGAGTGAAAAAGGGAAGAACTGGTCTGAGAAACGCCTCAGGGGTAAAGCAGGATCGATCGTTGGGCCATATGCAGAGCTTATAGAATGGAGGGCTAGCAGGAAGAAGGAGGGGCCGAGGATTAAATGGAGCTACTCAAAGAGTGGGTTAAAAGAGGTGGAACGTCTTGATGGGAAATGGGCGATCCTTGCCACTGATGAAACGCTAAATGCAAAAGAGATAGTGAACACGTATCTGGAGAAGGATTTCATAGAGAAGGTCTTCCGTACTGTGAAGACCCATGAGGAGATAGAACCAGTGAGACATCGTCTCGATAGGAGAGTAAGGGCGTATGTCTTCGTATGCGTCCTTGCGTATCGCCTTTTATCTGTA
>DACJ01000046.1 GCA_002494765.1 Euryarchaeota archaeon UBA186
TCCTCAATACTTCCGCCATAGTTGGCCCTTTGTCCAACATTTAATGATCTAATGAAAATGTATGCTAAAAGGTCATAGACCCGACCGATCCTGGGAGCTCAAAAAAGAAGAAAAACGAGGAAAAGGATGGAATCAGGTATCGATGAGGCAGCGATTTCAAATCTTTCCCAGGATATCGAAATTATTTGAGTGTCAAGCGGACCCAACGCCAGTTCGAAAGCCGGGGGCCAGCCTAAAATTAATTTGTGCACGGCGAACTCTATGAGAGGAACATCCACGGCGACCTCTTCAACTCCTAAGGCGAGTTCCTCAAGATCTATGAACTAGTTTCCGAAATCAGGGGTAAGAACCAGGATCACCACCTCCAGTTATGATGCGCCCATTCATGTAAATCAAAGGAGCTGGTCGCCCACCCGTGCCCCCTCCGGGTATTGCCAAGGTACTGTTACTCCAGTCATATCTAGGAGTTTCAAACAGGGTAGCTGAAGGGTTGGTATATCTTATCTGTGAGAAA
This sequence comes from Euryarchaeota archaeon UBA186, assembly GCA_002494765.1. Taxonomy (GTDB): domain Archaea; phylum Thermoplasmatota; class UBA186; order UBA186; family UBA186; genus UBA186. The sequence continues at coordinate 515 of DACJ01000046.1, forward strand.
CTTGGATTGGCCCGGCAGTTCTCATACTCTCGATACATGGCTTGCGGAATATCACATGCGTTCTATCTCAGAGACTGGGTACTCAATGTTAAAGAGGACCAATCCCAAGCCCCTCAGGAAATTCTTGACCCCAGAAGATAGAGGATTGCCTGCGTGGAATCTGCCATAATATAAAACGGCTGTGCTATCTGACCTGCCTGCCAGATATCAATCCCATCCCTCCATAGGCACCGGGTATGATAGATGCTGTCTTCCTCATTTCCTTGTTACGTGAGGGGATAGAGTATTTTTGTCCCAAATTCAGGCATGTGAATAGCTTTTTATATCCGAAATCAGCTGGATAGATGATGAGCGTAAAACCCACTAAAGAGCTTGAGGAAATTCTTAACTCATGGAAGAAACCCAAAAAAGTCAAGAAGAAAAAGGAAAAAGATGAAAAAGAGAGGCAACGTTCTTAAACACTCGACAGAGTGAACACTTCCTTCCCATCTGTGACCGATCTAGACACCATCCCGCGTCTTTCCAACATCGATAGTGCCCTTGTTATCCTCTCCCCCTCCACATCTATATCGAATTGTTCTCTGAATCTCTCTTTTATTCCTCCTAGATCGCCCGGTTTAAATAGGGTCTTTGGGACCAGATTGTAGAAATCCTCGTCTCTGTTCCAGGGAAAGATGAACCAGGTCCAATTATCTTTGAGAATTTGCTCTGAAAAATAGTCTGGCACCACCTTCGCACCCTCGATATGCAACAGCGTGGCTACCCCTAGCTCTTTGGGGGCGCCCCTCTCAACGTGAGCGATGGCAATTTCCAGACTTTTCCCCGTATCCGTTATGTCATCCACCAGTAGAACTCTTCTATCCGCCAGGTCTACGCTCAGGGGTTGAGCCAATCTAGCCTCGCCGTCAACCGTAGCTGTGATCCCCCAGTGCTCCGTTCTCAAGCTGGAGAGATTCTTTATCAGAAGGTGATCACATATCAGCCTGGCCGGAACCCATCCTCCCCTGGCCAAACCTATCACGAGATCTGGCTTGTATCCAGAGCCATCTAACTTTTGAGAGACATCCCTGGACCACCGCTCTATATCCTCCCATTCGACCAGGTAGCAGTGGAATCTCTCTATCTCCTTCTCCATCTTTATACCGCCTTAAGCCCCTGCATCTTTTAGAGCCGATTTACATTCGCAGCTCCGGGTCTGGGGCATTCTTGGGATTAACTCGCGGATCATAGTTTTCAGGATCTCCACGTTCTTCTTCATCGTCTCTATCACCTCCTTGGAGCTAACCGGTCTCTCCGCGCACACATCATAATCCGTAACCATTGAGAGGTTTAGGTAGCAGATCTCGAGCTCCCTGGCCAGCTGGCATTCAGGGACTAAGGTCATCCCTATAACATCCCCGAACTGTTTAAACATCTTCGATTCCGCTCTTGTCGAGTACCTCGTGCCCTCTATGCACACGTAAGTTCCCTTCTCCCTTAAATTGAATCCCTTCTCTTTTGCGATGTCTATAGCTACATGCCTCAATTCCGGGCAGAAAGGGTCAGCCAGCGAAACGTGATAGACCTGCCCCCCTTCATAGAATGTGTATTCCCTTTTTTTGGTGAAATCTATGAATTGATCCAGTATCACCAGAGCGCCTGGGGGGTAGTCATCTCTCAGGGAACCAACTGCATTCGAACCTATGATCCTTTCTACCCCAACCTCCCTCATCGCCCATATATTCGCCCTGTAGTTCACCAGATGTGGGGGGATGGTGTGTTCTCCCCCATGCCTCGGAAGAAAATATATCTCATTTTCTCCATACGCCCCCTTCAGCAAAGGAGAAGAAGGAAAACCATAAGGGGTAGCCACCTTTATCCTCTCGGGGGAACTCAAAAGTTCCATGTCGTACAAGCCCGAGCCCCCTATTATCCCTATCTTCATGTGGATGGAATGGCCAAATAATATATATAGGGAATGGGAAAGATTTTTATACCCACTGACGTATGCTCTGGATAGGTCTAAAGGAGGGATATAGATGGCGATGGAGAAAATATCCGTAAAAAAGGCGAAAAAAATTGCGAAGGACAAGGAGCTAAAACCAGCTAGAATAAAGGGAACTGATATAATACAGTTCACAAAGAGCGAAGATATAGCCAGGTTTGAAGTCATCGAGTGGGACAATTTCGAAGATGCCCTGAGCCGCAGGGGTCTAGCCGTCTACGAAAGTGGTGGCTGGATGAAAATAATGAAGGGTTAGAGATCCTGACCCCCCATTCTTATTTTTAATTTATTTCTGTTTAAGGTATTAGTTTCAATATTGATGTCGCACTCAGGTCTATTTGGTTTTTATATCGCCCTTTTTCTTTAGCTCCCGGGCGGCATCTTCCACGCTGGCTCCCTTGAAAATTATCTTGCATATAGCCCTGGTCATGTTGTAAGGATTCTCATGCTGAAATATGTTTCGTCCTATCGCCGCACCCGCCCCGCCAGCCTCTATACACTCTTTGATAATCTTGAGCGTGTCCAGATCAGATCTGCGTTTTTGGCCACCTGTCACCAGGACCGGGACGGGTACGCTCTTTACTAGTTCCCTAAAAGTCTCCGCGCTTCCCGTATAATTGGTCGTGACGACGTCGGCCCCAAACTCAGCTCCCAGTCTAGCAGCATGCCTCAACGCGTCCATGTCGTATGGGTCTTTTACCTTCCTCCCTCTAGCATAGGTCATCACGAAGAGTGGCACCCTCCAGTCCATGCAGTCTTCGGATACGAAGCCGAGGTCTCTGAGCATCTCCGCTTCGCCGTCCGCCCCCACATTTATGTGAATCGCCACGGCATCGGCACCCATCCTTATCGCCTGTTCAACTGATCCTATCAAAACCTTATCATCTGAGCTCGGGCCCAGGATCGTGCTGGCTGAGAGGTGCATTATGAGCCCGATGTCTCTCCCATAACCCCTGTATCCCTGAGCTATCATGCCTTTATTCATAACCACTGCCGTCGCCCCTCCCTCGGAGACGTCTATAATGACCCTCTTTATGTCCTCTATTCCCTGAATTGAACCCATCGTGACGCCATGATCTAGTGGAACTATGAGTGCTCTTTTAGCGTCTCTGTCCATTATCCTCTCCATCCTTATCTTCTTGCCCAAGTCAATCATTGTGATCAAATAAAAGCCCCGACTTAAATAGCTTTCTCCTTTTCCACTTTACATTCTATCTCTTTCGTTCTCAATTTCTTACCTGCCTTCTTCCCGATCTCTAAACCTGCATCGAAACACTTCAGGTTTATCTCATTAGAAAACCTTTCCCTTATCGATCTGCGCAAATCCTCGGGTTCGATAAGTCTAAGGAAAGGAGCCATCGCACCGAGCATCACTATGTTCGCGCTCTGTCTGGATCCAATACTGCCTGCTACACTCTTAGCCTTCACCTCTAGCCCTTCCCCCTTGACGAGATCGGGATCTATGATGATCAGAGTGCTCTCCTTGACGTCGTCGATAAAGCGATCATAGGCCTCTTGTAACATCGCCACCAGTATGTCGGGCTTTTTGACGAAGGGATAGCCTATGCGCTCGTCGGACACGACGACTTCTCCCTTTGAGAAGCCCCCCCTTGATGCAGGGCCGTAGGACTGGGTCTGAACTGCATATAAACTCTTGGAAACGGCGCATCTAGCTAATAGATTCGCGGCGGATATGACTCCCTGCCCCCCAGCGCCGCAGATCCTTATCCCCACCCTCATTTACTCTCCACTCTCATTTACTCATCTCTCCATAGGGAGCTTTATCCCTCTCGCAGAACACGCCTGTAGGGATGCGCCCGCTCGCCAGGAGTTCGATCTCTCTGTCCTTAAACTCAAAACCATCCTTTGAGAACGTCAAACTATCTAACCAGTCCAGATTCTTCTTCACCTCAACCATATCGTTTCTTCTCCCGAGCTGAGTGGGACAGGGTGATAGCACCTCGACGAACGAAAACCCCTTTTTCTTCACCCCCCTTACCATGGAGTCCGTCAGCTCTTTCCTTTGCCTTACCGTCCATCTAGCGACGAAGTTCGCCCCTCCGGCGCAGGCCAAAGCCGAGAGGTCAAATGGGTGCTCTTCGTTGCCGTAAGGAGAGGTCGCAGTTACACACCCAACTGGTGTCGTTGGGGATAGCTGCCCTCCCGTCATGCCATATACAAAATTGTTCACACATATGGTGAGAAGATCGATATTTCTCCTACAAGAATGGATGAAGTGGTTCCCCCCTATAGCCGCCAGATCCCCATCCCCGCTCATCACTATGACCTTTAGATCAGGGCTAGCGAGCTTAAGTCCAGTCGCGAATGCCAACGCCCTACCGTGGGTGGTATGTAGTGAGTCGGCCATTATGTAGCCGGGCGCCCTCGAGGAACATCCGATTCCGGATACAAAGGCAACCTTCTCCATGTCGATAGAAGCTTGGGATAGGGCTTCCTTGAGACACTCTAGAACAGTAAATATGCCACAGCCCGGGCAGAAGATCATGGGGAACATGTCCCTCCTGTAAAACTGTCCTTTTATCATTGCAACGTCCCCCTTATCTCCTCGGGAGTGGGCAGTTCACCCCCTACCTTTGAAAAAAGTTCGACGTTCTTCTCACAGAGTACCCTCTTGATCTCCCAGTATATTTGTCCCAGGTTCATCTCCAGGACCAACACTCTTTCCGCCTCTCGACAAAATTCGTGAATCGCTCTTTCATGAAGAGGCCAGACTGTCTTTAGCCTAAGCATGCCTACGTCGTGCATTTCTTTCACCGTCTCATATACGGTACGGGAAGGGGAGCCGTAAGTTACTATCATGGTCTCTGCGTTGGGGTTTATCAGCTCGTAGGAGCATATCTGCTCCCTCTCATTTCTTATCTTATTGACGAGCCTTCTTATGAGCCTCGTATAGTCATCGGCGCTCTCAGTATCGGGGTAGCCCTTCTCGCTGTGCGCTAAACCGGAGATGTGGACCATGTACCCCTTTCCAAATGCCGGGAACTTTGGAACGTAGAACGGGGTCTCATATGCTGTGCTTAAGGGTTTCTCGGCTGGCAGCGCAACTTTAGTTTTGGCAGCTTTCTTCATCTCGACGACTTCCCAGGTATGGCCAACTATCGCATCTCCCAGTACTATCGTTGGTATTCTGTATACCTGCGACAGCCTAAAAGCCTCTATAGTGAGGTCATACATCTCCTGGGCTGAGTTTGGTGCTAGGGCGATTATCCCGTAGTCGCCGTGAGATCCCCACCTCGCCTGCATAACGTCCCCTTGAGAGGCCTGCGTTGGAAGACCAGTGCTCGGGCCGCCCCTTTGGACGTCTACTATCACAAGAGGAGTTTCGGTCATGATCGCATAGCCTATACCTTCTTGTATCAAAGAAAACCCCGGCCCAGAAGTGGCAGTCATAGCTCTTGCCCCCCCCCATACGGCGCCTATGCATGCGGATATGCTTGCAATCTCATCTTCCATTTGAATGAAGACGCCGTCCGACTCTGGCATTCTCTTGGCCATGTGTACCATTATCTCCGTAGCTGGGGTTATGGGGTATCCTGCATAAAAATTGCAACCTGCAGCCAATGCGCCCTCGGCGCACGCCACATCGCCCATCAAGAGCTTTTTGACGCCCATCGGTGGGGGTTAAGTAGTGAGGGCTTACTTAAATGTTTTTTGTGTCGCCGCCCCTCAATCAGGGGTCACCGCCCCTCAATCAGGGGAATTTCAAAATAGGCATTTAATCCGATAGAGAGGGGGAAAAAGTTTAATCTCTAAACTTCTAACGTCGGAGTCATGATACATGTCCGAAGTTTCTAAAGAGCGCATACTCAAGGGGCCGATAGCCCGCACCCTGTTTACGTTGGGTTGGCCAGTCATGCTAACACAGTTCCTGCACATGGCATACAGCCTTGCGGATACCTTCTGGCTTGGGCATCTGGGCGGGGACGAGGGGATGAGGGCCGTTGCGACGATTCAGATATCCTGGCCAGCTATAATGGTTCTCCTATCTTTGGGGGTTGGGCTCGGCATGGCGGGCGTGGCCCTTATATCCCAGTACAAGGGCGCCGACATGACGAGGGAAGCCAATAAATCCGCTGGCCAGGTGATCAGCTCCATGCTTATCTTCTCCTCTATCGTAGCGGTCATAGGATACTTCAGCTCCCCATTTATTATAGGCCTCCTGGAAGTAGACGAAGAGATAGCGCAGGGGGCGATCCTTTACATCAGGATCATCTTCCTGGGGCTGCCGCTGGAGTTCATAGCTTTTGGGACCGAATCGATATTCAGGGCCTATGGGGATACTATAACCCCGATGAAAGTGATAGGGGTTGCGGTCATCTTCAATATGGTCCTGGATCCCCTTATGATATTCGGCGTTTCGATCTTTCCAAAGATGGGCATAATGGGAGCGGCTGTCGCCACTCTGATATCCTATGGGTTGGCCGGTTTTGTCGGGTTGTACCTCCTGTTCTCGGGAAGGTACGGCATCAGGATAAGAGCAAGATATCTCATACCCATAAAAAAAGAGGTTGTGAGGATAATCGAGATAGGCCTTCCAGCCTCGATCGCACAGGCAGGGCTCTGGATAGGTTTTTTCCTGCTCATGTATGTCATCGCCATGCTCCCCGACTCGACGTTGATATTGGCCTCCTATGGGATAGGAGATAGGATAATAAGCATCGTATTCGTGGTGATTTGGGGGTTAGGGGCGGCCTGCGCCACCATGGTCGGCCAGACTTTGGGCGCCGACAGGATACAAAGAGCCCGAGAGGTGATCCGGAGTACCATACTGATATCCTTCTCCCTGCTCTCCCTGATCTCCCTGACCATCTATATATTTAGATATCGGGCGATCGCCGTATTCATAGATGACCCCGAGGTTGTAAAGGAGGGAGCGCTCTTTCTCTCGATTTTAGTCGTTGGAATCCCATTCTTCGGGATATTTCATTCGGTTAACTCCACGTTTCAGGGCAGCGGACACAACGTGCCAGTGATGGTGGCGGAGATAGCGAGGCTGCTGGTTCTGAGACTGCCTTTGTGTTACCTCCTTGGGGTGCATCTGGGCTGGGGGCCCACGGGCATATGGGTGGGGATGGCTGTAAGCAACCTCGCGGCCGCTTTTATCGGGCTCGCGCTTTTGGCAACGGGGATATGGAAAACCAGGATCATAGATGAAAAGCATCTAGCAGGGGAGAGGGATCCAGACCCGGGGGAAAACGGTCCGGAAATCTAAACGTTGGGTCGGGTTATATGCGCCATATGGGTTATTATCCAGTGTAATCCTCCCTTCGCACCACGCCCCTTAAAGGTTCGCCTCTTATAAACCGAAGGATGTTCTCCCCGGCTCTGCGGGTCGCCTTAAGGGCCATCCCAGGAACCGTAGGGGAATTGTGAGGAGAGCCCAGGAAATTGGGCAATTCAAAGAATGGGCGATCCACCCGGAATTCCCCCTGCTTGAAGGGCTCGACCCACCACACATCGGTTCCGATCATGAAATCGGGGTTGTTTTTCAGATGTTCATATAATGCTTTCTCATTTATTATCTCACCCCTCGCTATGTTTACCAAAATAGCATTTTCCTTCATCGTTTCGAGCTCCCTCTTTCCGATCAGCCCCCTTGTCTCCCTACTGGAGGGTAGGGCTATGACGACAAAATCTGAATTTGCCAAAACGTATTCAAGATCCTTCAGCGTTCCTATGAAGTCAACCGCCTCGTCGGTTTTACCTGTGGTGTTTATCGCGTAGATCTTAGCGCCAAAAGCGCGCATCAATCTAGCCGTTGCCTTTCCGTTTCCCCCGAAGCCCAGAATGCCGCAAACACCTCCCTTCAAAGAGATGTTCTGAGATAGCTGGTCAAATTCGCCATTCGAAAGTTTTTTGTGCTTGATGAAAAGCTTCTTAGCTAGGGCGAGGGCCATCGCCATCACGTGTTCTGCTATCGGCTCAGCATAGGCCCCTACGTTGCTCGCTATCGTTACCTCTGGCGGGACTAAAGAAAAGGGAACGTGGTCCGCTCCTGCCGAGAGTAACTGAATGAGCTGAAGGTTCTCCATGTTCTGGTATTCTTCGGGCTTCAGTTCCTCTAAAGGGTTCCAGGCGAGCAAGACATCAGCTTGCACAATAGCTTCACTGCGATCGACATCTGAAAGATCCTTCAGGAAGGCTATCTGCGAAAGCTCGCCCAACATCTCGATCAGGAGAGCTCTTTCGTCTTCCCCTGGGTCATGAGTTGCAACGACGTTGACCATGCCCCTTAACCCGCTTTAAGCTTATTAATCTTGACTGTACATGATCGTTAGAAATTAGAAATATCGTCGAGATGCTCTCCTGGGCTAGTACAAACGAGCGATGGATGGCATCTACCTGAGCATAATTTTCCTGCCTTATTTTTCCATCTAGACATAGAAAATTGGCAATTGGTCAGTGGCAAAGTTTTAAATGTAAAAATACGGAATATCGGTGGAGATGCGATCTGAGAAGCCAGCGGTACTGGAATTACGAAGGAAAGGGGTGTACTGACCCATGCCCGAAGTCAGACTCGGGAGGATATTCCTCGGATGGTGCCGCAACTGCAATCTTGCGCTGCTGGGTAGAAACTGCGAGATCTGTGGGGGCAAAGCTGAAAAAATAAAAATTACCCCTCCCGGAGACTTCAGGATAGCCTTTCCAGACGAGATAAGAAGAATTGAAAAAACGATCGGCGATCGGTTCGGGGTTTGTGTTAAGCTCACCAATCCCGTTATCGTGAACAAAGTACCTGACATCGACAGGATGCACGAGGTGGTTTGCAATGGGCAGATCATCGGGGCTCTTAGATATGACATTTTCCGGGGAAAAGAGATTTTTTTGCCAAAAGTAGGGTTCGGGCAACTGCTGTTTGATAAGGGCACGGATAAATATGCCGTTGCGGACGATGGGGCCCGGGAGCCTATCCTCAACGGGTCGAACCTGATGATACCTGGGATTACAAGAATGGGGGATTTTCAGATGGGGGAGGAGATATTGGTCATGGGTGGAAGCGGAGACGTCATAGCCGTAGGGAATGCCAGGATAAACTCCGATGACCCACACGAAAGGGGGGAAGGGGTCAGGATAAGGGTTCGGAAAAACCCCAATGAGGAGATGACGGGGGAAATAGGTAAAAGGAATTTCGAGGAGGCTTTTGAGTTACTTCTGAAAGCGAACAGAGGGCACATGGATAGAAAAATAAAGCGATCGATCGACTTCATAAATCATGTAATCGAGAACATCAAAAAACCCATCGCCTGCTCGATCAGCGGTGGAAAAGACAGTCTCGCCACTTTATTACTGCTCCTGGATGCCGGTATAAAACCCGTAACGTTTTTCGTGGACACTGGTCTGGAGTATAAAGAGACCCTCGAGGAGGTCCACAAGACAGTTAAAAAATTTAATCTGCCTCACATCGAGAAAAAAGCCAGGGGAAATTTCTGGAACGATCTCGAAATATTCGGCAATTCAAGTAGGGATTACCGGTGGTGTTGCAAAACAAGAAAGCTCGCCCCTATGGTAAATTTGATAGAAGAGAACTTTCCGGAAGGAGTTTTAACTTTTATCGGCCAGAGGAGTTATGAATCCGCGAACAGGGCCGAGCATGGTTCCGTCTGGAAAAACCCGTGGATCGTAAAGCAGATAGGCGCTTCGCCCATACAGAACTGGAATGCCATGGAAGTCTGGCTCTACCTTTTCAGTAAAGATGTCGATTTCAACCCACTTTATAAGATGGGATTTGAGCGGATCGGTTGCTGGCTCTGTCCCGCAAGCGACCTTTACGATTTTAACCTGTATAAACACGAGGATTACGACCGCTACATGGAATTTTTAAAACGGGATTATACGGATGAGGCTTTGAGGCTGGGATTATGGAGGTTTAAGAGACCGCCAAAATGGGCGCCCCACATCGAGATCAAAAAAGAGAAGAAAGAAAAAATATTCATCGATGAGGGCGGTAAAATAAGAATCAGCGCCGATATGGACAGGGTAAAAAACCTGGCCACAAGCATGGGCGGAATTGAGATAGGAGATGATGGCTACATCTGGGCAAAAGACGAGAGACGAGGAAAACTGAAGAAGATAGTCTATAAAGCCGAGTACTGCGCGGGCTGCGGTCTATGCGAGAGCAGCTGCCAGTTGGGGGCCATCTATATAGATGAGACTCAAAAGGTCAGAATAGACGAGGAAAAGTGCACCCACTGCTCCGCCTGTCTAGATGTGATGTGTCCCGCCGTAAGCTACCCACAGTTTGGTTAGGGTCTCAGCATTTCCGATCCGCGGCCAAAGCTTTTTATACGCACATCCCATAACACGAATTCTAAAAAGGTGTTACGATTGTTCAGAAGAAGCTGTCAGATGCAAAAGCCATTGTGGAGTTGAAGCGGGTAAAAAAGATCTATAAGACCCCCTATGGAGATATTAGAGCCCTGGACGGCGTGGATCTTACGATCCCAAAAGGTTCATTCATGTTGATAAGGGGCCCCAACGGTAGCGGAAAATCCACGCTTCTTAACATGATAGGCTGCATAGATAAGCCATCCCTTGGAGAGATAAAGATCAAAGATCGTCCCATCGGAAATGTGGGAGATGATGAGCTCTCATCGATCAGGAACAAAATGATGGGGTATGTGTTTCAGGGGGAGAACGTGATACCGCACATGACCGCTCTCCAAAACTTGATCCTCCCCGGCATCATAAAAGGGGTTGATAAAACTACTCTGGAGAAAAGGGGAATGGAGGTTCTAAGAGAGATAAGGTTGGAGGATAGGGCCAGGATCAAAGGGACTCATCTAAGCGGGGGCGAAAAGCAGAGACTGGCGATGGGAAGAGCGCTCTTTAATCACCCTGAGATCCTCATAGTCGATGAACCCACAGCCTTCCTGGATCAGAAGAACGCCTCTCTGATTCTAGAGCTCTTAGCGCGAGCAAATGAAGGCGGTGCAACCGTTATATGTACCTCTCACAACGATGATGAGATGGGTGATGTGAACATATGGCTAAAGGAAGGGAGAATAGCTGAGGTGAGAAGCAAATGATCGGTTTCTTTGTCGGCGATGAGTTGAAGACCCACTGGAAAGGGTATTTCTCGATAGTCATCGCTTTATGTCTCTCCCTTTCTCTTTTTGGCTTAACTGAAGCC
>DACJ01000002.1:0-1292 GCA_002494765.1 Euryarchaeota archaeon UBA186
AGTGTACCTCCTCGTTAATCCCTCAAGCTCCTTTCCAGACATGGACTTGGGGTCGCATGCGACTCCCCCCTTAGCTCCCCCGTATGGTATTCCTACTACGGCGCACTTCATGGTCATCCATAGCGCCAGCGTCCTGACCTCATCCAGGGTTACCAGGTGATGGTATCGTACTCCTCCTTTACATGGGCCTCTAGCACTCGAATGCTGTACCTTATAACCGGTGAATATCCTGATGCTGCCATCGCCCATTCTCACGGGGAAATTTACCGTTAGCTCCCTCTCTGGCGCGACTATCCATTCGATGAGATCTTTCTCAAGTCCAAGTTCCCTCCCCGCAACTCTAACCCTTTCCCCAGCTTCCTCAAACAGATTCCCCATATGTTCTTCAAGCGGATTCGCCATTTGATCCTCCTCGTCGACCACTTATCTAGAGGAGTCCTCAGGGGTAGAGGCCCCTGGTCTTGACCGCTTCTGCCATTTTCGAAATTGCAAGTATATAGGCGCCGCCCCTCAAATTGGTGTTGTAATCCTCCGAAACCTTATACACATCGTTTAGGGCCCCTATCATTATTTCTTCTAGTCTACGGTTTATCTCATCCTCTTTCCAGAAGAAGGACTGAATGTCCTGAACCCATTCGAAATAGCTAACCACCACTCCACCGGCGTTTGCCAGTATGTCCGGGACGACCAGAACGTTTCCTTCTTCCAGAATTTTATCAGCTTTCAAAGTGGTAGGTGCATTGGACCCTTCAACGATCAGTTTTGCTTTGATTTTCTCGGCGTTTCTTTCAGTTATGGCATTTTCGAGCGCTGCTGGAACTAGAACATCGCAATCCATGGTTAAGATCTCATCCGCATCGACTGTGGTCGCTCCTGGGTAATTTATCACAGACCCAGTCTCTTTTTTGTGTTTCACCAGATCGCCTGGGTCTACACCATTCTCATTATAGATCCCACCTTTGGTATCAGATATACCTATTATTTTGGCGCCAGTTTCATGAAGAATCTCTGCTACAGAATAGCCGACCTTTCCAAAACCCTGAACAGCTATCGTCGTGCCCGCGATGCCTTCACATCTCCTATCGCAGATCTCTCTAGCTATCGTGGCCACTCCCCTCCCCACGGCTGAACTCCTTCCCAGCGTACCACCGATAGCCACTGGCTTACCGGTGACAACTCCAGGTACACAATAACCTTTACCCATAGAGTAGGTGTCCATCATCCAGGCCATCATCTCCGAGTCTGTGTTCACGTCCGGCGCTGGTATATCCATCGAGGGGCCTATAAGCATA
>DACJ01000002.1:1342-13604 GCA_002494765.1 Euryarchaeota archaeon UBA186
GACTCCCCCCTTAGCTCCCCCGTAAGGTATGTTAACTAGGGCACACTTCATGGTCATCAATAATGCTAGCGATCTCACTACGTCAGGAGTTACGGATGAATGGTAACGCACACCCCCCTTGCACGGCCCTCTCGCGGTCGAGTGCTGTACCCTATAGCCGGTGAATATCCTGATGCTGCCATCGCCCATTCTCACGGGGAAATTTACCGTTAGCTCCCTCTCTGGCGTACTTACCCATTCTATAAGATCCTCTTTGAGTCCGAGTTTCCCCCCCGCAGCTCTGACCCTATGCCCTGTCTCTTCAAATAGGCTCTTCATGTGGGATGAATCGGCGATCTCTATTTCTATCTTCCTATTTTCCTGAAGAGCATCTCAGGCTTCTTCAAGGAAATGCCCGACTCTATATCTTTTAGAGCTTCATCCCAACCCACTTCCTCGATCGAGCCTTCATATCCCAACATTTCCCATATCCTCTGGGAGGAGAAGGGGAGGAAGGGTTGCATGATGATGGCGAGAGATCTTGCCAATCTGAGTGAGTTGTGAATTGCTTTTTCAGCATCTTTTCGGCCATTTTTAATGGACTTCCATGGCTCCTTCTCGTTGAGGTATTTATTGCCTTCTTTTGCCAGGGCCATGGTCTCTCTCAAAGCTGAGCTGAACTTGCGTTCCTGAATCAGTGCTCCGACCTTTTCCCAACTCTGATCGACGATTTTTTCCAACTCATCTTCTCCTTTGGGGACCTCACCCCAATTTTTGTATGCGAAGGAGAGGGACCTATAAATGAAGTTGCCATATGTCGAGACCAGCTCCTCATCATTTCTGGTGTAGAAATCTTCTAAACTAAAATCCACGTCCTTTGTTTCAGGGGCGTTAATCGTCAGATAATATCTTATCGCGTCTGGGTCATACCGTTCCAAAAAATCTTTTAGCCAGACGCCGATGTTACGGGACTTAGAAAACTGCTCCCCTTTGAAGAGCAGATACTCATTTGCCGGGACGTCATAGGGGAGATTTAGGCCTTTATGAGCGAGGAGTATGGCCGGGAGTATTATCGCATGGAAGGGGATGTTATCCTTTCCAACGAAATAGAAGGATCTGCTTTTGCCCATCCAGAAATCTTTCCAGAGACTCTTTTTGCCTACCCTCTCGCTATACTCTATAGAGGTGGTGTAATATCCCAGGACAGCCTCAAACCAGACGTATATGCGCTTTTTCTCATACCCCTCTAAAGGCACTTCAACCCCCCAATCGATGTCCCTGGTTATTGGCCTGTCTCTGAGGTCCTTCAGCCAGTTTATGGTGAAGCTATAGACGTTCTTTCTCCACACCTCTTTTTTGGATTTCGCATATTTCTCAAGCGAAGGTTTCAGAGCGGAGAGCTTTAGAAAGAGGTGTTTAGTCTCCCTTTTGACGGGTCTCGTACCGCATATCTTGCACCTGGGATCGATCAACTCATCAAGATCAAGTATGAGACCACAGGACTCGCACTGATCCCCTCTGGCGCCCTCATAACCGCAGCTTGGACAAGTGCCCTCTACATATCTATCCGGAAGGAACCTCTTGCAGGTGGGGCAGTAGTTTGCTATCATCTCTTTTTCGACCACATAGCCATTCTCGTAGATCCTTGAAAAGACGTCTTGGACCCGCTTTTTGTGGTTTTGGGCGCTCGTGCGCCAGAAAAGATCAAAGGATATCCCCAGTCTACTTAAAGAATCCACATGTTCTTTATGGAACCTATCTACAAGCTCCTGAGGAGTCACGCCTTCGTTCTCAGCCTTCAGGGTTATGGGCGTGCCGTGCTCGTCTGAGCCAGAGACCATCAGAACTGCATTACCTTTCATCCTGTGGTATCTGGCAAATATGTCTGGGGGTAGCAAGGAGCCTGCTACGTGTCCCAGATGAAGTGGACCATTGGCATAGGGCCATGCGACCCCTACCAGGATGTTTTTTCCGTTTTTCATTCTCTCACAGAGGGAATAACGATTTAAAGAGGTTTTCCATTTTACTCCCGTCATGCCCAGGAAGGAAAGGAGAAACAGGGTAAAAAAGCTGATGTGTGAGAGGGGGATAGATAACATCGTTTTAGCACCAGGCCCGGATATGACCTACCTCACGGGTTTTAGAGAAGAACAATCTGATAGGCCTTTATTTCTCGTTATCGGGGATGGGTACTGGTTGATAGCGCCCCAGATATATGAGGGGTTGAAGGATCTCGATTCTGATATAGAGGTGGAAATATGGAAGGAGGGAGACGTGGATTGCTGCTACAGACTCTTGAAATCGAAGTTGAAGGGCAGAGTGGCTCTAGACGATAGGATGCTCTTCTCCTCGTTCTACCAGATTGTGAAGAGATTCAAGGGAGGCTATGTGTATGAGCAAGCGTCTTCTCTTACTAAAGAGATGAGGATGATAAAGGATGAAGACGAGATTAGAACCATGAGGAGGGCAAATCGAATCGCCTCAGATGCTTTGAGTGCCGTTCTTGAAAAAATCGGAAGAGGCGAAAGAGAGGTTGAGGTGGCAGCCGATCTGGAGTATGAGATGAAACGCAGGGGCGCCAGTTCCCCGTCGTTTGAAACTATCGCCACATCGGGCCCCAGAAGTGCTATCCCTCACGCCAGGGCAAGTTCTGAACCGATAGAGGTCAATCTGGTTCTGGACTTTGGCTGTTTCTACGAAAACTATGCCTCGGACATGACCAGAACCTTTTTATTAAGACGAGATAGAGAACTGGAGCGCGTTTATGAGGTAGTGAAAGAGGCACAGGAAATGGCGGTGGAGAGAGTAAGAGAAGGGATAAAGGCCAGAGAGGTAGATCTAGCGGCTAGGAGTTACATAGAGAGCGAGGGTTACGGCAAATATTTTTGCCATAGGACGGGACATGGTATAGGTCTTGAGGTACACGAGGAGCCCTACATATCGAGAGATAGCGAGATGGTGTTAAAAGAAGGCATGGCATTTAGCGTGGAGCCAGGGGTCTATCTACCAGGCAAATTCGGGGTGAGAATAGAGGACATAGTGGTAGTAACCAAATCAGGATGTGAGATGCTAAGCGATTTCCCGAAGGGGATGATGGTGCTATAAGCTATAATGTGGATTTGTTCAGATAATAGAATTTCTTTACTTTACCGCCACATCACGTCCTCTGGTTCTTGCGGATCTTTACGCTAACGTTGACCGCCTCAATGACCGCCCATATAGCAAGGATCGTCACTATGGCTCCTATGACCAGCAGATGCCATTTTGATGTTGACCAGTAATCTCGCAGATTAAGCAAAAGCGCGGATATGGTCATCACGATCATGAATATCATAGGTATCAGAGTATAGATGACCGGTTTCCCCTTTTTATAGAGGTAAATCGTAATAACCAATAGAGCTAGGCCGGCAAGCAGTTGGTTGGTGGTTCCGAAGAGCGGCCAGAGTATTAATCCACCAGCCCCCCCACCCTGCGCAAGGGCCAGCGCGGCAGCACTTCCAACCGCTAACAGAGTCGCTCCATGCTTGGTGGCTAGAGGCTTGACGTTGTAATCCTGGGCCAACTCGGTGATGACGTATCTCTGAAGCCTGATGGCCGTATCTATGGTCGTTCCGGCGAAGCTGGCGACCATCACTCCCAAAATTCCAGTAGCCAGTCCAATGGGAATGCCATATGACGACAGGAAGTTGCCCCCTCCGCTCACGAAAGCATCGAGCTTCTCCGGCAAACCCTCAGCTACTTCCCAGCTGGCGTAATGCGCTGCAAACTCAGCTTCGCCAAGACCAGCACCGCAAGCCAATAGCACCAGTATCGCCAGAACTCCTTCCATTATCATGCCCCCATAGCCTATAGCCTTCGCGTCGGTCTCCACATCCATCTGTTTGGAGGTAGTTCCAGAAGCGACTAACGAGTGGAAACCGGATATGGCGCCGCAGGCTATAGTTATGAAGAGAAAAGGTATCAACAGGGGTGCCCCCGGTGGATTCGCATTTACGGCGGGAGCGGATATGTCCGGATGTGCTACAGCTAGACCCAGAATAAGAAGAGCGAGAATTACTATTAGCTGATGAGAGTTTATGTAGTCCCTGGGCTGTAGGAGAAACCAGACTGGGAGGACAGACGCTATGTAGCCATATATGAGAATTATTATGACCCAGATCGTTAGGGCCCATTCCGAGGGGATCCTCAGCTCGACGATGTTCTCATGTATATATACGCCTACCCATATGGTCAGGTACATTACAAGGAGAGCGAATAGAGACCAGAGCATTATGTTGGCACCAGGCCTCAGTGATCCCTTCTGATAGAAACGCCACCCCAGGAATACGGCTAGAGGGATCTGTAGCCATACGGAGATTATCGTTTGGGGATATAGGAAGAAGATCTGGGCGATAACCATGGCAAATATCGCTATCACTATAAACAAACAGAAGAGTATGACGAAAAAGAAAAGTGTCCTCACCCTTGGGTTTATCACACTTTTGGAGACTTCCGCTATCGATTTTCCCTGATTTCTTGCGGATATCACCAAAGCGCCGAAGTCGTGGACCGCTCCCATGAAAATTGACCCAACAACTATCCATATCATCGCCGGCAGCCATCCCCAGATCACCGCTATGGCCGGGCCCACAATTGGACCAGTGCCCGCAATTGAGGCAAAATGGTGTCCGAACAGGATCGAACGCTTGGTAGGGACATAATCGACCCCATCCTCAAACTCATGTGACGGGGGTTTCTTCTTGGGGTCTAAATTGAACAACCTTTTGCTTATGAACTCACCATAAAACCTGTAGGCCAGGATGAATCCTAAAAAAGATATCGCCGCCACCACCAGTGAGTTCATATCCGGTTATGCTTATTTTGGTAAAAATAGTTTCGTTTTGTGATTCGATATTCAGCCCTATACTCGGGGGGTGAGGGTTAGAAGAGAGAGAGAGAGAGAGGGGGGAACTGGTAGATTAGGTGGAGGTTTCTCCTTCTTTTTTTACAAGCTCTAAGGTAACCTTTTTATCTTCGTTCGCATCCTCTAGACCATGAGCCTGTCGCCTAGTCAGGATAGGGCACCAGCCTTCTAAGCTGGTCTTCCCGGGTTCAAATCCCGGCGGGCTCGCTATATGTTACTTGACGATGGAATCACCTTCATCGAAGGTGAAAACCATGGGCACTACCCCTACTCCAATTCCCTTCTCATAAAGGATAAGGTAACGGCTCTGATCGATGCCGGAATTGGCAAGAGTATAGAGGAGCTAGCTAAAAAGGAGAAGGTAGATCTCATAATCCATACACACAGCCACGAGGACCACATAGGCGGGGACGATTTTTTCAGATCCGAGATTGCGATCCATTCCCTCGAAGCTCCTATTTTAGAGAAGTTGGAAAGACTGGCTGATCTATATGGGTTGGAAAGCGAGGAGATGATCTCTTTCATCAGGGGCTTCTTTAGACATGAGAGTTTAAGGGTTGATCATAAGTTTGAAGATGGCTATATCTTTTGTCTGGGCGACATTCAGTTTAGGGCGATTCACACACCAGGCCATTCAGTAGGCCACACATGCTTTTTCGAAAATGAGAGAAAAATACTCTTCTCAGGCGACATCGATCTCTCCTCGTTCGGCCCATGGTATGGAGCTCTAGATTCGCGCATAGATGATTTTATATCTTCGATAAAAAAGGTGAAAGCCCTGAGACCCCAGGTAGTGATCTCCAGTCATAAAGGCGTTATACTGGATGATATAGATGATAAGTTCGACGTTTATCTGGCGAAGATCTACGAAAGGGAGGGCAGGATCCTGAGTTATCTCGATTCTAAAAAAGGAAGGACCCTCGATAGCATAGTCTCTCAGGCCTTCATATATGGGAAGTTTCCAGAGGTATTGCATTCCTGGTTCGTCCTGATGGAAAGAATAATGGTGGAGAAACATCTGGAGAGGCTTATCGAGATGGGGGAAGTAGGGAGAACTGGAGATACATTCTCATCCCTTTGATCGACTGCATCAAAGCTTCAGCAGCGCTTTAGCGTTCTCGTAAAAGACCCGGTTCAGCTGCTCTTCGTTTAAACCCGATACCCTTACCCTCTGTATCTCCACGGATGGATGGTGACAGGGGATATCCGAACCATATAACACTCTGTCCTCCCCCACCGTTTCAAAAGCCTCCTTGATCTTCGTGTGCATCGGCATGCCTGAGGTCTCCAAGTATATGTTATCGTATTTTTTGGCGGTGTTTATAGCGGCTTGTATGTAAACCGCATGTCCATGCCCCATATGGATCATCGCTATTTTGACATCTGGAAAAGCCTCAGCCAGCTCTCCAATGCTCCATGGTAACGAGAAAGGGGGATGCCCGGAGTGTATCTGCACTATTACTCCCAGTTTACGCGCCTCCTCCATTATGGGGTATACCACCTCATCGCTGGCTACGAAAGCTCCGAACAGGGGATGGAGCTTGACGCCTTTAAACCCATGGCTGATGGCTTCTCTCAATCCCTTCACCGCGTTTGGATCGTATGGGTTCGCCCAGTACAGGCCTGTTAGCTCGTTCGGGAATCGGTCAATGGCATCTTTAATCAAGTCGTTTGGAAAGGTGCTGATAACGGTCCGCTCAACCCCATACTCGCGATTTAACTCGACGAGATCGCTTGCGCTCATCTTCACGTTAAACAGACCGGTAAATTCTCCTATGTGAGCATGAAAATCTATTATTTTTTGCATATGAGTTATATAGCCTGGGCGTTTATCCCATTTACTCAACAGCATTTTAACCTTGGAAGCGATGAAAAAAGGTTTAAGTGGAGGTAACGATCACGATCATAGATGGGTAAGACGGTTGAGCTAACCATTTCCGTCTAGAGAGGTCAGGGATGAAGTACTGGGATCCAGCAATTGAGAGAATTCCTCCAGAAGAGCTAAAGGATCTTCAGTATAAACTTCTGAAAACCCTTGTATACAGACTCTACAATTTTTCACCGTTTTATAGAGAGAAGCTGAAAAAAGCTGAGGTAAAGCCAGACGACATACAAAAGCTGGGCGACATCACCAAACTCCCTTTTACGGATAAAAGAGATCTGCGAGATAACTATCCAGATAAGATGTTCAACGTGTCTCAGACCAGTGTCGTGCGGTATCACATCTCCTCGGGCACCTCCGGCAAGCCGATCATTGTTGGTTATACGGATCATGACCTGGATCAATGGTCTGAGGCGCTGGCAAGGTCGCTCACCGCTTGCGGATTAGGCAGAGGGGATATAATTCAGGTGAGTTATGGCTATGGGCTCTTTACCGGAGGTTTAGGGCTGCATTATGGGGCTGAACGCATAGGTGCAAGCGTACTGCCCACGAGCACTGGAAACACGGAAAGACAGATAGAGCTGATGCGAGATATGAGGGTTACAGCCATTGCATGTACTCCATCTTACCTTCTTCACATATCAGAGACGGCAAAAAAGATGGGCGTTAGTATAAAAGATGATACTTGTCTTAAGGTTGGGGTGCTGGGGGCGGAACCATGGAGCGATAAGATGAGGAATAAACTCGAAGAGGGGTTGGGTATAAAGGCGTATGATATATATGGCGCTAGCGAGTTAAGCGGACCCTTGTTCACCGAGTGCCAGGAGCAGAACGGTTTTCACGTTTGGGGGGATCAAATGCTTTTGGAGATAGTGGACCCAGAAACTGGTGAAACGCTCGAAAATGGGGAGGAAGGAGAACTGGCCGTGACCACTCTGCAGAAGGAGGCATTACCCCTTCTCAGGTACAGGATAGGGGACATAACCAGGATAGATCATGAAGTCTGCAGCTGCGGAAGAACCCATCCCAGGATATCGAGGATAAAAGGGAGGACTGACGACATGCTGATAGTTAGGGGGATTAATGTATTCCCGTCTCAAATCGAACACGTGCTCATGTCCGTAGATGGCGTTGGCAATCACTTCCAGATCGTTGTGGATCGTAAGGGGGCTCTTGACCGCATGCTTGTGATGGTGGAAGTGGGGGATAAGGCGTTTAGCGACAAGATACAGGATCTTATATCCCTGAAAGACGAGGTGGGCATTAAACTTCACACCGTGCTGAACATCAACGTTGATGTGGAACTCGTCGAGCCAGGTACTTTACCCAGGTTTGAGAGAAAGGCGAAGAGGGTCATCGACAGGAGGGAGTTATAATGGCAAATGAGGATTTTATAATCAAACAGTTATCCGTCTTTCTGGAGAATAAGCCAGGAAGTTTAGCGAGGATAGTGAAAGTTATGGACGATGCTAAGGTGAACGTCCTTGCGCTCAGCCTCGCGGAAGCGGGTGATTTCGGGGTAATTCGAATGCTTGTCAAGAACCCGGATGATGCTCGCAAAAAACTTCATGAAAAGAGATTTACTGTCTCTTTGACCAATGTGCTGGGGATCAGGATAAGAGATGGTCCGGGACTTTACGAGATCGCCAGGATCCTCGGGGATTCCAGCGTAAATATCGAGTACGCCTACGCATGTACAAGCACGATAGGCCCAATGCTTATCCTGAGGGTAAGTGATATCGAGAAGGCAATCGTAAAAATCGTAGAGGTGGGAGGGGGGCTCGTGGAAAAGAAGTATCTTGAGTGATCTGTGATTTCCCTTTTGATTTTGCCGCAGGAGGCGATGATTTGCGATATCTTCATAAAACCTAAGTGTTAACACATCATCAAATGGATAAAACCCAAGATGTAGCAATCAGCAGGTGCGACTACACTGATATCGATCTCGATTCCCTTCTTGCGCCGTTAGGGGGCATGCGCAGATTTGTAAAAAGGGGGGAGAGAGTGCTCCTCAAGGTAAACCTGCTTTCCGCGAGTGAGCCTTCAAGCGGAGTGACGACCCATCCGGCCGTCGTAGCTGCAGTAGCTGACGCCGTGCAGAGGGAGGGAGCCTTTCCTTATATCGGCGATTCTCCCTCGGGGCGATTTACGAGAAAAGCGCTGGAAAAGGTGTATAATCGATCCGGACTGGACAGACTTTCAAGAGACATGGGGGTAGAGTTGAACTATGACACCAGCTCTAAGAGGGTAACGGTATCTAGCGGGAAAAAATTGAAGAATATGCCAGTCGGCAACTTTGCGCTCAAGGCCGACAGGATAATAGCGCTCCCGAAAATAAAGACCCATTCGTTCATGGTGATGACTTTGGCCACCAAAATCATGTTCGGAACTATCCCCGGACTGACGAAGGCGAGGTACCACTCTATGTTTCCGAAAAGAAATGATTTTGCGGACATGCTGTTGGACGTGCTCTCAGCATCGACGCCCGACCTCTTTATCATGGATGGTATTTTAGCCATGGAGGGCAATGGCCCCCAGAATGGAAAACCGGTGGAGCTTGGCGTAATGCTCGCTTCTGAAGACGCTATTGCCATGGATCTAGCGGTGTGTGAGATGCTTAGCATAGAACCGGAGCTGGTGCCCACTCTGAAAAGGGCCAGGATTGGGAGAATGCTGCCTTCCGGCATAAATTATCCTCTTCTTCGACCTGAAGAAGCAGGAATCAAAAAGTTTAAACTTCCCTCGACCGTGAAAAAGGCGAAGCGCAGACCCCAACCCACTGAGAATTGCACGGGATGCGGAAAGTGCGAGGAGATATGCCCCAGAAATGCTATAAAACTGATCGATAGGAAAGCGAGAGTGGATCATTCGATATGCATAAGATGCTACTGCTGCCATGAGGTGTGTCCAGCAAATGCGATAAAATTGGTTAGATAGAGTTAAAACGTCTCATTCCTCGATCCGTTTCAGCTGGGCGCTGTACATCTCGATCAGCTCTTTGGAAGTCGTGGCGTCTTCGGGCTTCTTATCCTCCCTCCACCGCCCAGTAAATCTAGGGAATCTAATAGCCAGGCCCGAATCCTTCTTTAATACCCCATAACCAGCCCTGTGTATGGGGCTCAGCGTGATCTCCCCACCAAGGACTTCTAAAACTACCGAGGGAGAGAACCAATAATCTGGCTCCATCTCGCTCTCCACCCTGGGATCTTTAGCATCCCTCTTGAAATCCCCCAGCTTTTTTGGAATCTCTTTTAACACCTCGTCAGTAAAGCCAGTGCCCAATTTGCAAACGCTCTCAAAGACATCAGTTTCATCGTTGTAGCACGCCATCAATAGAGCGCCGTACCACCCTTTCCTCCTTCCTCTCCCGGCAAAAGCTCCAACGATCGCCAGATCCACAGTATCGACCAATTCCGCCCTGTACTCTCTTTTGTACTTTATCCACTGCCACCCTCTCGCGCCCGCTTTATAGCTCGACTCCAGGGATTTCGCTATCAACCCTTCGCAACCGGCCTCAATGGCATCCTCGAAGAATTTCTCCAATTCCTCAACGTCATCAACTACTTTAACGGTGGATATCTTTATTTTGTCACATTCTTCTATGATCCCCCCCAACTTTTCCCTTCTCTCCTGGTAGCTAATCCCGGTAAGATCTTCCCCATCGTACAAACAGTCGAAGAGAAACAGTGTCACAGGGTACTCCTCGATCGCCTCAGTGAGCTCATACTTCCTCCCTCTCCTGTGGCTTATCTGTTGAAACGGCCGCATCTCCCCCGTGTTCAGGTTCACCACCACGCACTCACCCTCAACCACCCCTTCCTTCCCTTTGAAGGATTTTAGGAGTCCCTCTTTGACGTCTGGGAATTGAGAGGTTATGTCCTCTAATCTCCTCGAGAATAGCTTTACGTGGTTATCCTCGATGTGTGCCTGAATCCTTAGACCATCATATTTGTATTCAGCAGCACATCTGCCGCCCATTTTCTCTAAGATCTCCTCTGGACTTGATAGCCTCTCGGCTAGCATGGATCTTATCGGTATCCCAACCTCTATTTTTATGTCGACTATGCCCTTTTTCCCGTTCTTGCAGAGCATTTCAGCTATCTCGCCCAGATCCGAGCAGAGGTTGTATGCCCTCTCTACCCTCGCTCTATCCCCATCCGCGAAGGCGATGGCTAGTGCATCTAAGATGGTCATGTCCGCTATACCCAGCCTAGCTTTTCCTGTTACGGTCCTGATCAGGTACTTTGCCTCAGACCTGGAACAATCATTAAGCAGATCTTCGAGGAGATTGAGCCTCTCTCTCTGTGCACCTGATCCCGACTTCTTGGCCATTCTGAAAAGATTTTCGAACACCCTTTTCAAGGTGAGGGGTTGAGAGAAGAGGGTTCTTTGGGCCCTTTTCTCGGTTAAAGCCTCTGCTACGCTCCCAAGATCCCCTAACTTCCTGTACTCTTCTTGCACTTTTTTATCAGCTATGCCCATGGATTCCCCTATAGCTTTTATTATCAGCTTCTCCCCTATGCCCACCTCGAGCCCAAGATAATCGGGCCCCAATTTACCCTGAGTCAGGTAGACAACCCTCTTTATCTCATCACATTTTACATTCTCGAAAAGATCCACGAGTATAGAGGTCAGCTCAAGCCTTTTGGTCGTTTCCTCCAAAGCCTCGTACGTTTTTACTATCTCTTTATAATCCATCCTGGATCATCTGTACATCGCCATAGATCCAGAAGCAGTCACTCTATCTGCCTCCTCTCTAAGGTCTTCTATATAACCCTGCTGTTCCTTACCCTTGCCGATCAGGACCTTCGAATCGATGTCGAGCTTGAGCAGAATACCCAAATGGTCTATTAGAGCTGCGGCGCCAAGGTAGTCTGGCATATCAGGATGAGCCTCTACTAAAAGAGCTACGGCATCCAGGCTGCTCAATCGAGACTCATTCAAGAAGACGCCTGTGGTCCCGCTTATAACGCCCATCTGCAGTTGTGGGATGTTGCTCTTCAAAAGCCTGATCCTCTCCTCCTCCGTAGCACCGACACCAAATACATAGGGTTTTTCCCTATGATCCAGGCTCTTGATGGGCACTCCTTCCAGGGAAATCACCCTTTTACAACCCTTCCATTCCGCCCAGGATCTAACGGCTCTCACAATAGGTCTAGCTAACCTTGGGGAAGCGGTAAACTCGGAGAACATGACTACTAGCCCAAGCTCTTCACTTCCATAGAAGCGAGCCGGGTGTTTGGGCTCTCCTCCATATATGACCGAAATGGGCGGAAACTCATCACAATCCATCACCGCAATTTGATCTAGATTCAGGGTGGAAATCAGGTGGTTCGCAGCTATAGTGCTCACGAGTCCAACACTGGGCATGCCGTCAATTATCGTGGCATCCCTTAGATCTATATCCTTGAGATCGAAGATATCTATCTCCATCGCCCAACTAGATGACCGCCCATATTTAAAATCTACTCTTGAAGGGTACTCCTCCAAATTTAAAC
>DACJ01000081.1:0-16578 GCA_002494765.1 Euryarchaeota archaeon UBA186
GTTACTATTCCGGAGGAGTACCAGGGGGAGAAAAGGTTTTTACCTCGAGCCTCATGTTGACTTATGATCTCGGCTATGACGATAGCAGCCTCGGATCCCGGAGGTGGTGCCGGTATACAAGCGGATCTCAAAACCTTCTCCGCTTTAGGGGTGCACGGCACGACGGTCATCACGGCTATAGCAGTTGAGAACACCGTCGAAGTCAGATCGATACATCCAATGCCGTTAAAGGTTATAGAGGATCAATTCAAGGTCGTAATCGATGACTTCGCTGTCAGAGCGATAAAATGCGGGGTGCTCTTCAACAAAGAGACAGCTGAGCTCGTTGCGCGACTTCTGGAGGAGCAACGAGACAGGGGGGTGAACATGCCACTGGTTTTGGATCCCGTCATGGTGGCCCAGGTGGGGGGCCCTTTGGCAAAAAAATCGCTCCTGAGCGGGTTGAGGACTTTAGCGCCCATGGCCAAGGTGATAACCCCAAACAGATACGAAGCTGAGAAACTCATCGGAAAGCCCATAGAGGAGGTGAGAAGCTCGCTCGAAGAGCTCTCTAGACTCGGATCTGAGTACGTCCTCCTGAAGGGAGGGCACTTCAAGGAGCAAGAGGGCATGTCAATCGACTTCCTGTACGAGTGCGGGACTGGGAAGACGGTCATCCTACGGGAGAGAAGATTCGCCAAGGGCACCCATGGATCGGGCTGTACCCTCTCTTCAGCTGTCGCCGCTTTTCTCGCCATCTCGCTCTCAGTGGAGGAGAGCGTTAAAAAGGCGAAGAGTTTCATAAGCAAAGCTATTTCAAATTCATATCAACCGGGTAAGGGAGTCGGAGTGGTGAATCAGCTCGGGCTCGGCACATCCGGGTGATACCATGCAGGGAATAGGTGTGATAGGTAAGCCCAACTCGGGCAAATCTACTTTTTTCGCGAGCGCTACATTAGCGGACGTCGAGATAGCATCATACCCGTTCACCACCATAGAACCCAACGTTGGAATAGGGTTTGTGAGGGGGAGATGCCCATGCTCACTTCTGGAAGAACCGTGCGGCAAGTGCGTTGATGGGACAAGAATGGTACCGATGAAGATGGTGGATGTCGCTGGGCTCGTGCCCGGAGCGCACGAGGGCAGAGGGTTGGGGAACGAGTTCCTCTCGGAGGCTATGCAGTTGGATGGTTTGCTGCACATAGTGGACCTTAGTGGGAAGAGCGATGAGGAGGGAAGAGCGGTTCCTCAGCATGACCCTAATCAAGATGTGGCCTTCATCAAGAACGAAGTGGAAGAGTGGATCGTAGGGCTGATGCTCCGGGATTGGAGCAGGATCAGGAAAGGCTCCGATCCCATCGAAAAAATTTCAGATAGGCTCAGCGGGATAAGGATAGAGCAGGGGGAGGTCAAAAAAGCCTTACTCGATCTGGGTTACGATGAGAAAAAAAGTAATACATGGGATTTAAGGAAGATGGCGTCTAAACTCCTCGAATTCTCCAAGCCAATCCTTATATGCGCCAATAAGTGCGATCTCGTCGGTAGAAAAGATTTTGAGAACTTCAAAACAAAAGTGAAAAACGCAATGCCCACCTCAGCTATGTGTGAGCTAGCTCTCCGGAGAGGTGCCTCTCTAGGCTACATAGATTATTCGCCCGGAGGCTCAAGCTTTAAAGTGATTAGGGAGATGACGCCCAAACAGAGGGCTGGGCTGGATTATATAGAATCCTTTTTCGAGACCTGGATCAACACCGGGGTTCAAGACGCTATTGAGAAGATGGTCTACGAACTCCTAGGCATGATAGCCGTATACCCAGTAGAGAACGAGAACGAATTCACGGACAAGGATGGGAACGTGCTACCGGATGTTTTTCTTGTGGAAAAAGGAACGACCGCTAAGGGGCTCGCCTACAAAGTCCATACCGATCTAGGGGAGAAATTCATAAGAGCCATAGACTGTAAGACTGGCAGGGTTATAGGGGCTGATCACGAGTTAAAAGATGGGGACGTGATAAAGATAGCGGCTGGCCGATAAGGGGCCTCAGCACTCATAGGGATCATCATCTTTGGTCAGCTTCCCTCTTCATCATCGGCCCATCGGATATGGACCAGATCTTATAATTCTTTGCCCATTCTGATTATCTAGGGGATCACGACTGACAAATTGATAATTTTAAGTATGCGCTTATTCAGCACCCTCTTTCTGCTGGGTTCACATTACCGATAGCGATGAGGATTATTAAGCCTGGCTTAGTTGGCCAAGTAAGACTAATAAAGGATTAAGTATTAAAACGTTAAAGATATACAGCCCAAAGCCCCGTAGTGTAGCGGTCAATCATGTGGGATTCTGGATCCTGCGACCCAGGTTCGAATCCTGGCGGGGCTATAAGCATAATCTGGTTCTTCGTCCGGGACCATCGAGGGACGTATGTCGAGTAGAAGATCTGCAAAATGGCATCTGATGGCGGGCCATAGGTATGCCCAAAAAGAACGAAATCGTATCAACGATTATGCGTTGTTCAGATATCTGAGGTGAATCCATGGGCGAACATGAAATAGACCGGGGAGAGGGCTCTTTCGAAGGGCGCAAAGGGGTAAACATCTACTACCGATATTATAGACCAATAAAGGTTAAAGGAGCCATAGTTTTGGTCCATGGCTTTGGGGAGCACTCAGGAAGATATGAGGAGATGTGCGGATATTTTGCCGATTTCGGTTTAGCCGTTTACATCATGGACCTTCGCGGTCATGGAAGGTCCGGGGGACCGAGATGGAATCCCGAGATCTTTGATTACTATATCTATGATCTCAAAAAGTTCGTCGATATGACGAAACGTTCCGAGTCCGTGGATAGGGTCTTCATGCTGGCGCACAGCCTTGGAGGGATGATCGCCCTGAAGTACGCGATAGTTCATGGGGGCGATTTGATCGGATTAATCGTCTCGGGGCCGGGGCTTGGCTACTATATGCCTCTCCCCATCATAGGGAGAGTAAATGTCTCCATAACGGTTCTTAAGATTTTTGAGCCTCTACTTGCAATAGGGGCAAAACTTCTTCCGAATGTGCACATCCCCGGGACTCAGGTAAACAAACCCCCTTCCCAGAGGGCTGATGATGGTAACGCGATGGACCCATTGGTTTGCTATGATCTGATAAAGTTGAGATTCGCCTACGAATCCTGTAAGAACGTGGTGTGGCTTCGCCGCAATGGAAGGGAGCTTAAAGTACCATGCCTCTTTCTTTCGGGGTCCAGGGACACATTCGTCCCTTTCGATGCGATAAAAGAGTTTTATGATAGAGCTGAGGTGGAAGATAAGGACCTCATCTCTTACAAAGGATTTAACCACCAGATATTCAAAGCCAGAGATAAGGAGATAGTGTACAGGGATATCACGAAATGGCTAACTCCCAGGCTCTGAACTGAGAGTATACGCTACAGCATAAAAGTATATCTTTAAATTCCCCCTTCCTTATCGGCTATGGGGCCCGTGGTCTAGTCGGTTATGACGTCGCCTTCACACGGCGGAGGTCGCCGGTTCGAGTCCGGCCGGGCCCATATGCCTGTGGATTTATTGAAGATCATTAAAGAGAGGAGATCTGTCAGGAAATTCAAAAGCACAGATGTGGAAAAGAAAAACTCGACCAACTGCTGGAGAGCGCCAGATGGGCTCCCTCTGCTGGCAATCTGGCCCCAAGAGCCTTCATAGTGATCAGGGACCCGGTTGTCAGATATGAGCTCTCGAAAGCGGCCCTCTACCAGGAGTCCGTCGCCCAAGCCCCTCTGGTCGTGGTGGCATGTGCCGACTTCGAGAAATCCAGATCCTATGGAGAGAGGGGAAAGTTATTTGCCATCGAGGATTGTTCGGCCTCCATCCAGAATATGCTTTTAACGGCACATGCGCTCGGATTGGGAGCTTGCTGGGTCGGCGCTTTTAGTGAAGAGGAGGTTAGAAATCTTCTATCGCTACCAGATCATGCACTCCCTGTAGCCCTAATCCCATTCGGATACCCAGATGAGGGGCCCAGACCACCCCCCAAGGAGCTGGAAGTAAAATCGGAAAAGTGGTGATTTCCACCTACCTTTTTACATAGCTGTCAGCACACTCAGCTTCCCGGTCCAATTATTCCCAGGTTTTTATGGACCTCTCCAAAATCTCTATCGTTCTCCCCAATATCGAATCATCCACATCTCTGAACTCCGCCCTGGCTATCGCCATTGGTATTCTCCTGAGATAATCGCCCATCCGCAGATCCCTCCTGAGAGGGCTTAAACTATGCTTCCTATATATCTCATCGGCCCTCTCAACGAAATCCTCTATAGCTCTATCCGATACCGCGAATTCCGGTTCAGTTTCTCTAGCCAGCCTGATCCACTGATCGTAATACTGCGGCAGCCTTCTTATCTCCCCTCCCCCAAATATCTTCTCCTTGTAGAGTTCCTTTCTCTCTTCTTCGCTGAGCTCCTCGGTTTTTATTATCAATCCGAACCTCGACATCAGCATAGGGCTGAGCCCTATGCCCTCTATCGGTCTCTTTCCAAAAATCTTCTCCTGAGGATTTGCAAAAGCTATCATCGCGAAGTGGCTCTCTATATCCCTGTGGACCTTCGCGCTATGGACGGAGCATCTCCCATTTGATAGAAGCTCGTAACAATACTCCACGTCTTCGCCCGGTATTTTATCCAGTTCGTCAACGACCACCAATTTACGATCCGAATACGCAAGTGCTCCCAAATCACCAGTGGCTAGGTTACAGACCAACCCGCTCCTCGTTGCGTTGGCGCCTATCGAAGTTATCCCGCTACCGGTCAAATTCTCTAGCAGTAGATCCCTTATCAAAGTCTTGCTCGACGCGGGATCGCCCAGTATCAAAGTGTGGACGGGCTCTCGAAAGCTGGAGAAAAGAGATATGGTCACGCACCTCTTGATGGTCTCGTTTCCCCTTACCTCTGAGAAGAAGTTTTCCCAAAAACCCCCAAAACCTCTCTCCCTCGCGAACCCCACTATCTCATTCTCATCCAGAGTTATACCTTTTTTCTTCTTATCCTCCATCTCCCTCACGAGCTTGCTCTCCCTCAGAAGAGAAGCCCACTTCTTAGCTTTAGCCAAAACGGGCTTAAAGGATCTTCTGGGGTTTTTCCTGTCATAAATCTCTATCTTATCGTTATCGACTTTCACTATTGAGTTGCCCGTATAAGCATCCTCCCCGCCTTCCCCGGCTCCGAGCACCCCTTTAATTGCCTCAATAATAGCATCGTCGATTTGATCCGCCTGGATGGATATATGGTCATGCAGAGAGGTAGAGGTGACCTCTATTTTCTCCACTCTGTTGTTCACCAGTATATTCCTTGCCTGCCTTATTATGTTGTCACCCTTCCTCCCCATACCCAGGTCAGACTTATCAGCCCTGGCTAGCTGTTCTAGAGTGGAAAAACCCATCTCTCTGAGTAATTTCTTATCAGACTCGTTTATGGAAAGGGACGAAAGATCCATCCTGGGAAAACGGTCAATCGAGATAAAAAGATTGTGGCTGATCGCTACGATCGGGCTCTCAGTGGGAATCGGGTATGGTTAACTATTTATACTTAAGAGGATGTACCTTATTACAGCGATAAGTTGAAAGGAGCGACTGAGATGGAGCATAAGGTGAGAGTTTTGACAGCCCTTCTGAGCGTCGGATTGTTAGCCCTAGCTTTCTTGCCGACCGTACAGACTCAGTGGCTTGATGAACGAACGTATGCGGATGGATCCGGGGAAGAGGAGATCAGCATCTTCGACCGATTTAACGAGAAGGACCTCAAAGACTGGACGCTTTTGATGTATCTAGACGTGGATAACAACCTGGGGATCGGCTATTTCCTGACATATCTACTGGGCATTTTCCTGGGATTGATCCCCTCTCCCGATCTCGAGATGGTGATCCTATTGGATGGTTGTCTCTCGGGATTACCTCAGGTGTTGCTGCAGTTCCTAGGCATCTCTCTTCCTCATTGGATTATAGATATAATAATAAAACTGACCTCCCCATTTTTACCCAATGATTCATTCATCCTGGAGCTCAGCTCCTTTTCTGTAAACATTCTCGATGATGCCGTGATCCCAAGATCTAGTGAAGTGAACATGGGAGATCCCCAAACCCTGACGAACTTCGTCACGTGGGGAATGGAGACCTACCCATCAAAGTACGTGGGCCTCATCATAATGGACCATGGTGGAGGATGGAGAGGAGTCTGCACGGACGAGACGAGTCAAGACATAATTACGATTCCAGAACTTGGTCAAGCTTTCAGAGCGATCTACGAAGAAACCGGCAGAAAAATCGATGTAGTCGCCTTCGAGGCCTGTCTGATGGGAAATCTCGAGGTCGCCTATGAAATAGGGGATTACGTCGACTACATCGTGGGATCCGAAGAGGTCATGCTAGCTCTAGCCTCATTCCTGCACACCCCATTCCTACTGAATCTGGGATCGAATCCGGACATGAAGCCGGAGGATTTAGCCGAAACGATTGTAAAAACTTTCAACCCCTATAGCATTATATACCCCGTTCTCACGAATCGCCAGACTTTCTCCTCGGTATCCACGGATAAGCTTCAGGATATAAGCACAGCTGTCGATTCTCTGGCCCGAGCTCTTCTTGAGAAGATCGAGATCTACCATGAAAACATACGGGATGCCAGGCTGAACACCAAGAACTACCGGCAGGTACCGGAGAAAAGGACTATGTTCCTCTATGTGGACCTCTATGATCTGGCCAGTAACCTGTACGATGAGATAGATGATGATGAAATCAGAGAAGCATGCTTACGGGTGATGGAGAGCGTGGAGGAGGCGGTTACGGCACAAAAGTTCATGTTGTGGGATAGTGGATCACATGGTCTGAGCATAACCTTCCCGGTCTCCCACGATTGGGCAACCATGGATGTGCTCATGCGCTATTCAACCACATCCTTCGCTCAAGATACCCACTGGGATGAGTTCCTAACCGAAATGATCAAATACTACCCAGTTGGGGAAATCGGAGTCGAGATAGCTCTGTCTATCCCCTACTCGACGACCCCAGTGACACCAATATTTGGCTTCATAGGGGGGTTGATCTATGGGTTGATAAAAGGGGTTCTTTTCTGGGACCTCTCAGCGACAGCGATAGTGAGGGAGGGTTTTGAAGGGGCACACTTTGTCGACGAACTGGGATGGGAGATCCTATTCCTATTTGGGGAACTAGTGGCCCTCCCTATCGACATCATTAATCTGTTCTTGGGGGTAATAGTCAAGATACCGCTCGTCGGGTTGCTAATCGCCCTGATGATCACCATAGTCACCAATCTGATGTTATTTTTGTGGCTACACGCGATAACCCTCCCCATTATGATCTTCTTAATGGTCCTGGGTCTGATCGGCGGGCTGTTTAATGACCTCTCATGGATCATCCTGCCGATCATCGATATCATCGGAAGAATCGTCCACCCGATCATCGATACACCCAAAGCCCTCTTCCACCAGATCATCGATTTCGACTGGGACATATTTTCACCCCTTGAGCAAAGGGTCTAGAAGGGGGACAAATAGTTGATCGATCTCAAATATCCAATATCACTCTAGCTTTGTACACCTTATCCTTCTCCACGCTGAGCATGTGATAGGTAACAGCTTTTATGTCATGCCCGTACCCATGCTTTTCTCTATCATATTTCTCTCCCCTGGCTCTTATCTCAGCTTCGAGCTTTTTCCCCTCATCCCCCACCACAGATATCTCAAATGACCCGGCCACAAAATCGTTCGCATCCCTTAGATAGAGAAGCTCTGACAGAAAGTCCACCAGCAACTCCTCTTTAGTCCCACTCACCTCTATCATCTCTTCTTTCTTATCTTCTATACTATCATCGGGTGCCATCAAGTTTGTAACGGCAAGAGCGCTCTGTTTCAGCATTTCCGGTAAAGAATAGCCCCATGCCTCGATCCCCACATCCGCTGTGTGGTCAAAAAAGGAAAACCCTCTCAATATTCTTATCATTTCCTCGTTGACCTGGTTCGCATCACCCTCCCCTTTTACTTTAACCAGCTTTCTCTGCCTTTCATAGAGCTCTATCACTTCCTCCATCTCCCTCTTATAGACCTCCAGCCTATCTCTTATTACATCTGATCTGTCATCGCTTCTCTGAACCAGCTCGCCCCCACAACGGTCGCATTTTCCCTCTATTTTGGGCTTTTTGTACTTGAGATGGTAAAGGGCATGGCACCTGGGGCAGACCCTACGGAGGCTCAATCGCTCCGTCACCACATCATCGCTCACCTCCATCAATATCGCCAGATCTACCTCCACAGCTTCTGCCTGCTTGATATTTCTCGGGAACCCATCCAATATGAAATTTTTACCGCCTTTCAGTGCATTATCGACCATCTCTATAACCAGATCGCTGGGCACCAGCTCTCCTTTATCCATGTATTCCCTGGCTCTCTCACCAAGCTCCGTTTTTCTGGATACGTTGTCCCTTAATATGTCGCCAGTGGAGATCTTCCCAAATCCAAGCTCTTTGCTCAGGATCTCGCCCTGGGTTCCTTTCCCAGACCCAGGAGGGCCTAGTAGGGTTATCGAGACCATAGGCAGCGATACCTAATTCGCATTAAATAGTTTGGCCATAAAACTCAGCCGATATAAGGACTTACGCCCTCATCCTCCCGCATCTTTTTGACCTTCATTATCCCATCCAGAATCTCTCTGATCTGTAAAGAGACGAGACCACTTATAACAGGTCGCATCCTTCAAGGGCAGACCCTGGGGGAATAAAGAAATCACCATCAGACACTTAGATAAAGAGAATTAGCTTTTCTCACAATATAAAAAGACGGCCCAAAAAAGTGGATTTCTTTATTTCCCCCCTATGCCCGGGCAACGACACGAAAGACAATTTTCCTCAATTTTTTATCGGTGGAAGTCGTTTAGCGCATCGACATATTTTTATATCAGTTTATGACCCTTTTGTGGATAAGATGATAATCAAAGAGAGTTCTTTAAATAAGGGCTTACCGAGGACCACCAGATCGTTGTGTCCCGTGTGCAAAGAAGTGATTGACGCCAGGATCTTTGAGAAAGACGGCAAAGTGATGATGGGCAAAGAGTGCCCTGAGCATGGGTATTACGAGGATATATACTGGTCAGATGTTGAACTTTTTCTCAAAGCGGAAAAATTTGCATATGATGGTGTGGGGTTCCAGAACAAAGAGGGGCAACCCTATAGCCTCGATATGACTGGCCCTCTATTATCGCATACTGCTTTGGCCATAGTTGACCTCACCAACCGCTGCAATCTCAAATGCCCCATATGTTTCGCAAATGCAAATGCGGTGGGATATGTGTACGAGCCAAGCTTTGAGCAGATAACGGGGATGATGAAACTCCTGCGCGAGAACAGGCCCGTCCCCTGCCCTGCGGTCCAGTTTTCTGGCGGAGAACCGACGATATATCCGAGATTTTTGGATATAGTGCGCAAGGCGAGAGAACTCGGTTTCGCTCAGATACAGGTCGCCACAAATGGCCTAACCCTGCCGAATATGGCTCAAGAGATGATCGACGCTGGGATGCACGTGGTCTATCTCCAATTCGATGGCTTAAAAGATAGATCATATATCGAGGCCAGGGGCAGATCTTTATTTAAGGAGAAGATCGCGGCGATAGAAGCCTGCAGGAGCTGTAACCCCCAGCTACAGGTCGTTTTAGTGCCGACCGTGATTCGAGGGATCAACGATGATGAGGTAGGGGATATCCTCAAATTCGCTATGCAGAACAGGGACGTCGTTAGAGGCGTAAACTACCAGCCTGTCTCTTTCTGTGGGAGGATCTCCACGGAGGAGAGGATGGACAAGAGATTTACCACGTCGGACATAGCTTTAGAACTAGAGAAGCAGACGGACTTCCTATCTAGGGATGACTTCTATCCAGTTCCTACGGCAGCCCCGCTTTCGGAGCTCTTGTCAGTTCTAACCAATGATCCAAAAGTGGCTTTCACCGTCCATCCACATTGTGGAATTGCCACCTATCTATTTCACGGCGATGGCGGGGAGATAGTGCCTATAACCAGATTCCTAGACATCGAAGGACTGATCGAAAAGTCATTGGAAATCGCTCAAGAGGTCGAGAGCAAGGGTAGGGGGGGCTTGCTCAAAGCGTTAAAGCTTCTGAGATACATAGACAAAAGCAAAGCCCCCAAGGGCATAAACGTGAACAGGCTCCTGATGTCCCTCGTGAAGAAGAGCGATAAGAAGTCGCTAGGGGACATCCATTACAGATCCACTTTCATAGGATGCATGCACTTCCAGGACGAATACAACTACGACATAGAGAGGGTAAAGAGATGTGCAATCCACTATCCAACCATCGACGGACGCATAATCCCGTTTTGCGCTTACAACGCTGGACCTGCCATCAGGGAAGAGATCGAAAAAAATTACAGGAGACGGGCACAGGTAAAACCCGCGGAGATCGAATGATGAGAGCGAAATCAGACGTTAAAAAATGTCTCTGGTGCGGCGGGTGTGTGAGCGTCTGCCCGACCAGCGCTATAACCCTCTATGAGAGAATTATCGATGTGGATGACAACTGTAATGGCTGTGGAATCTGCCTGAGATTCTGCCCCGTTGGAGCGATGTTGGAGGCGTGAGATGAGGTATGATATAATCGTCGTTGGGGCGGGCCCCGGGGGGAGCAGCGCAGCCCTGCATGCGGCTCGAAATGGGGCAGAGGTTTTACTGCTGGAGAAAAGGCAGGAGATAGGGAGTCCGATCAGATGTGCTGAGGGCGTCGGGAAGAAGGGGCTTGCAGGGTGCGGCATCAAACCCGACCCTAAATGGATCGCATCCGAGATGAAGGGGGCAAAGCTGCACTCTCCCAGCGATGTAGTAGTTGAGTTATCGGGGGAGTTAGCTGGTAACGAGGTTGGCTATGTGCTGGAAAGAAAGATCTTCGACAGAGAACTGGCAATGACGGCAGCAGAGGCCGGTGCTGAGATCCTGATGAAAACCATGGCCACCGATCTGATCCTGGATGAGGGATATGCAAAGTTAAAGGTTCTAACCGGCGGAGACAAAATGGAGCTGGAAGCCGACCTGATAATAGCCGCTGACGGGGTGGAGTCAAAAACAGCGAGATGGGCTGGAATCGATACAACCCTGAAACCAAGCGACGTGGAGTCATGTGTTCAATACCTGATGGCAGGCGTGGAATGCGAGCCCGACTATACTCACTTCTACATAGGGCCGTCCTATTCACCGGGAGGTTACATCTGGGTCTTCCCAAAAGGGTGTTCAAAGGCAAACGTGGGGATAGGAGTTCAGGGCAGCAAGATACCTAGAAATGAGGGGGGCTTCGTAAAGAACCTGCTGGATAAATTCATAGAGAAACATCCTGCACTATCTAAAGGGAAGAAACTGGAGATCATCGCTGGTGGAGTGCCGGTCTCCGGCCCCAAATATGAGACGGTGGTGGATAACTTAATGGTGGTAGGAGATGCAGCCAGGCATGCCGATCCCGCAACTGGAGGGGGGATAATAAACGCCATCAGGGGAGGGAGGTTGGCCGGCGAGGTAGGCGCTCAGGCCGTGAAAGAACGGGATTTCAGTCGAACGTTCCTCTCAAGGTACGAGAAGGCCTGGAAGGAGGATTTCGGCAAATCCCTCGAGAGGAACCTTATTATAAAAAACGCCTTGACGAAATTGGAGGACTCCGATTTCAACGATCTGGCAGATTCGCTCTCGGGTTACAGATTCGAAGAACTGGGTCTTCTGGGTTTAATAGATGCCATACAGGAAAAGCATCCGGAATTGCTCGATGCTTTGATCGGGGAGTGATGGAATGAATTCAAATCATCTCCCGAATCCGAACATAGGCCATCTCTTCGAAGGGATACTGGAAAGCCTGAATCAAAAGATGAGCGATGCTCTATGCGACCTGAAGAAGATCTCGGAGGGAATGCCCACCCTTTATGAAGCGGCGAACCATGCCATAACCGGGGGAAAGAGGATGAGACCCCTGATATGCCTTTTGGCCTGTGATGGCATCGAGGGGGATTCCTCCAAGATCCTGCCGACGGCCGTGGGTATAGAGATGATCCATGCCTTCACCCTGGTCCATGATGACATCATAGACGGGGACGAACTCAGGAGGGGTAAACCCTCCATCAAGCACCTCTGGGGAGATGACCTGGCAATCTTAACCGGAGATGTGCTGTTCGCTCTAGCCTATAAGAATATCCTGTCCAACCTGAAAACTGATGGCATAGATAGGGGTCGCATGACCAGGGTTCTGGAGCTGAGCTCTGAAGCCTGTTTAAAACTGGCCCAAGGCCAGGTTATGGACATATCCGTCCCGATAGACAACAGCTGGAAAGATGATGTCATAAAGTTAAAGACTGCCCCTCTCTTCAGCCTGGCTTCTACCTCGGGAGCTATTCTGGGCAATGGGAGCGAAGAGGATGTGAAGTGCATGGAGAAATTCGGCCTATATCTCGGAATGGCGTTCCAGATAAAGGATGACGTCCTGAACATTTCGGGTAACGCGGATAGAGTGGGGAAGCCATGGGGAGGAGATCTTAAAAAAGGAAAATTCACCCTCCCAGTAGCCCACGCCCTAAGTGGCGTTGAAAAAGAAGATGTGGAAAAGATCTTCTCGTCCCCTGAAAGGGAGTCGGTGCTTATGAGGATGATTAAAAATAGAGGCTCCATAGAGTACTCTGAGAAGATCGCCAGAAGGTTGATCGAGAGCGCTAAGCAGAACCTCAGAGCGATTA
The DNA here is from genome assembly GCA_002494765.1 of Euryarchaeota archaeon UBA186. Taxonomy (GTDB): domain Archaea; phylum Thermoplasmatota; class UBA186; order UBA186; family UBA186; genus UBA186. The sequence continues at coordinate 12,761 of DACJ01000081.1, forward strand.
AGAGAAAAGATGAGAGGTCCGCTCTTGAGTTCATCGCTGATCATGCAGTAAAGAGAGGGGAATGATGGGTTTCGCATGGTACCTTAAGTTAGCGCGGCCTTTGAACCTGCTGATGGTCGCGATAGGAGTGCTGGTAGGCTATCTGGTCGAGGGCGGGATAGTAATATCATATGGTATAGCGCTGGCACCACTAGCCGCGATCCTCGCCACGGCCGGGGGCAACGGCTTGAACGACTACTTCGATAGGGAGATAGACAGGGTAGTACACCCGAACAGGCCTATACCCTCTGGATATATCTTACCCAATAAGGCATTGATGTTCTCCATAGTTTGTTTCATCCTCGCCATCGTGACCTCTTTCCTGACTTCTTGGATCTGTCTGGCGATAGCCGTCCTGAACATCGGACTGATGATAGGATATGAGAAGAGACTGAAGCAGGCAGGCTTCCTGGGCAACCTCGTCATAAGCTATCTCGTGGCCTCCCTTTTCCTCTTTGGGGGAGCTGCGGCTGAAACCTGGAACATCGCCAGAACCCCGATCCTGGTTCCCCTGGTGATCCTGGCCACGCTCGGAAGGGAGGTGGCAAAGGACATTGAGGATCTGAAAGGGGACGAGAGGAGCAGGGTAACGATTCCCATGAGGATAGGGCGGAAAAAAGCGAGTTTGTTGGCCTCTTCGCTTATCCTGCTTGCCGTAGCGCTCAGCCCTCTTCCCTACGTTTTGGGCGTATATGGCCCCCTCTATCTGTACATCCTAGCACCCGCTGATGCGCTCTTCATCCTATCCGCTATAATCCTTTTCAAGAAGATAGATCTGGGAGAAAGGCTGGCCAAGTATGGCATGCTCATGGGAGTTGGAGCTTTTCTTGGAGGTTCGCTTCTATGAACGGGGTCTGGGATTATCTGTCCAAGAGGTTGGAAAAGGGCAAGCTCCACATGACCCTGCTCGATCCTGAAAAGACAACTCCTGATAGGGCAGGAGAGATAGCTAAAATAGCACATGAGGCTGGGAGCTGCGCAATTATGGTCGGGGGTTCTACCGGGGGTTCAGAGGTGTTGGATGAGATGTTAAAGGGGATAAAGAGAAGAACTGATCTTCCGATAATACTCTTCCCATCGGGTGCCTCTCTGCTATCCCGTTATGCTGACGCGGTCTATTTCATGAGCCTTCTAAATTCCCAATCGCCAAGATATCTGGTTGGAGAGCAGCTAAAGGGAGTGCTGCCCATCAAAAAGTATGGGATAGAGCCGATACCCATGGGATATATAGTCGTGGAACCAGGGGGGAAAGTCGGAGAGATTGGAGAGGCCGATTTAATCCCCAGAGACGACGCTGAAAAGGCCACAAACTATGCGCTACTGGCCCAGTACATGGGCATGAGGCTGGTCTATCTGGAAGCTGGTTCCGGAGCGGCCGTACACGTTCCGGTTGAGATGGTTAAAACGGTAAAGGAAAATATAGAAATACCCCTGATCGTAGGTGGCGGAATAAGATCTCCCCAATCCGCGGGAAAACTCGCGAAAGCAGGCGCCGACATCATAGTTACAGGAACCCTAGTTGAGGGTAGGGATGTTGAAAAAAGGCTAAAGGAAGTAGTAAAAGCCATCAGGGATCCGTAAAAGAGTAAAAGTTATTAAGGCTCCATTTAATGGGCAGAAGGAAATGAATCCCGAAGTAGTTCTTACAGCAGATCGAACTCTGATGTCGGACCATCACGGTTCAGAATTCCTGGGGTTCGGAACTTGTATTCCGGCCTATCCATTGCCCATGAGCGTATACCAGCGTCTTTTCTTTCCACCGATGAAGAACGAATTTGGAGTCCCAAAAGCCGCCCCATACGGGCTGAGAAAGGTGGAGGCCATTCTCCTGAAAAATGGATTTAACGTTACCGTGGTGGATCCAGATCATCTGGAATGGTACCTTCAAAACGCTGATGTTCTGGCTATTTCCGTCATGGATCCCTTCGGCTGGGGGCCAGCAAGCTCGACCTTCATGGGTCTGTTGAACAAGGGAGAGGTATTCGCATCCATATTTTTCAAGAAGCTCCTCAATTCTGAAGTGGTAAAACAGGCGAAAAAGGACGGCCTGAAAATACTGGTGGGGGGGCCAGGGTCCTGGGAATTCAGATATGCGCACGAATTTCTCGATGAGAACGGTATAGACTGCGTGGTTACAGGCGAGGTGGAGATAGATCTGCCGATAATAATCAAAAAGCTGGTCGGGGGAGATAGCACCCTGCCCAAAATATTGGATGTTCATACCGTCCCGGAATTGGAAGAAATTCCAGAGATCGTAGCCCCTTCGGTAAATGGCCTGGTAGAGGTGGGGCGGGGATGTCCCAGAGGATGCAAGTTCTGCGAGGTCGCTTTAAGAAAGTTGAGATGGTGCCCATTGGACAAAATAGAAAAGGAGATCCTGGCCAACACGAGAAATGGACAATATGCAGGCATTATCCACGCCGAAGATGTGCCGCTTTATGGGGTTCAAGGAGTAAAGCCGGATATAGATAAGCTCATCCCCCTGTTTGAGTTATTCGCAAAACATTACGAACATGTGAGCTGGTCGCACGCTTCTGTAGCTGCGGTAAGCGCCTGCCCTGACGCCGTTGAAAAGGCGAGCGAGATATTTTTGGAGGGGGGAAAACAGAGATGGTTCGGAGCGGAAGTAGGCATAGAGACGGGTTCCCCCGCGCTGATAAAGAAAGCGATGCCCGCGAAGGCAAAACCTTTCAAGGCGAAAGAGTGGCCCGAGATTGTGAAAAACTCCCTGGGGATTATGCACGACAACTCGCTCGTTCCAGCTTGCACGTTAATCACTGGCCTTCCAGATGAGACCGAGAACGATGTTATCAAAACGATCGAACTCCTGGACGACATCAAAAGGTACAGAGCTTTAATCGTTCCTCTGTTCTTTGTCCCAATGGGGAAATTAAAGAACAGGGACTGGTTCTCCCCGGAACAATTAAGCGATTCGCAGAAAGAACTGTTAAAAAAATGTCTTGCAAATGGGGTATACTGGGCCAAAGATTTGGCTAAGGGCTACAACAAGGGGCATCTTTACTCTCCCATCGTTAATAGGTCCCTGTTGACCTTTGTAGGTCTCCTGGAGTTCATAAGCAAGAGGAAAGGCCTGATCCAGTAGAGTTAAACTGCTTTCCGTATTTGGATATAGCCTCACATTTGGGAGCAAGAAATAAGATGAAAAAAGATTAAATGCCTGAGCCCTTAAGGGTTATGGCCGTCGCCTATATGTTGATCATCACGGAGGTCGGAGAGGAGCACGATGCAGCAAAAGAGATTTTGAAAATCAATGGCGTGAACGATGTCACCGTGACCTACGGGGCATGGGATCTGGTAGTCAAGGTTTCGGCGGATTCCCTTCCAGCACTCGACGGAGTGGTGACGAAGATAAGGCGACTGCCCTTTGTCAAAGAGACGTCTACACTGATCGGTAAATAGGAGTCGAACCGACCAATATGAGTATAAACCCCAAATACAAAAAATTTGAACTCAAACCCCCGCTTTAACCCTCCCATCGCCCTAGATCCCTATCCAGGTGTTAAGTTAGCTATTTATATTATGGGCCCTATAGTATCGTTGATCTAGATGAAGCACAGAGGAAAAGTTACGATACTGATCCTGGGACTTCTGATCACTGCGGCCTTTCCGGGCTCCATTGGTGAAGAAGAGGGAAGAATGCCCAATTTCGTGATCATCATGTGCGACGATATGGGGTATGGGGATTGGAGTCGAGGGGGCAGTCCAACCATACATACCCCAAATTTGAACAGGATGGCTGATGAGGGGGTTCAGATGAC
>DACJ01000081.1:16635-22329 GCA_002494765.1 Euryarchaeota archaeon UBA186
TGTGTTCTTCCCCGACAGCGAAATGGGAATGTCTCCCGGCGAGATCACCATTGCAGAGGCTTTGAAACCAATGGGGTATGTAACTGCCTGTATAGGCAAATGGCACCTTGGGGATAGATACGCGTACAGGCCATTGCGCCAGGGATTCGATTACTTCTACGGCCTTCTCTACAGCAACGATATGTTAAATCCAAATCTCTACATGAACGACGAGCTCATTGAACAGCCTGCTGTTCAATCAACGCTAACGAAACGGTATACCCAAGAAGCGATCTCCTTCATGGAAAGTTCAAAAGATCAGCCATTTTTTCTCTACCTTCCCCACACTATGCCGCACGTTCCTCTCGCCGCTTCTGAAGAATTCCTCGGGATATCGAAACGCGGTTTGTACGGGGACGTGATCGAGGAAATCGACTGGAGCACAGGGCAGATTCTCGATGCACTGGACCGCCTCGGGCTTGGCGAGGATACGCTCGTGATCTTCACAAGCGATAATGGCCCCTGGACGATAAAGAAGCAGGATGGCGGATCTGCGGGGCTCCTCCGCGGAGCCAAAGGCGACACCTGGGAGGGGGGCATGCGTGAACCTTTTATAGCGCGGTGGAAAGGTCGTCTACCGGCTGGTGTCGTATGCACAGAGGTGGGATCCGTGATCGACCTATTTCCCACCTGTGTAAAGCTGGCAGGTGGCGCGATTCCAACGGACCGACCTATAGACGGCACGGATCTTATGCCGGCTCTCGAGGGTAAGGAATTCCCTGAGAGAACCATCTTCTACTACGGCTATAACCATCTCACAGCGGTACGTAAAGGTAAGTGGAAGCTCCATTTTGCCTATTATGACCACAGCAAAGGTGGCTATGCCAAAATAACAAATTGGGTCATACCGGACACTCCGCTCCTGTTCGATCTTGAGGCCGATCCATCAGAGCGTTTTGACCTTTCTAAAGAACACCCCGAGGTTGTGGATGAACTTACCCAGACCGCAGAACGATACAAAGAGGAGATCTCTTCTAACGCTGAAAATCAGGACCTGATCGATTGGTTCATCTATGAACAGCCCTTTAGCCTCCTGGTTGGGATGTTGGAACCCACGCTGGTGAGCTCCGTTGGGCCGCTAGCACCTGCGATCGTGGCGATCTTCGAAATCGCTATCAATCTGATTGGAGCAGTGGCACCTGTACTGGTAAACCTGATCGAAAAGGCAACACCCGTGGAAGGGGTCTTAAGATGGCTCGTGGAGAAGATCCCTAACAACCCGTAAGGAATTCATCAATTTCAGGAATCTTCCTCCACGACCTCGAACCCCAGAAAGGTGGCTAGATCCCGGACTTCTTTTCTAAAGTCTCCATAAAAGCTCACCCTATGCCAGCCAAACGTCCCATATCTATAATTTTTAAAGATCTTTTCCGCGTCCGTTTCAACGACCAGTTTAGTCCTGCAAGCCCTTTCCTCATCGACGTTTCCTATGCTTTTCCCCTGATGTATCGCTATCTTCTTATCCAAAACGTTGATCTTAACTGTGGTAATAATTTCATCGGAGGGCATTATCACCTGAATGGATGCGCCTTTGCCATCCTCAGCGTGGGATCTTATCATATAAGGCGCTGATGGGCCCCCCTCACCATACACCTTCGTCGGGGCAACACAATGAACATAGATGACTTGCTGGGTAGCGGTATCTATTACCGGATCGCTTATAAACCCAGGCCTTCCGGTGAGGTAGCGCATTACGAGCTGGGTTAAAGTTCCATCTAAATCGCCTTCGCATACCCCTGTAGAGCCTTCATCGTTTAAATGTGCAAATGCTAGACATGGATAAGCGGGAAGTGCTCCATCATAAAAAAAAGTTAGGCAATCGATCGTTACCGCGTCAGCACCCACATCCTCCATCGCTTTCTTTATAGCAAAATACATCCTGGCTGATTTCAGGATCTCTTCTTCGCTCGGTTCCATGACTTCAACTGCTCCATCTATCCATTTCCTGGCTAATTCACGAGCTGGCCCATCATCCGCACTTTCATAGTATCTATTTAGTTCATCAGACCCAATGGTGATAACTTCTATGCCAAAAATCCCCTTGAGCGTTTTAAAATATTCCTCTGGCTGGCGTCTCCACCAATGTGACTGATCCCGCCTTTCTTTCGATTCTCCGATGTTCAAGATCTTAGATCCCTTCATGTCATGAATGACTTCAATGAGATGGAGCGCCTCCGTTAAATCCTCAAAACGGGAAGAGGTTATCGGGAGAACTGGTAGTTTGTTCCTGCTGGCCCAATCATAGAAATCAAAAAGCGGCATCTCCCCACCATACATATCACTGACCAATATCATAGGGTGGCTTCTAAATATGGAAATATCTGTTTTCGTCTGGCCTTCTCGTATAGCCCAAGGCGTTTTGCCCATAGGTGGAGTGGTTAAGGTATACACCAGGATCCCGTCTATATCTTCCTTTTCTTCAATTTTCTTCACCTCATCAAAGTCCGAGATGATGTCCCCACCTATGAATTGAATATTCTCACTACTCTTTATCCTGCGCAACAAGTAATCCCTTCTCAGCTCGGGATCAAAGTCCTTAGATGGCCAGCCCTCTTTCCCCTTTTCCTTACTATAAAAGGCCGCATAGACCTTCGCTTTCATACTAATGAGCCTCTATTTCCCAGGGGATCGATTGACCGCTGATTGCATTTAGATCGAAAGTAACTTTGCCATTGTCTATTGTATAATCCACTTCTTCACCATCTACCTTGACGAGTACCTCACCATTCAGACCAGATGGCAACTTAACTTGAATTTTTATGGCATCATCGCCAACGCTTCTGTAGAATCCGCTAACTGAGTCGGATGTGAAGTTAATGATAAGTAGATACGTCTCTAGAGAGAACTCCTCGAATGGGACTTTTGGATCTATGATTAAGCCGTCTTTGGTCGGTTGGATGCCTGAAAGTTTGATGGCACTGTAGAGAGGCCATGCATGGGAGTGCATATTCATTATGGGGAATAAAGGCCCTCCGATAAATCTTTCAGTAACTTGTCCGAGCCCGTGGTCAACTTTCCATGTTTCACCTTCTCTGGGAGAGAGATAAGAGTTGTAGTAGTCAGGGCCGCTCCAAACCCCGTACCAGATATCGGGGTAGACCATAGCATGCTTCGCCAGAGTGTTGTTGCAGAACTCCATCCAGGCCAACTTCTCATCGTGGATACTGGTCGCCCATATCAGAGGGCCAGTTAGAGCATACCAGACACCGCCCATCGCGGTCTCTCCAGGGCCATGGGTTTGCATCGTCACCGAATTCGCTGATCCTATCGGAGTGCTTAAAGTCGTATATATGGTATTCAAGAGAATTTGCGCCTGATCGTCTGTAGTCACATTTCCTATAATCGCCCACGGCTGTGGTTCCAGCATAAGATCGTCGATTGAGGTCCCGTCTCCTAGCCACAACCTGCTAAACCACCCGCCAAGCCACTGTTCATTCACCGCCTGTCTAAACCGTTCCGCTTGCGCTCTAGCTTCCCGAGCGAATGCCGCATCTCCTTTCTTATCACACAGCTCAGCGAAGTACGGAAGTACATAGGTAGCCATCGCCGTTTCAACCACAGATTCGCCCCGAAAGATGGCCACAGGAGTTTTTAATGGCTCCAACGACATGATCTCATCGTTCCAATCGTTCGTTCTCACCTTTAGAAGACCGTGTTCACCTATGCCGACCACATTTATGAGGTGATCATATGAGGCCCTAAGATGTTCGTAAACTGTCTCTTTCCCAAGATATAGGTAATATGGGATTACCTCATCCAAAAATGCGAAATCTCTCGTGGCAAGAACGTACTCGGTCGTGAGCCAGAGGATCCATAGATCCAGATCCCCAGGGATGTAGGTTGAAACTCCAGGGAAAAATGGTAGCACCCCGGGGCATCCAGAGTCGACGATACTGTATGGAATCTCTCCTTTAGGCAGAAAGAGGGTCTCTCTCATCGTATAGCGTATAACCTCCTTGGCCAACTCCGGATAGGTATAAACTATAGGAAGAGCATGTTGACATGGATCACGGGCTGCTCCTTGAAATCCCATCATGTACTGGTAGGCGAACCCTTGAGAAATGATGTGGCTTCTAAAGAACTCGTCATATGTAGCGCCGGATCGAAGATAGTAATAATCCCATGCCATCTCTCTAGCTAGCCATAGATCCACTGGCGTCTTAAATATCGGTATCGTATCCTTCCAGGCCTCCATGGTGGAAGAGAAGGACTCCTCTCCCCGGGACCGGTACTTCTCGATCAAAGGCGTAATCTCCTTTTTGCTGTTTCCATAGCCATAAGCGTACAACAGGGTCTTGCTCTCGCCGGGTTTTAAGCTTAGATCGGACTGCAAAACTGCGCATGATTTCTGGCTTAGCAATCCTGTAGAGAGTTTGACCGTGGAGTTTTTACATGCCCCTATTCTAACTGAGCCTGGATTTGCTCTGGTTCCATCTCCAAAGAAGCTGAATTGATCGCAATCGTATCCGCTAACGGGGGCATTGAGCGCCACCAGAAAAATGTAGTTAGGACTGGAATCCTGGATTGCTGGCATATTGCTTAACGGAATGGGGAGTCTTATGGGAATCAATTGCTTTGAGATTATTGCATTGAGATCATTATCATAGTAGGTCTCTTTCAAAAAGAACATATTTAGGAACCTGCTGAGGATGTCAAAAGGAATGAGATCAAGTATCCCTTCTAGAGCTATAACTCTTGGATTGATGTCCCAATACTCGAAATAGTTGAGGTTCACGGTCTCTGCACCATCGTTCCTGATCTTTGCCTGAGAGATCAGGATTGGATCGTCCCCAAAAGGGGCATATATCGATTGGTTTATGGTAAGGTTTTCTGCCTCAACGTTCTTCGCATAATACCCCATTCCAAAGATTCTTTCGAATACTGAATCATCGGGTTTATCTGGATAGAAAGTACTCAAGATGGAATCTTCATTTTTTATATAGCCAAAGCCACCACTATAGCTTCTGGCTTTTTTGCCGTAGAAGTTTAGCCATCTGGCCCCCCATTCTCCGCTATATACCTGGACATGTCCCATGTTCGTGCCAATGGCCACAATCCTGTCATTGCCTATCTGATGCCAGTGAATGGCCTCACCATCCGATGTGTATTCAAAAGCCGGTAGACCAGCTTCATCGACAATCCAGTGGCCGAAGTTACTGTTTCCATATGAGGTATCCCAATCTGGCAGGTCTCTCTGCCATGATTGGTCTAGGGCTCCATTTCTACTGATACAACTCACAACTGGACCTGCCATCATAAAACACATCAGGGCTAAAGCCGCTATTTTCTCTCTCATTTATTCACCTTCTAACTGTCGGCGATCACTTTATATGATCATTGATAATACTTAAATCATCCTATCGCTTCTTCGTATTAATTGAGACCATTGATCTGGAAAAGTCAATCGGAGGGTTTGAGCATCGTGAACCCCGCTAAGCGGAAATAGGGGCAGCGAATAAGAAGAATCTTCAGTCCTGCCTGATGATAAAGTAATAGCGGAGCTTTAAGACGAGATCAAAAAAAAATAGAGAGTGAAGCGGCATAGCGCCGTTCCTCTATTTGGGTTTACTTCGATCTAGTTGCGGGCCTGTCTCATAGATGGTCAATCAACCATTGATAGGTTGGCTCGTTTATCATCTCGGGGTTGTATGTGCC
>DACJ01000010.1 GCA_002494765.1 Euryarchaeota archaeon UBA186
GCGCCTAAAAATAGGGATGTTAGGATACTATCTCAAAGAGAGAGATGACCGATATAGTTAGCGTCAGGATCGTAGAGACCGTAGAGAACCATAAGAACAGTAATAGTATTTTGTACGAGATCTTCGATTTCGCCCCCGCCCTTGGCGCCGATTAGATAAGAAAAACGATAGTATTACCTGATAGCTTTCATAAACCTCTCTTTTATCTCTATAGCACTTAGAGGTATGGTGGGGACATCACGGTTTCCGGGTTTTGCCGGGACATGGATGAACTTTTTTCCTTTTTTCTCCGTTCCCAACAGATCCACTATCTCGTCCAGAGCAGATGTCCTGAAAACCCTGAACCCAGCTGCTATGGCTAAAAGCCCGAGATCGCATCTCATCGAGGCAGTTGGTTGGTTTCCCGTGCTGCCGTGCACACCGTTGTCTATCGCGAGGATCGTGAGTTTCTCCGATGGGGGCGAGGTGAAGAGCGTAGAGGGGTTCATGAGCAACGACCCGTCCCCATCTATCACTATGGTCTCCTTTCCGGAAAGTGCTATACCCAACCCTATAGGGGTAGCAAGACCCATACTCCCCAACATGTAGAAGTTCGTGGGTTGATCGAGAATATCGAACAGCTCCCTGCTTGGGTATCCTAGATTTGAGATCACGATTCCGCCCTCTAGCCCTTTCTTTACCCCGTCCAGGATCTCATACCTGGTATATTTCGCCCTTCCTTCTTTCAACTCCGCGCTTTTTGCCGAGATAGAGGGTCGCTCTACCGTGAGATCTGGGGCCGAGGTCCAGATGTCAGGTCTGAGAAGAATCGCTTTTATCTTTCCTTCTTCATAGCTCTCTGCGACCGCATTTTCAAGATCATCTAGGTCGCTCCCATCGAAGATCATGGCCTCCACATCGATCGCTTTTAATATTTTCTGAATTCTCTCTCCCAGATACTTTTGCGCCTCGATCTTTTCTCCGTATACGCCTCGCCAACTTATCAGTATGGGCAAGGGAAGTCGATAGCATAAGGTGAGGCTCATGAGAGCGTTGATACAGTTCCCTATACCGGAGCTCTGGATGAGCATAACCGGTTTTTTCCCGCCCATCCATAGGCCAGCACCGATTCCGACCCCCTCCTCTTCCCTGCTCAGGTTTACCGTATCGAAGGTACCAGCTAGATCAACCAACCTCTTCGTCCTGGCGCAGGGAAGCGAGAGAGCATAGTCAACTCCCCCCCTCTTCAGGGCGGATATTACCTCATCCTCTATCATCTTATCATCTCTAGATCGTCAGCGCCCTCCACAATCCAATCCGGATCTGGCCTCTCGATCTTCACGTCTTTTTTTAGCCTCTGGTATCCAGCACCGGTTATGTTCAACAGCACTCTCCCGTTAGCCCTAGATTTTAGGAGGGCCGCCAAACCCACCTCTGCTGCGGGGTCAAGTCCTATCCTGTGAGCTTTTATGAAAAGGTTTCCGGCGGACTTTGCCTCCTTCTCCGAGACAGAAACCCCATGCCCTTTGCTCTCACTCATTATATCATAGAGCCCGCCTCTAGCCGAGTAGATAGGGGACTTGTTGGTCAAAACCTTTGCGTACACCACTTCAAGGGGGTCAAATCCATAATCTTTGGCGATCTCTCTGCTTTTTGCATTCCACGCATCCACTATCGGAGCAAAGGGTTCGTTCTGTGCAACTACAATCTTTGGCGATTGTTTTGCCGCCCCGGCTCTGATCAACCTCTTGGAACCCTCATAGAATGCTATGGCACCAGTGCCACTTCCAACGCTCTGATAGTACTCATCAGGTAGAAACCCATATCTCTCATGGAAGTGATAGGCCAAAGTGGCTAGAGCATCCCTTCTAGCGATGTTTAGGCCTCCTCCCTCGTATGCTATCCCCTTTAACCTCGAGAATTTTCTGGCGAGGTCTTGCGCCGCGTCGTATGAGCCTTTAACTATTATCAGCTTAGAGTTCTCGCTTTTTCGCTCGCAAAACAGATTGCCGAACACCCGTTCGGGTATGAAGATATAAGATCTTATGTCCTCGAGCTCGGAAAATCTCAGAAAAGCGTTTGCCGCATTCCCAGCGGATGCGACGGCAATGTCCCTTTTGTGCTCCCCCGCATATCTAAGTGAGGCCACGGCTTCGACCTCCTTAAAGGTGCACGTTAAAAGTTTTGCACCCATCTCTGGAAAGTAACCATGAAAAGCGAGATATACTTCAGCTCCTACCTCGGAACTTATGGGATCGCTTCTCAATAAAACAGGCGTTAGATCGTAGCTGTTTGGCCGCTTTACTGGGAGCCAGTTGATATATCTCCAGATCCCACTACCCTCAGGTTGTAGGGGCGTATCATACCTGGTCGAGATGACCCCAGAACACCCATTCGGGCAAGAAAAGTCGAAACCTTCGTCCTTGAACCTTAACCCACAATCTTTGCAAACCAGGCTATATCCCATGCCCCTATTCAGAAATCGCGCATATTTAAAACTTGACATTTAAGTTTAAGGGATAGAAAGAACTCCAGCACTCTATTCCCTGGATCGTGCGCATGTTATCTCTCCACGTATGTCTACTCAAGAGCGACGTAAAGAAAGGCTTTTGGCATATCTAAATTAAAATGCCAATTCTTTTATATGGGCCAGTCTTTTTCCCCGCGTGAAAACCGTTGACGACATAAACAGGAAGATCGAGAGAGGAGATGTAAACGTCGTGACTGCCATAGAGATGAAGGAGATCATATCAGAGCTGGGCACGGACAAAGCCTCTGAAGAGGTCGACGTGGTCACCACTGGTACATTCGGAGCCATGTGCTCATCCGGCGCTTTTTTAAACTTTGGGCACGCCGACCCCCCGATAAAGATGAAGAGAGTCTGGCTGAATGACGTCGAGGCCTACACCGGAATAGCGGCTGTGGACGCTTATCTCGGCGCGACGCAACTCTCCGAGTCCATTTCAAATTACGGCGGTGCGCACGTTCTCGAGGATTTGATCAGAGGCAAGGAGATACAGCTCAAAGCGGATGGATACGTGACGGATTGCTACCCCAGAAAGGAGATAGCCACTGAAATAGGGTTGGAGGATCTGAATCAGGCCACGATGGTCAACCCCAGAAATTCTTATCAACGGTACAATGCCGCTGCCAATTCTTCCGGGAGGGCCCTTCATACTTATATGAGCGCGCTCCTGCCAAACCTGGGAAATGTGACCTATGCCGGGGTTGGAAGTCTCTCGCCGCTAAACAACGACCCGGAATATCGTACCATCGGAATTGGGACTAGAATTTTCCTGGGAGGAGCAAAGGGTTATGTTATGGGCGAGGGAACCCAGCACTCGCCCCCATTTGGCACACTCATGGTCAAGGGCGACCTGAAGGAGATGAGCACGGAATGGATAAGGGCGGCGTTTTTCCCCGGGTATGGAAGCACTCTATTCGTGGGGATCGGTGCCGCGATTCCAATTTTGGACGCTGAGATGGCAAAGGCGACAGGTATAAGAGATGAGGAGATCGTGGTTAACATAATCGACTTTGGAGTTCAGAGGAGAGATAAACCCGTGGTTAGAAAAGCCAACTACGCGGAGCTGAAGAGCGGCAAGATCGAGATAAACGGCGAGGAAGTCAGGGTTTCACCTCTCTCCAGTTACTACAATGCAAAAAAGATCGCGGAGGAATTAGTGGGGATGGTAAAAACTGGAGAGTTCCTGCTCAGTGCACCCGTTGGGAAGATACCACAAAAGGCCGTGACCAAATCGCTCCGCCACGGGGTTAAAGAGGTGAAGAGCGTTATGTGCAATGCGATAATCATCTCTGGAGATACGAGCATTCAGGAAGCATCGCGTTTGATGGTGGAGAACAACGCGACTCATCTGCCTGTGACCGGTGAGGGTGATGTACTGCTGGGGATCGTGACGTCATGGGACATCGCAAAGGTCGTCGCTAACGGGGAAAATGGCGATGTCTCTAAAATCATGACTAAAAAGGTCGTCACTTCAATGCCCGGAGAGACAGTTGATATCGTGGCTAAGAAAATGGAGCAGTATGGCATATCCGCTCTTCCTGTGATCGATTCGAAAAGGGTTATAGGGCTCATCACCAGTGAAGAGGTGAGCAAAGCTCTCATGGAGGCGAGAAAATGATGATACAACTGAGATTCGACGTGAAATCAATAAGGAAACCGACTCTAGCGAGAACTATCATAGAGACCGGTGTCCTCCTTAACATCATTAAGGCGGGCGTGGAGGCTAGAAGAGGGGAGATCATAATAGAAGTCGACGATAAGCGGGCTGAAGAGGTAATGAGAAAGTTCAGGGAGTACGGCGTAGATACCTCTAAAATCGAGAGAGTGGTAGAGAAGGATGATGAGCTCTGTGTTCACTGCGGAGCTTGTCTAAGCGTGTGCCCTGTAGAAGTTTTCACTATGAGCGAGGAGAGAAAAGTGGCCGCTGAGCCAAAAAAATGCACCAGGTGTGGGGTCTGTATAGATGTTTGCCCCTTCTCAGCTCTGAGCCTACCCGGATGAAGTATAAGCGTTATAATTTCCAGCATAAAGAGACCATTACTACGGTGTTCGCTGAAGATCCCGAGCTCTTCATCGTAGCGGCAGACGCGATGATGGAGGCTAGAGAGGAGATCGAAAATTATATAAAAAACGATCCATATCTTCTATCCACCCTCACTCCATACCATTGTGAAGGTAAGTTAATAGGTGAGATGTCTCGCGCTTCGCTACTTGCGGGGGTTGGGCCCATGGCCTCGGTAGCTGGATGCATAGCGGGTTATGCTGTCGACAGGATGGTTGAACGGGGTGCAAGTTTTGCCGTTGTGGATAATGGTGGTGACATAGCGATGTCGATCGACGAGCCGATCATTGTCGGAGTTTACACGGGACATGAATCAAGCATGGCCTTCAGAATAGAACCGAAGAGCGGAATAAGGGCCGTGTGCACATCAAGCGGGAGGATAGGGCATTCATTTAGCTTTGGAGATGCTGACGCGGCTACGGTTTTCGGTGAGGATCCATGTACAGCTGATGCGTTTGCAACGGCGCTTGGGAATGAGATCGGGGATTTCGGAAAAGAGGAGATAAAAAAGACGCTGAGAAACTTCTGGGAGGGAAATAAAGATCACGTAATCGCCTGCACGGTCGTAAGAGACGACGTTATTGGATTGGCTGGAAAAGTCCCGGAGATGGTAGCTGCGGACATGGACATGGACCTCATCTCAAAGGGTAATCCATTTATAATGCGGCGCTAAATGGTGGCCATATTAAAAAAGGTAAGAAAGTTTATAAGTCGTATCCTCTGTAGTAACACTAAAAAATAAAAAGTAATACGGTGGTAAAGTGCATCATAAATTCGTGATATTTCCGTTTACGGCGATAGTGGGGCAAAGATTAATGAAAAAAGCCTTGCTGATAAATGCCATAGATCCGACAATCGGAGGAATACTGATAAAGGGGGACAAGGGCACTGGCAAATCGACCGTTGTGAGAGCGCTGGCCGACTTGCTTCCAAAGATAAGGATAGTCAAAGATTGCCCTTTTAATTGCCATCCCGAGAATTTGAGGTTGATGTGCAAGTCCTGCCAAGATAGGTATAAAGAGGGCTGTCTGCCCGGTATCGAGAAAAAGATGGAGGTTATCGACATGCCCTTATCAGCAACCGAAGATATGGTCGTCGGGACCATTGATATTAAAAAGGCATTTAAAGATGGGGTCAAAGCGCTGGAGCCAGGCATTTTGGCTAAAGCCAACAGAAACATACTCTATATCGACGAAGTAAATCTGCTTGATGACCACCTGGTTAACATTCTTTTAGATTCCGCGGCGATGGGCGTAAATACCGTGGAAAGGGAAGGGATATCCCTCTACCACCCATCGCGTTTTATCCTGGTGGGCACTATGAACCCCGAAGAAGGCGACTTGAGGCCACAGATACTCGACAGGTTTGGACTATGCGTAGAAGTGCATGCTCTTTCTTCAAAAGAGGATAGGCTGGCGATAATGGATAGAAGAGGGGAGTTCGACCGTGATCCATGGGAATTTGAAGAGAAGTTCAAAGAAGAGCAAGAGTCCCTTAGAAGGAAAATAGTAAACGCTCAATCTATTCTACCCCAGGTTAGCATCTCTTTGGAGATGCTTGAAGGGATAGTCGAGATAACGACGTCTCTTGGTATCAGAACACATCGCGCCGACATCGTGATGGAAAAGGCCGCTAAAGCGCTCGCTGCTCTGAGTGAAAGAGATCAAGTAGTGGAGGAGGACGTTGAAGAAGCAGCCCTTCTAGCTCTCCCACATAGAATGCGCCAGCAGCCTTTTGAGAGGGGAGCGACCATAACGAAAGAGACCATTGAAACCATTTTAAGGACCAAAAACAAAGAAGAGATCTTCGAGTTCGATAGGGAACGCGAGATGAAGAAAGGCCCGTTAGAATTAAATGCCATGAGAGGGCACTCTCAGGGGAGGGATTTTCCGAAAATAGAGGGTAAAGGGGGATTATACGTTAAAGCGAGGGAGAGCGAAAAACCCAAGAGCGTAGCGATCGATGCCACCTTAAGAAAGGCCGTTAGAGAAACTGGGAAACTGGAAATTTTACCTGAACACCTTATGGAGAAGGTCAGGATAAGAAGAGGAAAGGCGCTTTACATTATCCTTCTTGACTCATCATCTTCGATGAGAATGGAAAAGAAGATACGATTTGCCAAGACGTTATCATGGCTTCTGCTCAAGAAATCCTACGAAAAGAAAAACATGCTCGCGCTCTTAGCGTTCAGAGGAGAGGGCGCCCAGGTTGTGGTACCACCAACTTCGGACATCATCAGAGTAGAAGAAGAGCTGGAGAAACTACCAACGGGTGGTAAGACACCACTCACTCCCGCGCTCTATAAGGCATTTCAGATGGCTGAAAAAGAAACGAAGGTGAGCCCCACGATTATACTCGTATCTGACGGCAAGGGCAACGTGTTTATTAAAAATAGCATAGAGGAGGACATAAAGTTCATCTCACCGTATACCAACGGGGCAAACCTCGTGGTTGTAAATACTGAAAGCAAGAACAGGAGTATAGGGGTGCTGGAGGATGTCGCTAGAACGTTTGCTGCCCCCCACTTTTATTTAGAGGACGTGATGTGAAAAAGATTCTCGCTTTAACGACGATCAACAACACGATATCCTTAAAAGAGGCTATCGAGAGGATAAGACAAGAGTATGGGAGCATAGCAGAAGTAAAGAAGATCTATTTCGACGATTATGAAAATCCGGATGTGTCGCTCAGGCCAATTGAAGACGAGGTAAACTCAGCGGATGTAATACTCGTAGATATAAGAGGCGATATAAGGGTCGGGAGGGCGCTTCCCCATATGCTTGAGGGCAAAGACAAAACAGTGGTAGTTTTAATTGCCGGCAGTCAGCACGTATTCGCCCTAACGAAAATGGGTAAGTTCAATGGGGGAGCGATCTTTAAACCAGAGAAGGAAAAAGAGTTCGACGTGGAGGCATACATAAAAACTAAGAGATTCTCCGAGATCGCTAAAAAATTGGGGAAAATCGTGCCTTTTGGTATGATAAAAGATATGCGAAATTGGGTTCTTTCCCAGGAGTATTACGCCGAGGGCGATTCCGAGAACTTGAAGAATCTTATTCTTTTCCTGCTTAAAAATTATGCCGGGATCGGAGGGATCAAAGTTCCTCCTCCAAAACGACAACTCGACTATGGATTGTATCTGCCCGGCATCGGGATCATCGAAGATTTTGGAGAATACAAAAGAAGGATAAGATACGACGACAAAAAACCGACTGTAGGGGTTCTACTCTACGGCCATATGCACTTTGACGACACCAGACCGATAGCCGATGCCCTATATGAATGCCTTAAAAACGATGTCAACATAATATTCGTGTCCGCCCGGGTGGAATATAATGTAGAAGCAATCGGCAAATATCTAAGAGAAATCGATCTGTTCCTGAATCTGCAGTATTTCAGAATTCACGGTGGACCCTATGGTGGCGATCCTGAGCCCACCCATAAGTTTTTCCAGGACGTGGATGTGCCTTACATTATAGGGCTCAGGTCATATGAAACCGAGATAGAAAAATGGAAAGAGGGCAAACATGGAATAAATCCCCTTGAAGTTGCTCTTGGAATAACTCTGCCAGAACTAGATGGCGGCATAGAACCTATCTTCGTCGCTGGGCTCAATAGCATCGATGATCCAATCATGGGGAAAATAAAAAAGATAGAAGTTTTAGAAGACGGAATAAAAAGATTGGGCGAGAGGATAAAAAAATGGTTGTCTCTAAGGGCCAAGCCAAACGGCGAGAAAAAGATCGCCATTGTCACATATAATTATCCTCCAGGGGAGGATAATCTAGCAAGCGCTGGCTATCTGGACGTCTTCGAGAGCATGGGGCGATTTTTGGTAAAGCTGAGAGAAAGGGGGTATCATGCCCCTCAAATCAATCTCGATCTAAATCTAGGAGATCTCTTCATCTCCTCCGGGGTAGTTAACAGCCCTAATTATATCCAAAAATCTGGAATTAAAATACCCGCCAATAAATACATCTCATGGTTCAGATCGCTTCCAAAATCGGTTCAAGAGGGGGTGATCGATCACTGGGGCGAACCACCTGGGGACATAATGACTGAGGGGCAAGATATTTTGGTTCCAGGGATCATCCTGGGCAATATATTTCTGGGCGTTCAGCCATCGAGGGGTGTACATGAAGACATATATAAGGCCTACCACGATAAGGAACTGCCACCCCATCATCAGTACCTGGCATACTATTTTTTCCTGGAAAAAGAGTTCGACGCAGACGCGGTAATACATTTCGGAATGCACGGCACTCTTGAGTTTACAAAGGGAAAGGAGGTAGCATTATCATCCGAATGTTTTCCGGATGTTCTCATCGGGAGCATGCCCAATATCTACTATTATTGGGTGGGCAATACCTCCGAATCAACCATCGCAAAAAGACGTTCCTACGCGCTCTGCATTTCGCACGCCTCCCCACCCATGAAAAGTTCGGGCCTTTACGAGAAATACGTCGTTCTCGAGGATCTGTTGAATCAGTATGAAGGAGACGAGAAAACTCAAGATATCATCAGAGAAAGCGCAAGAGATCTCCATCTGCCCCTGGAATTGAATGATTTGAGGAGAGAACTCTACAGGTTGAAAAGGAGATTAATCCCCTATGGATTGCATGTAATAGACAGAATCCCCACCAAAGAAGAACTCGTCGACTATATGCTAGGGGTGCTGAGAGTAGATAGAGAATTCCCATCCATTCTCAAGCTATTGGCAAAAGAGAAAAGCATCGATTGGGAGAGAGCAAAGGATACGCGAATGGGAGATGAGATAGAGACGGAGGCGAAAAAGATTATCAAAGACCTGCTTAATGGTGGACGCCCAAAATGGCTGCCCGAAGCATATGCGGATTTCGCGAGAGGCATCGCCGACAAGGCCCAGGAATCGACAGAGTGTGATAATCTCCTGCGAGCTCTAGAGGGGAGATACATACAACCAGCCCGTGGCGGAGACCCCATTCGCGACCCGGACGTGTACCCATCTGGAAGGGCGATGTATGCATTTGACCCGAGACTCGTCCCAACCGTGGCGGCTGAGGCGAGAGGTAAAAAAAGCGCGAGCTTGCTAATCGATTCATATCTGAAAAAGTATGGGGAATGCCCGGAGAGCGTTGGGATAGTGCTCTGGGGATTTGAAACCATGAAGACGGGCGGGGACACCATTGCAACTATACTGTCTCTCATCGGGGTGAGGATAAGACATAGAAAGAGCTTATGGTTTAAAGAGCTGGAGGTTATACCGCTAGAGGAGTTGACGCGACCGAGGATCGATGTGGTAGTAACTATCTGTGGGATATTCAGAGATCTGTTCGGCACGCACATGGATCTGATAAACAGGGCCATAGAGATGGTCACTGAACTTGATGAGGCGCCCGAAAAAAATTTCGTGAGGAAACACTATCTGGAGACTAAAGACGAGCTGGGGGATTTTGCTCTGGCAAGGATCTTTGGGCCCTCGCCAACGGAGTATGGGACATCTATGCGCACTCTGGTAGAGAGCAGTAGCTGGAACGATGAAGGGGAGCTGGTTGCGAGCTACGACGATAGCATGAACTATGCATACCTCAGAAGCGGGGTCAAAAAGGGCGAGCGAGCATTCTCCACCGCTTTAAAATCCATCGACATCGTCACCCAGGAGAGGGATAACACAGAGTATGAGGTCACCGACCTGGACCACTACTATGAGTTTCTGGGTGGGCTTTCAAGGAGCGTCCAGGATAAAAAAGGGGAAAAAGTTGATGTTTTAGTCACGGATTCGACGGAAGAAGATGTGATGGTCGATGATCTGAAAACGTCTATCGAGAGGGCAACACGAGCGAGAACTCTAAACCCGCGCTGGATAGAGGGGATGTTAAATCATGACTTTCACGGCGCAAAGGAGATAAAAGACAGGGTGGAGAATCTTCTGGGGTTTGCGGCCACCACGGGTGAGGTGGAAAACTGGCTATTCGATGAGGTTGCGGATAGACTGATATTTGACGAGGAGATGAGGAAGAGACTTCAATTGAACAATCCCTATGCCGCCGTGAAGATGTGCGAACTCTTAATGGAATCGAAAAGAAGGGGCTACTGGAAAGTTGAAGAAGAAAAATTGAAAAAATTGCGAGATGCGATACTGGATATCGAGGGAGAGGTTGAATGAGCTGCCTAACCAACCTTTGATGAATGCCGTATTAACCACCTCCGGCCAGCGGGAGAAGCGCGACCTCATCGCCGTCGTTAATCATCGCGTCATCGTGGACCAATTTACGGTTTATCGAAACGATGGTGGATTCTGCCAGGCGTTCAAGACCTGGATATTTTCTCAGCAGTAATTCGAGCAGTTTTTTAACCGTTAGGGGCTCGCTGGCCGTCATTTCGTCTCGGCGCGTGCCGGCGACGACGGCGTGCAATGAATGGAATTTCACGGTGATTTCCATAACTCCCTACTAATCTTCTGTTGCCGTATTTATACTTTTTTCGCCAAATCTAGTTTTTCTCGCCGAATCGCCGAATCGGGCCTTAGAGGTTATGGCGAAGGCTCATTGTAATCAGGGCTATCGGATCACATTTTACTGTCTCTTAAGCCCTCAACGGGCGTTACTCTGGAAGACCTTATCGATGGGATCAAAACACCTAGCATACAGACCAGCACTGGGAAGAGGGCCTGTTCTAAGAGCAGTTTCAGAGATAGTGAGGAATCCAGCGAGAACTTGGGAGCGAAGAGCCCCCCGGCCAGTTTTATCGTGGTTCCGCTGAAGAGGAACATCGAGATGGTGCTCATACAAAGCGCCCCTGCCCCAGCTAAGAGCCCTATAACGATCCCGATCAGGAGAAATATGTGCAGGTTATCCCTCCTCTTTAGCCCGTAGGTTCTGAGCATCGATATTTCTCTCTTTTTACCGGCAACTATGGAGTTCATCCATGCAAATATGGAGATGAGAATTATGATCATCAAAGCTAGGGTTATCGCTCTCATCGAACTGCGCATAATTTCGTAGATATCGCCCCCTATGAATCTAATGCCATCTCTCCAGGTGACGACTTTTAATCCCGTCCTGCTCTCCAGATCACTCTCAATCGATGTTAACTCATCGGGCTCAGGAAAGATCAGATGAATCGCCGTGCCCT
Organism: Euryarchaeota archaeon UBA186; assembly: GCA_002494765.1. Taxonomy (GTDB): domain Archaea; phylum Thermoplasmatota; class UBA186; order UBA186; family UBA186; genus UBA186. The sequence goes on from DACJ01000010.1 coordinate 11,682, forward strand.
CTTTATCTCCCCAACCGTTGATCTCCTTTAAGGACTCTATGGGCAGGAACACCGTCACAACTCCGGGGAGCTCTGTTGGGGTTTCGTATATTCCTATTATCTCAACCTGGGCGTTCAAAGCGGTGCCGCTTAACAGAGCCTTAACCATGCTTGGGAGATATTTCATCATGGACATCATATCTTTTTTATCGAGAAGCGGGGTGACGGCGGTAAATGAGGGAGCCGTGATCGTATCGCCGATCCCCAGTCCCAGGGAGCTTGCCCTGGCGCCGGATATTATGGCGGGATAGGGTTTGTACCTGTTGCGATCTGGCATTATAAGCGTCGTGAACTGGGACCCATAGCCGTTCTCCCTGGTGTATTTTACACCATCATTGAAGTAACTGCCCTTTATCAGGTATTTTTCTAACTTATAAATATCACCCCTATTCGTGTGTATACCCCTGAGCTCCAGGGGCGGGCCATCATCATATCCATACATGGGAAGTACGAAGGCACACGCTTCCACTGAAGCCCCAAATCCCTCCTCCTCCAGGCTGGATGCAAGCCCCTCCGCGTCCTGGATCTCTCCAAAGGAATAGAAGCCATCCCAGGCATTGCTATCATCAGTTACCAGCCTTCCGTGACCGGTGAATATGTCGACCATTACCTCCCTTGATACCTCATTCATATGTGAAGTGTAGGCTTCAGTTAAGCCAAAAAGAGA